>JBCAXP010000323.1:0-5655 GCA_038533995.1 Pseudomonadota bacterium
ATCCAACCCACGACAAGAAGATCCAACAACGGCGCGTTGCCCGCCTGCCGTTCGAGGAGATCCAACGTCTTGCGGGCACAGAAGCCACACCAACGCTCGTTAACGCGCTGGCCTCTGATCCGGGCAAGGGCTACTACCTGCTCGACCTGAAGGAGGTTGGCGACGAGCAGTTGCCGCCGCTGATCAAAGCGATCCACGCGACCGGCATCGAGCCGACACGACTTGCGCTTCAGAGCGAGCGTATGGCCACACTCGCGGAGCTAAAGCGGCACTTCCCTGACAGCCGCTACTTTGTGCTTTGGAGGTTACGACGCAAACCGCCGCTGTTCTTTACGCCGAAACCGGAACCGCTCCTTGAGCGCCTGTCGCAACACGCGATTGACGGCGTGAACATGAAAGGCCGGCGGTTCATTGATCAGACGTTCATCGAAACCGTGAAAGCCGAGGGGCTTGAAGTCTACGTATGGACTATCAACGACCTTGCCAGGGCCGAGACCTATGCAGACCTGGGCGTTGACGGCATCATCACCGACCGGGCGGACGAGATGCTACAAACGTTCGGACGTGCCGCCACCCACACCAGTGCGTGCGCCGTCGATACATCACTCGGACGCTGAACACTCAAAAGCCAGCCGAGGCGGCAGCCAGCGCAGTCAGCAACTGCGTCGCGGTGAGAAAGGCGGCACCTCCGTGTGCCGCCATGAGCGCTCGAAAAAACCGCTGCGATCCAGAGGCGCCTAGGCCGCCCTGCGCCTGTCGAATTTCGTCCAATCGGCCGGGTAGACGCGGTTCGGTGGCCGATGCAGGTCGGCCGGGCCCATCAAATTGACGTCGATGTACGCTTTCAATTCGCTGTTGCTCATCTCGGACAAGTCGCACACGAACGTGGTGACGTCGTTCTTGCCGCTCGCTTCGTACAGGTTTGTGCCCAGACAATGGCCGAGAGAGTTTGGCATACCCCATTTCACGCCTCCGGTGGCGGAGAATTCGCCTTTGGTCGCATTGGCATCATGCACCTTGCCGTACTGGTTTTTTCTGCCGGCATTGGAACCTTCACAGCCGATCAGCAGGCAACCAAAGTCGTGGTACTGCGGTGCGCGGTAGTTCATGTAGACGTGTCCGTGAGCGCCGTCTTTCTTGATCTTCACGCCGCTGAACGGGTTGTAGTTGCCCACGCCGCCGAGGGCTACGTCCTTGAAGTAGTGGCGCCCCATCATGGAGTCTCTCACGTTGCTCAAGTGGTGAGTGCCACCTTTGGCTTTTTCTTCCGTGAACCAGAGAAAGCGGTTGCCGGGCAGCCGCTCGGGGTCGCGATTGACTACCGTTGAGTGCGTGGCGAACATCCGAGAGTGCACGGCGGTCCTGCCGCCGATATGGTTCCAGATGCGATCGTCACCGGCAGCATAGGTCTTGTGACCGAGCGACAGGGCAGAGCCGATCGGGGACAAAATTCGGGAGCCCACGCTCTTCCAGTTCTTTGTTTTGCCCATGGACTTGTGCTGGCTGTCCGTCCACGAGGTCAGGATGTCGTACGTTGCGCCCTTTAAAAATTTGCCGGCCTTGTGGGCGTAAACCCGCGACGAGGAATTTGAGGCCGGCAGCAGAATCAGGATTCTCCCGCCGTGCGACAGTAGCGAAGCCACGGGTGCGTTGGGAAAACCGACCGAAAAATCGCCCCAGGTGCCGTCGCCGCGGCGATATAGAACGCCGCGTCGCAACATCGTGAAGATCTTCAGCATGAACTGGGCGCCCTTGCCGTTGCCGTTGCAGTAGCCGTACCACATGGCCACGTCGCGCTCGAGCTGTTCCCACAGCGTCGTGTACCGCAGGATTTTCTGGATCGCCTGCGGGTCTTCCTTGGGCGATTTGCGAATCGTATCGGTGAGCTTCCCCTGTGCCATTAGTTTCACTGTATCGCGATAGGCCGCATGCTCGGCCAAGTCAGGATTCTTCAGCAATTGTGTGGGCATGGCGACCCAGCGGTTGAAACAGTGTTGTGCGCTCATTGGTGTAACACCCCATATTGTTTTCTTTGGCTATAGCTACCAATACGTAAATGCTGGGTAAATTCCCCCATTTTTTTTCGATTCTTGTGCGGGAGAAAAGAACTTCACGGGAACGCGGCCGGAAAAACGCGTCTTTTCTGGGGTAGTTGCCGCTCTTGCCTTATTTCGCCAATTGCGGCATTTCGCTCTTCGTGAGGCCTCCGGATTTCTGCTAGGGTCAAGGGATGGTTCAAAGTAGAAGCAAACACCTCGGAATAAGCGACCTGTATGCGATGCCCGCCGACGAGTATCACCATGAACTCGTCCGGGGACAGCTGGTCTCAGAGCCACCACCAGGCGGGCGCCATGGCCGCGTGGCGTCGCGCATTAATTTTGAACTACACAAAGCCGCGGTGGATTCAGGTTTCATCGTGCTGACGTGCGACGCCGGTTTCATCCTGCACCGCTCTCCAGACACGGTGCGTGCGCCCGATATCGCGCTCGTCAGTCGTGAACGGTACCTGGCGCTGGAAGACGAATCGAAACTGATTCCCGGTGCGCCGGACCTGGCGGTGGAAGTGCTGTCACCCGGAAACACCCGAGCGGAAATGCACGAAAAGGTCGCCGATTACCTGGCAGCGGGCACAGCCATGGTATGGGTGGCAGATCCGCAGAACGAAGTAGTTGTGACGTACCGTGACATCCTCGCGCCCCGTACCCTTGCGGGGCTGGACATGCTCACCGCTGGCGGCCTGCTCCGCGGCTTCCGCGTTGCTGTAAGCAAACTGTTCGCGCTGTAAACGGTAGCGCCAACCCCGTGGGCGATCGAGACTAAATCGACATCACACGGTGATGCTGGCGTGATACCTGGGCCGTAAGGCTGAGCGTCGCGGATACCGATGCTGATTTTGACCAGGACGGAACCGTCAACTTTGGCGACCTGGCCATTATGAAGCAGTTCTTCTTCGCGGCTCCGGGCCCCAGCGCGCAAGCAGAGTAGGTTCGGGGTCGGACCACTGTTGGTGCTGCATAAACAGGAGCAAGTCACTTGGATTGCGTTTGTGCGGGCTTAGAACGTCGTTTCGACCCCGAAAACGGCTGCTAAGGCGACAGGGGCTTCCAACTGGCTGGATGTACTTACAGAGCGCTTCCGACGGAAAAAACGAATCCTAAGCCATCCAAACTCTGGTTCTAAGGAATTCAGCGCTGGAATGGCAGCACATTCTGTGGTCCGACCCCAGCTCTCGTTTGCTTTCTCGCCTTTTCTCGTCCATTGTCAGAGACTTCAGGGACCAACGAAAATAACAAGCGTCCGTTCTCTGTGCACCCTGATCACAGAAAATCTCCGTAAAGAGCGCATCATCGCTGATATGTGGGTTAGGCCGCCAACACAAGAGGTAGCCCCGAATGACGTTCAGAAAAACCACCGCGAGTCTCGTCGCTTTGAGTGCACTGATTTACGCTTCAGGCGCCAGTGCGTTTTCCTACAGCGAGAACTTTGAATCACTGGATCCAAACGATCCGGACGCCTTGGGCAACTCCGGCTGGTTGGTCGGCGGGATCGTGACGAACTCCTCGGCGAACGGCAATTACGACTACTTCGCGTTTCCGGCACCCAATGGCCAGGCTGCATTTTCCGGCATTGCCACTGATCAGGGCGGCCCGGATCAGGGCGCCAACCAGTTGGTGGTCTACGGCGACTACAACAACACCGATCACGCTGACAGCACAGCGGTGCTGACGGCGGTTGTTTTCAACTCCGTCGGCATGCTCGAACTGAGCGACGTCGGCAAAACCTACACGTTCTCGTTCGACGTGAAGCAGGGAAATATTGCCGACCCGAGCTTTGCTGACGCCTTTATCAACATTCAGAAGACTTCCGACGGCAGCTTCGACTCCCTGGCTTATACGAGTGCCGAGGTTGAATACGTCGGCACCCTGTGGACGAGACTCGCACTGTCCATCACTATTGAAGAGTCGTTCGTTGGCGAGACCTTCACCATCGGTTTCCAGAACACTACCTTTGGCGTCGGACCCAAGAACGATTTCAATCCAACGGGGATGGTCTACGATAATCTGAACGTGTCGGCCGTCCCCCTGCCGGGTGCCGTTTGGCTAATGCTCTCTGGCGTTGCCTTCCTCTTTGGCCGTCGAAAGGCCTGACGCCGACTCGCAGCAGATCACGGTTCAGCGCCGTTTCCGCAAAGGGAACGGCGCTGAACGGATTAGACGGCGTACTTCTCGACCACCTGGTCAATCGCGCCAAAGATCGACTTGCCGTCGGCGTCGTTCATTTCCACGCGGATGCGGTCACCGAACTCCATGAATGACGTCGTTGGCTTGCCATCGTTGATGGTCTCGATGGTGCGAATCTCGGCAATGCAGGAGTAGCCGACGCCGCCGTCTTCCACGTGCTTGCCGGGGCCGCCGTCCAGCTTGTTCGACACCGTGCCGGAGCCGATGATGCAGCCGGCGCTCAAGGGGCGGGACTTGGCAGCGTGGGCCACGAGCTGGCCAAAGTCGAAGGTCATGTCCACGCCAGCTTCCGGCTTGCCAATCAGCTTGCCGTTGAGCGTGGACAGGAGCGGCAGGTGCACCTTGGCGTCAGCCCAGCTCGCACCGAGCTCCTCCGGCGTCACCGCGACCGGCGAAAAGGCGCTCGACGGTTTCGACTGGAAGAACCCAAAGCCTTTCGCCAGCTCTGCAGGAATCAGGTTGCGCAGGGAAACGTCGTTCACGAGCATGATCAGCTTGATGTGGCTGACCGCGTCGGCGGCGGACACGCCCATGGGCACGTCGTCGGTAATCACCGCGACCTCGGCTTCGAAGTCGATGCCCCAGGCTTCATCCGCCACGGGGATTGCATCGCGCGGTCCGAGAAACGCATCGGAGCCGCCCTGGTACATCAGCGGGTCGGTCCAGAACGACTCGGGCATCTCTGCGCCCCGGGCCTTTCGCACCAGCTCCACGTGATTCACGTAGGCAGAGCCGTCGGCCCACTGGTAGGCGCGCGGAAGCGGCGACTCGCACGCCGCCGGGTCAAACGGCTCGCCGCCGCCTGCGTTGAGCTCGCCAGAAGCGGCTTCCAGTGCGGCGGACACGTTGGCCCAGTCGTCGAGGGCGGCCTGCAGGGTCGGCGCGATGCCGTCTACCGGCACAAAGCGGGACAGGTCGGTTGAGACAACCACCAGGCGGCCGTCGCGGCCGTTTTTGAGCGATGCCAGTTTCATTTATGCGTCACCCCTTTTATTCATCGTGGAATTCGAGTTCATGCAGCCATGCCGCGTGGCGCGGCGCCTTTTTCGTTTGGCTCCACTCTTCGAGCATGGCAGGCGCCACGCGCTTGAGTTCGTCGAGCTGTTCCTGCGTACCGGTGTTGGCCACCAGCTCCAGGCGATGGCCATTCGGGTCAAAGAAATAGATCGACTGGAAGATACCGTGATTGGTCGGCCCAACAACGTCCAGCCCCTCTGCCTCGACCTTTTCCTTGGCGGCCAGCAGCGCCTTGTAGTTTTCCACTTCGAAGGCGATGTGCTGCACCCACGTTGGCGTGTTGTGGTCGCGATCCATGTCAGCCTTTGTCGGCAGTTCAAAGAACGCGAGCACGTTGCCCATGCCGGCATCCAGGAAAACGTGCATGTAAGGATCGGGCTCCTTGGTTGAAGGCACC
>JBCAXP010000324.1:0-5632 GCA_038533995.1 Pseudomonadota bacterium
CAGCCCGAGTTGTCAATTTCAAAGTCCGACGAGAAAAAGTCTTCCGCGCCGAACGTGAAGTTGCCAACTCGGGCTGGGCTTCGCAAACCTGCAGCACGGCGGCGCCACAGCGGGATGACACCACCTCGGCCAGCGGCGACTGGTCGCTTCGTGTCGAAGCGAGCAATGACAACTCCTGCCTTAGCGTGGACATCAACCCGTCGAGCTGGGACGTTTTCGACGCGCCGATTGTGGAATTGTCCTACCGCATACCGGCCGGTACCCCGGTCGGACTGGACGTTAATGTCTCAGGCTTCGGGCGCGTTTTCGTAGCCGGCACCGCATCGGCGTTGCCGGGCACGTACCTCCCCGTTGACCCGATCACCCTCATCGATGACGATCAGTGGCACACCGTTACTATCGATCTCTACAACCGCGTGCTCGTCGCCAGTCCGTCCTCAACGGCGATTACGGAGCTGGAGTGGTACACGGCGAACAATGCTCCGGACGGCAGCCAGTTCTGGTTTGACGACGTGCGCGGCTACCGCAGAACGGTAGAGACAGGCTTCACGTCTTCGCTGCTGCCCGATACCGGCGCCACCGGCCGCGGCCTGGACGCGCTGGACGTCAACAATGACGGCAACGCTGACATCGTTCGGGCAATCAACAACGGCACGGTGTCTCTGTATCTCGGCGACGGTGCCGGCAACTTCACGACGTCCGTGGCTGGCGATCCTGGCAACGACCCCTACGCTCTTGCGCTTGGCGACTTCGACAGCGACGAGCTCGTTGATTTCTTCGCCATGAACTCGAGTTCCGGTGACGCCTACTTCTTCAAGGGCAACGGAGATGGCACCTTCCAGGCCGGCGTGCTGACGCCGTCGCTGGATACCAACAACCTCGGCGCTTACGCCTCCTTCGACTTCAACCTCGACGGCAATCTCGACATGGCGGTGGTCGACTGGACCTCCGACAACCTTTGGTACTACCCGGGCAACGGTGACGCCACCTTTGGCGAGCGTGTCCAGATCGGCAATATTCCTGGCAACGTGCTCGGTGTCTCGGCGCCGGCCGGCCGCGTGCTTGGCCAGCCGACCGCGCAGGGCGATCTCGACCAGGACGTCATCAACGAGAACGGCACGGTGAACTTCGACGGTGGCACCTCCACCGACGACGGCACCATTGTGAGCTGGGACTGGGACTTCGGCGACGGCAACACCGCCAGCGGCCAGAACGTCAGCAATACATTCACCGATGAGGGCGTCTACACGGTTGTGCTTACGGTTACCGACGAAGACGGGCAGACCGACCGGCGTGCCTTTGTCGTGACGGTGCTGGGTGACTTCCCGGTTTCGGACCCGGGCGGCCCGTACACCGTAACTGAAGCCAGCGCCAGCAACGGCAACTGGTCGCTTATCGTGGACGGCAGCGCTTCCAGCGACAGCGACACGTCGATTGCCGAGTACCAATGGGACCTGGACAGCAGCGACGGCATTCAGATTGACGCCACCGGTGCGATGGCGCTGCTGAATTACAACGCAGCCGGTGTCTACACGGTTACGCTCACCGTATTCGACGAAGTGGGGCAATCAACCTCAGCCACGACCACTGTTACGGTCGAGGCCGGTGCATTGCCGGTTGCCGGCCTGACGGGTCCAGGCGTGGTGGATGAAACCACCGCGTCGCTCGGCGAGTACGCCGCAACGTACGACCTGTCGTCATCGAGTGACGACGTTGGCATCACCAACTTTGAGATTGACTGGGGTGACGGTGACACGACGCAGATCAACGCGATCACCGACAACTTCAACGACGGCGACTTCACGAACGGCCAGGAGTGGACCCAGTCGTCCAGTTCGGTGTGGGAAGTCGTCGACGGGCAACTCCATTATCCGGAGACCGTAGGCGCGTGGCGTTGGCTACAGGTGCTGAACCAGAGCTACAGCGACTTCCAGCTCGAAGTCGACTTCATGGCGACTGATACCGGCAGAGATGGCTACCTGGGTATTTCGTTCCACGGCTCGCCAACCTCGGCTAACACCAACACGTTCCTGATGTACTCAAGGAACAGCTGGGATTTCTGGCGGTTCTACGACTGGCGCACCAGCACCACTCTCGTGGACGAAGGCGACGGCTGGGATCCAGGCATCTGGTATCACCTGCGGCTCGTTGTCATCGGCAACCGCATGCAGCTTTACGTGACCCCGGAAGGCGGCGTGGAGACACTGCAGGCCGAGGCGGTAGATCCCAGTCACCGCAACGGCGTCATTGGCCTCCTGTCCTTCGACCAGGTGCTGACCTACGACAACGTAAAGGTCACGCCAATCAACGAAGGCCTGCGCCCGACTCACCTGTATGACACGCCTGGCGACTACCCGGTGACGCTGACCGTCACCGACAACGCCGGCCAGACCGACACCGCGGTCGTTAACACAACCGTGACCCCGAACGACCCGCCGGCCGCGGACGCGGGCGGCCCATACGTTCTGACCGAGGCCGACGCGGTTAACGGCATCTGGACCCTGCAGGTGGACGCCTCCAACAGTACCGACGACGTCAACGTGCAGCGTTATGAATATGACTTTGGCGACGGCAACAGCCACACGACGGGCTTTGCGCAGGGCTTCAGCGGTTCGTACTTTGCGACCGGCACCGACCTGTACGGCTTCGGAATTCCTGACGCCTCTGTCGGTCGAGTAATCGCCATCGAGGACGGCACCTTCGTCGAGTTGATCGACCTTGAAACCGACGCCGTGATCGCGACCCGCAGCCTCAACCGTTTCCAGACCTGGAACTCGGTGGACACCGACGGGCTGTATTTCAAGCTGCGCTCCAACAAGCCGGTGGCGGCCTACCTCACCGACTTCGCGGACCACGCTGCCTTCATGCCCTCCGTTGGCAACTCGCCGGTTGGCCGGGAGTTCATTTCGTACCATGACATCAACGACGGTTTCTATATCTACGCGTTTGAAGACGCCGTGGTGCGCATCTTCGACACGTCAGGCAACCTGGATGCCGAGGCAACGCTCGAGGCGGGAAGTTACTGGGAGCCGTCTACCGCGCTGATTAGCGGCCAGGTGTACCGCGTGCTTGCCAGCGGCAACATCGCCATGCAGACGCACGGCAACGACAGCTACACGACTGTGCCATCGTCTACCGGGGCAGCAGCGGGGCAGCTGTTCTACTTCGCCACGCCGAGTGGCGCGAGCGGCTCTTTTGCTGCGTTCGCGTACGATGCGGCCGATGTCAACGTCTTCGACCTGGATACCGACGAACTGCTGTACACCAATTCGCTGGCGGCGGGCGATACCTGGTTCGAAACCGGCCTGACACAGCGCCGCCTGCGGGTGGAAAGCACTGGTGACATCGAGGTCTGGGGCGGCGCCGTCGAGAGTCAGACCACCATCGAGTGGCTCGGCGACGACACGTCGTTCACGACCGGCCGCAATGGCACCGAGTTCTACCTGCACAATCTGACTGACGGTATCGCGATTTTTGCGCCCAACAATGACACGCAGATCAACATCGATGCCGGCGATATTGTTACCACGCTGAATCGTGACGACTTCCTTGCGCTGGCCCCGGAGGACTTCCCCTCCGGCTCCGGCACCCACATGATCACGTCCAGCCAGCCCATCATCATCCAGACACTGGGCGCAACCACCGGCTTCAATTCCGAGGGCACCTACCTCGGCGGCCTCGCGGCGCGCCATGGCTACGCAGCCACTGGTACCTACACGCTGACGGTGACCGCGATCGATAACGCCGGTCAGCAGACTCAAGCCACCACGACGGTTGAGGTGACAGTGGGTGACCCGCCGGTACCGGTTATCGACGCGCCGGCCGTTGTCGACGAAAACTCGGCGAACAACGGCGTCTGGACCGTGGACTTTGACGCCAGCGGTTCCACCGACGACTTCGGCATCTTCAGCTACGAGTGGGACTTCGGCGACGGCAATACCGGCACAGGCGTTACTACGTCGCACGGCTACACCGCCCCAGGTGTTTATACGGTGACGTTGACCGTGACCGACCTCGGCGGCCAGCAGACGGTCACCACCATGATGATCACGGTTACCGGCAACAATGGGCCGATGGCGGACGCCGGTGGCCCGTATGTCTACGGTGAGGAAGCGGCGAGCTTCGGACAGTGGACGGCGACGCTTGACGGCACCGGATCAACGGATGACGTGGGTCTCAACACCTACGTCTGGACGTTCGATCCAGAACTGGATGATGACTTTGCCGGCACGGTACTGGATACGGGCACGTGGACGGGCACCGACGACGTAACGCAAAACGACTCCATTACGGTTATCGGCACCGGTTCCTGGGGCAACCGTTACCTGGTCAGCAACGAGAACTTCGGACGAGGCGGCGGCCTTGTTTTCGAGGCGCAGGTGCGCAGGGTGAACCCCTCCGGCTCCGCGACCGCAATGTTTGGCCTGAAGAACGCTGGCAACACCAACTTCAGCTTCTCTGAGCTGATCTACGGCATCTACTTCAATGCCACCAGCGTGCAGGTGTACGAGGACGGTTCCAACCGGGGTACGTTTGCCACGCTCGTTCCGGAGACGCTCTATGACCTGCGCATCACGGCGAAGCCATTCCAGGGCGCGCTGTATGAAATGCGGGAAGCGGGAACCGCCGAGTGGATGGTGTTGTACGAGTCAGAGCACTCGATCGAAAGCGGCTTGCGACACCATACTGTAGTGAACCGCGGCGAGTTTGAAATCGACAACGCCAGGATTACCGCCCAGGAAGTCGGGCCAGTCGTCAACCGTTCGTTCGACACACCCGGAACGTACGGTGCAACGCTCACGGTTACAGACAACGCTCTGCAGGCGAACAGCGACTCCACGACCATTACGTTCACACCCGGGGATGCGCCGGTGGCCGACGCCGGTGGACCGTACACCGTCGAGGTTGGCGCCCTGCTGAATTTCAACGGCACGGGGTCCAGTGATGACAACGCGATTCAGCAGTACGAGTGGCTGTTTGGCGATACAACGGGCGGCCCGGCCGATGCCAACCTGCCGTACAGCGGCCGCGGGCCGACGCCGCGTCACTTCTACCACGCAACCGGCACGTACCAGGCCGAGCTGACGACGCTCGACAACGGGCTGCAGTCCGACACGGCAATGGCAACGGTCAACGTCATTGTGGGCGATGCGCCTACGGCCGTCGGTTCAGCCGTAGTTACGGGTGCTGCCGGTGGTCCGCCGGTCTACTTCAGCGCGGCGGCTTCCGACGATGACTTCGCAATCGTCGACTATCGCTGGGACTTCAATATTGAAGCGGACAGCGACGGCGACGGCGATCCCGGCAACGACATCGACGGTGTCGGGATTGCGCCGTTCCACGTGTACGATCTCGCGTCCGACGTGGCCGGCACGTTGTTCAGTGAGCCATTCGATGGCACCGCCATCGACAGTAATACGTGGCTAACGTCCGGCGCGACCCAGGACGGCGCCATGACGGTGACCGGCGCCGGAAGCTGGGGCAATCGCTACGTGTTCAGCCAGGACGACTACGCGCGCGGGCGCCGCAGCTTCCGGGGCCAGGTAACGGTAGCCGATGGCGCAGGCAGCGAGTAGTCGTCCTGGCTGAACACGTAGCGATTGCCCCAGCTTCCGGCGCCGGTCACCGTCAT
>JBCAXP010000325.1:0-5615 GCA_038533995.1 Pseudomonadota bacterium
CTGGAAATCAAGGGCGCGCATTGTACTACAGCAGCGGCCAGTCGCTTGCGCTTGCCGGGCTTTACGTCAGGGACGCCGGTGACGGTACAAGTGGCAGGAACGCCCGCGCAGCTCGAAGTCGCCCTCCTTCCGGGCACCCACTGCACGGGCAACGTTGACCGAGCCCTCGTTACCGTGTTCGATCAGGCTGATCAGGTGAAGCTCGGGCAGGTGGTCTGCCGCCATGTCTCGCACGGCGCGGACCGCCTCACTGGCGTAGCCCTTGCCCCAGAAGCGCCGGGCCATGCCGTACTTGATTTCCGGCTCAGGCCATTCATGGGGAAACCACAGGCCGATGGGACCAGCGACGCGCCCGGTGGTTTTTTCTTCCACCGCATAGGGGCCGTAGCCGCGCAGCTGCCAGTGGCCAACCATCGTCGCCATTGCACGCCAGGACTCCCAGTCGGTCATCGCATGACCCGCGGTGTAGCGCATGCAGTCCTCGTCCGAGTAGTACATGTGCAGGTCGGGATGATCCTCCACCGTGAACTGGCGAAGCACCAGGCGCTCGGTTTCGAGCCTTTCGGGAATTCTTAAGGGCATAGTAATATTCCGGCTGGAGCGACAATGAGCACACTACTCTATCTCACCATTCCTGCGTTCGTGCTGGCCATTCTTGTGGAATGGTCTGTGGCGCGCAAGCATGCTGGCCTTTACGAGGCTAGAGACACTGTCGCCAACCTCACGATGGGTACTGGCAACGTGCTCATCAGCGCGGTTTGGAAGCTGGCGATGGTGCCGCTGTTTGCCTTTGTCTACCAATACCGGCTGTTCGACCTGCCGCAGGCGGGCATTGCCGTGTGGTTCGCGGCGTTTGTGGTCGAGGACCTGTGCTACTACGCCTTTCACCGGTACCACCACACCACGCGCATCGGCTGGGCCGCCCACGTCAACCACCACAGCAGCGAGCACTACAACCTCGCCGTCGCCCTGCGCCAGTCATGGACGACCCCCTTCACCGGCTTCTGGTTCTGGCTGCCGATGCCGCTACTGGGCTTCCACCCGCTCATGGTGCTCATGCTGCAGTCGACCAGCCTGATCTACCAGTTCTGGATTCACACCCAGTTCATTGGCCGGCTGGGCCCGTTCGAGTGGGTCTTCAACACGCCGTCTCACCACCGGGTGCATCACGGGTCAAACCCGGAATATATCGACCGCAACTTTGGCGGTGTCCTGATTATCTGGGATCGCCTGTTTGGTACCTTTGAGCCCGAGAAGGCGCCTGTCACCTACGGCCTCACAAAGAACATTCACTCGTTCAACCCGATTACCATCGCGTTCCACGAGTGGCGCGGCTTGCTCCATAGCCTGCGGGAGCTGCGCGGCGTCGGGCCACGGCTGCGCGAGGCCTTCCGAGCCCCGAACCCGCCTCACTAGGCCCCCGCATGCAACGCCCTGTTCTTCGACGACGCGCCGAAGACGGAAACCTTTTGTTTAAATATTTCGTTGACATCAACTGGACGGAAATCTACCGTTCCGGCCATGTTTCGCAGCGCCTGGAAACGCGTGCCGACCGCAAGGGCGTGCACCACGTTCAGGTTCTACTTTAGAAAGAACTCATAACCCACTGACTGGAAAAACTGCAGAGGACTGCACATGAAAACGCTAATTGGTTTGACCCTGCTCCTGTCCGCCAGCATCGCGCTGGCTGGCAACGCCAAGCTCCTCGACCAGGACTTCCGCCGGCTCGCATCGGACGAAGAAGTTAACCTGGACAAAACCTACGGCGGCGACGTGCTGCTGATCGTCAATACCGCCTCCAAGTGTGGCAACACCCCACAGTACGATGGCCTCGAGAAGCTATACAAGGACTACGGCGACAAGGGCCTGACCGTGCTGGGCTTCCCGTCGAACGATTTTCTGGGCCAGGAGCCGGGCACCGAAAAGCAGATCGAAGAGTTCTGCCGCCTGACCTACGGCGTGAAATTCCCGATGTTCGAGAAAACGACCGTCAAGGGTGGCGACGCGCACCCATTCTTCACCGCCCTCGCCGACGACGCCGGTACCTTCCCAACATGGAACTTCCACAAGTTCCTCATCGGCCGTGACGGCAAGCTGATCGCCGAGTTCAGCCCGCGCACGCAGCCCGACGACAAGAAGCTGGTCGCCGCCATCGAGACCGCGCTCGCGCAGTAGCGCGACCAGCCGACCGGCGAAGGCTTGTATGCCAGAGGGCCCCGAAATACGACTCGCCGCCGACCGCATCGCCAAGGTGCTGGTCGGCGACGAGCTGGTCGAGACCTACTTTGCCTTTCCGAAGCTGAAGCGCTTTGAAAAACAGCTGACGGGAACAACGGTCGACGCCATCGACACCCGCGGCAAGGCCATGCTCACCCGCTTCTCCAACGGGCTGACGATGTATAGCCACAACCAGCTGTACGGCCGCTGGTACACGACCAGGGGCGACAAGCTACCGAACACAAAGCGCAGCCTGCGCGTCGCCCTTCATACCGAGACTCACAGCGCATGGCTGTTCAGCGCCTCCGACGTCGACGTACTGACAGCGAAGCAGCTGGACAAGCACCCGTTTCTCAATCGCGTTGGCCCGGACATTCTCGACCCGACGCTAACCCCGGCGCGCGTTCGGGAACGCCTCAAGGCGTCGCAGTTCTGCCGTCGCTCGTTCGGCGCGCTTTACCTGGATCAGGCCTTCCTTGCCGGCATCGGCAACTACCTTCGGTCAGAAATACTGTTCACCGCAGGCGTGCATCCCGCTTCCCGTCCGGCCGATCTCGACGACGCCACCCTGCTAAAGCTCGGGCGGGAGACACTGAAACTCAGCCGCCGTTCCTATCGTACGCGCGGACTCACAGTCACCGATTCGATGGCGAGGCAAGCAAAAGCCGAGGGCCTGACCTACGGGCAATATCGTTTCTGGGTCTTCGGCCGGGAAGGTAAAGAGTGCCTCACCTGCGGATCGACGATCGAGCGCACCTCGGTGGGCAGCCGCGGGCTCTTCCTGTGCAACCGCTGCCAGCCGTTGATACAAACAGGAACATAATTGTCTAGCTTTAACCTTGAAATAATATAGACGAATGACATAATTCTCCGCGTACCCAACGAGTCATCGGAGTAACTCAACGAACACCACCCGCAACTACCTGCGCATTGCCAAAGCCACCGCCTCGGCACTGCTTCTTACTGGCGCGCTGATTGCTGCACCCGCCCAGGCCGGGCACCACGAGAAGAGCATGGACGGCGAGAAAGCGGCCATGATGAAGAAAGACATCGTCGACACGGCCGTTGCGGCCGGCAGCTTCAACACGCTCGCCGCCGCCCTCAAGGCCGCCGGCCTGGTCGACACGCTGAAGGGCGATGGTCCGTTCACGGTGTTTGCGCCGACCGACGCCGCCTTCGCCAAGCTGCCGGAAGGCACCGTCGAAATGCTGCTGAAGCCGGAAAACAAGGACAAGCTTATCGCAGTGCTGACCTACCACGTCGTACCCGGCGCAGTGGACGCTGCTGCGGTCACGAAGCTGAACTCCGCCAAGACTGTCAACGGCAAGGCCGTGAACATCTCCACCGACAGCGGCAGCGTGAAGATCAATGACGCCACCGTGGTGAAAGCCGACATTGGAACGTCCAACGGCATCATCCACGTGGTGGACACCGTAATCCTGCCCCCTGCAGGTTAACGAGCGATTGCCCTGCGCCCTCCAATCGGCGGGGCATCGTTCTCCTTTTTTAGCGGCGCTTCGGCGCCGCTCTTTTTTTGTCTGCCCCTTTTGCCAGGCAGGGCCAGCCAAGGCCTACCAGGGGATCTCGCTCCCGTCCCAGGCGAAGAAGCGGCCGGTCACACCGTCCTCTAACTCATCCATCACATTAAGTAACTGCGCTACTGCCTTGGAGACAGGGAATAGTTTTCCCTCTGGCACGTTTTTCTGAAACGGCTTCGACAGCCCCGTATCAACTGTGCCCGGGTGCAGCGCGACAACGCGGACCGGGCGATTGCCGCGGCCGAGTTCGATGGCCATGCAGCGAGTGAACATGTTCTGCGCCGCTTTCGCAGCCCGGTAGGCATACCAGCCGCCCAGACCGTTGTCGCCAATGCTCGCTACGCGCGCCGACAGGTTGGCCACGAGTGGCCGCTCACCAGCCCGCAGCAGCGGGTGGAAGTGCTTGACGACCAGCGCGGGGCCCATGCCATTGACCGCGTAGCTGCGAAGCAGGTTGTCAGGCTCGAGCTGCGAAAGGCGCCGCTCCGGCTGCATCCCGCTGGCATCGTGCAGCAAGCCGGCGCAGTTGATTAAGAGGTCGATCTGCAACGCTTCGCTTCCCACACGCTCGGCAGCGCTGGCGATACTGGCCTCGTCCTCCACGTCCAGTTGCACCAGGGCCACGGCTGCGCCGACCTCCGGGGCCTCGGCCAGCGCCTGCAGCTCCGCGGCGGCGGCCGGCTGGCGACAGGTCGCGAACACTTTGCCAACGTCCGGCCGCGCGGCGAGCTGCCGCACAAACTCCAGGCCAATGCCACGACTCGCTCCCTGGACTAGGACAGTCCTATGGTCTACGCTCATTGGTCAGCTCCGCGGCTCGCACCCTGGATCAGCACCGTTTTTCCGCTTCCGCCCATCAATCAATCTCCCCGGCTACGCGCCTGAGTGGCAATCTGCCCATGGTTGTCAATATAATGTCGAGCTATTGTATAGAACATTAGTCGCTGCCGCTTACTGTGGCGCGGGTTCGTCTTACGCGAGGCAGGAGAGCAACGGTATGTCCGATTCCGAGGACTTTTCCATTGGCACCGTATCCCGGTTAACCGGTATCTCACCGCACACGCTGCGGGTCTGGGAGCGCCGCCACGAGGCAGTGAAGTCCCGTCGCAGCGACGGCGGGCAGCGCCTGTATTCAAGCGACGACGTGGATCGCCTGACGGTGCTGAAGGCGCTGGTCGATCGGGGCGACCGCATCGGCAAGATCGCTTCGGAAACGACCGACGCGCTCCGTGCGCGAGTCGCCACCCACATCGACCACAGCCAGACGCGCGAGCAGCTGGTCTCGGGCACGGTGCGAGTCGGCGTGTGTGGTGAAACGCTGTCTGACCGGCTGCGGCGCGACCCCCTCCCCGGTTCGAAGGTCGTGCTCGCCGAAACGGATCTTCGCCGCTTCGAATCAGACCTGTCGCTGCACGCTGTGGACGCGCTGCTCCTGGAAATTCCCATGGTCACCGCCGACACTCCGGAGGCCATCAGCGCCCTGCGAAAGTCCGCGTCGACCGAGCGCGTGCTCGTCGTCTACGGCTTCGGCCGTGCGGCGGACGTAAGTCGCCTCGCCAGCCAGGGCGTACTACTACTGCGGGCACCGGCAGACGTGCACGCCGTGGCCCAGCTGCTCGGCGTAACACCACCGCCACCGTCCTCCGCGGAAACCAGCAGCGAGGCCGCGATTGTTCATCCCGCAGAGTCGCTCGACGTTCCGGCCAGGTTATTGTCGAGAGAAGAACTGCAAAGGCTGGCGCAGGCCAGCAGCACCGTGGAATGCGAGTGCCCGCATCACCTCGTCGACCTCGTTGCTGGTTTCCGCGGAGGACGGTGGCGGTGGTGTTACGCCGAGCAGCTGGGCCACGGCGTGCACGT
>JBCAXP010000326.1:0-5590 GCA_038533995.1 Pseudomonadota bacterium
CTTCGAGCGTCGCTTCGACGGTGAGCGTGCTGCCGTCGCTGGACAGCACCCGGCTCTTGAGCGTGTGGTCGGTCCACTTGCCTTCGGCGCAGGCGACGAGCGCGCCCTTGATGGCGGTCTGGCTTTCACCGTCGAACAGGTCCATGACCGGCGTGCCGATCAGGCCTTCGTCGTCGGCATAGCCAAACAGTTCCAGCCATGCCGGGTTTACCGAAACAATGATGCCTTCCTGCACGTGCAGCATCGCATCCGGCGACTCCGCGACCATTATTTCCAGTGCATCGCGCACCTTGTCCGCGCTGACCTCGACGCGCTTGAGTTCCCGTGCACGGCGGCTGGCGAGGATCTCGCGTTGAGCCACTGCCTGCAGCCGCGCGGTGCTCTCGAAGGAAACGAGGTCCTGGGCGCCCGCGACCAGCGCGTCTCCGATGGCCGACTCGCTGGCGTCGTCCTGCACGACGATGGTCGAAACATCCGCGGCGCGGGAGTCGCGAATCTTCAGCATGAGGTCCAGCGGCAGGCTCTCGTCGGTGAAGACAACGAGCAGGTCGGCCTCGCATTCCTGGAAGGCCGCGGCGAGATCCTTGCTCTGGGAAATCCAGCGGCAGTGCGCCGCCATGCCGGCATTTCGCAGGGTGCGGCTGATGGCTTCCACGTCGTCCTGTTGGCGGCTGGCGACGATCACCGGGATTGCGCCGAGGGCGGTAACGCTCATTTCAACAGTCTCCTTGTGTCCCTGGCGTGCCAATGGCCCGCTCGGCTCTTGCGATTGCCTGCCAGTAAGATGCTGACTGCGCGAGCCCGATGCAGGTATGATGGCGGACCGCAATATTGTGCAGATATTTGAGCATTAATGAAATGGCTAGCTACAGTACCAACGAATTCAGGTCCGGATTGAAACTGCTGATTGATGGCGATCCGTACGTCATCGTCGAGAATGAGTTCGTCAAACCCGGCAAGGGGCAGGCGTTCAACCGGGTCAAGGTTCGCAACCTCAAGACTGGCCGGGTCATCGACAAGACCATGAAATCCGGCGAATCGGTGGAAGCGGCGGACGTCATGGAAACCGACATGCAATATCTGTATAGCGACGGGGAGTTCTGGCACTTTATGCTCGAGGACACGTTCGAGCAGTTCGCGGCCGACGCGAACGCTGTCGGCGACGCCAGCAACTGGCTGCGAGAGCAGGACGTGTGCCTGGTGACGCTCTGGAACAACGAGCCGCTGCTCGTGGCGCCCCCCAACTTCGTTGAGCTCAAAATCACCGAGACCGACCCCGGTGTCAAAGGTGATACGGCGCAGGGCGGGGTCAAGCCCGCTACGCTGGAAACCGGCGCCGTGGTCAAGGTGCCGCTGTTCGTGGAAGAGGGCGAGGTGATTCGTGTCGACACCCGTAGTGGCGAGTACGTGTCCCGCGTGAAAGGCTGAGTACGCCGCGCAACTGGCGTCCAACGGCCACCCGCCGGACGCTCGAAACCAGGGCCGCCATGGCCGCCACCGTTCGCCGCTTCTTTTCAGAGCGCGGCGTGCTCGAGGTGGACACCCCGGCACTCTCGCAGGCGGCCAACACCGATCCCAACATCGAGAGCTTCGCCGTGGAGGGACGCGAGCGTCGCTACCTCCACACGTCGCCCGAGTTTCCGATGAAGCGGCTGCTGGCCGCCGGTTACGGCGATATGTTCCAGCTGGCGAAAGTATTCCGCCGCGGCGAGGCCGGACGGCGCCACAACCCGGAATTCACGATGCTCGAGTGGTACCGGGTGGGCATCGATCACTTCGCGCTGATGGAAGAGGTTGCGGCACTCTTTCGACAGCTTTTACCAGACCTGCCGCCCGGAGACACCGCGATCACTTACGCTGGCGCTTTCAAGCAGCACGCCGGGCTCAATCCGCACACGGCATCACTCGAAGAGCTTGAACGAGCCGCCGGGCCGGATTCACCGGATCTTGGCGCCGACCGCGATGCGTGGCTCGACCTTCTGATGGGCACGCGGTCGCGCCAAGCTCGGCCGAAACGGCCTGGTGCATGTGCACGGCTTTCCCGCCTCCCAGGCGGCGCTGGCAAAAATCGTGGACGGCGAGCCGCCACTGGCGGCTCGCTTTGAAACCTGGGTCAATGGCCTTGAGCTTGCCAACGGCTACCACGAACTCACCGATGCCGACGAACTCGCCGCACGTTTCGAAGCGGAAAACCGACGGCGCGAAGCGCGCGGCCAGCCGCTGATGCCGGTTGACGATGCGTTGTTGCAGGCCCAGCATGCGGGTATTCCCGACTGTGCCGGCGTCGCCGTCGGCTTCGATCGGCTGGTCATGCTGGCGGCCGGCTTGAGCGATGTGCGCGAGACGCTGGCGTTCGCGTATGCTGACGCCTGACCCAGAGCTGCCCCTTAATCCGGAGATTCCCGCTCGATGACCGACTCTTCTGGCAATGCGTACGACCTCGTCGTTGCCCAGGCCCGTGCCCTGGTCGAAGGCGAAAGTGACAGCGTGGCTGTGGCTGCAAACTTAAGTGCACTCATCTACTCCTCGCTTGATGACGTGAACTGGGCGGGCTTCTACTTCTACAAGAACGAAGAACTGCTGGTGGGGCCTTTCCAGGGGCTTCCAGCCTGCGTCCACATTCCGATTGGGCAGGGCGTCTGCGGAACTGCCGCAGCCGAGCGACGTTCACTCGTTGTGGAGGACGTGCACGCTTTCGATGGTCACATCGCCTGCGATCCTGCCTCGGCGTCTGAGGTTGTGGTACCACTGGTAGACGGCGACACCCTGCTGGGCGTCATCGATGTCGACAGCCCGAAGCTCTCCCGGTTCGGCGACGCCGAGCGCCGGCTCCTTGAACGGATTGCCACGATCTATGTCGCGGCAACCAGCGAGTCGCTGTAACGTCGTTCCGTTTGTCTGAGCTTGGAATTCGGACTCCTTTTGCGTGAAGTACCGAACCGTTTCGACAATAGCTGTACTGCTTTTTTACGTGCCATTTCTCAGCGCGGAGCCGTTGGGTTTCTCTTATTCTGGTTCGGGCGGCTCCGTCAATGTGCTTGTGGAAAGCGCCCCTGTGCACGTTGCCCAATGGTTCATAGCATTGGCCGCATACTGCCTTCCATTCTTTCTCAGGGATCCCTCGTCCTGGTCAGCTTCCCCTGCCGGTCTGGTGCGCCGCTGCTGTGGCTTCGTGATCGACTTCCACATCTGTTTTAGCTTGACGGTCGTTCCATTCACTCTTCTCGCTGTGGGGGTCGAGTATCTGTCTACCGGCGACTTCGTCTGGTCGTTTGAAAGGAGCGAAAGCATCGAGGCAGACGCGTTCCTGATGCCACTGGGCGCTGCTACTTTGGTGGCACTTCTGGCGCTTCTGTCATTTCCGCTGGCTCGCCAGCAGCGTAGCGTAGGGGCGACGGTGCTTGGCTATGGTTTGCGAGCCGACAAGCCGGTTTCGCTATGGGCGTCCTGCTGCAGAACACTGTATGGGTTCTGGACACTGGCCGCCGGCATTCTCAGCGTCCCAAGCGCCGCAAGACGAGATGATCGCAGGCTGTGGCACGATCTTGCATACGACGTTTACCCTCTCAAAGTCGACGTGCGATAGGCGTACCTCGCAACTCGCGAGCTACCGTGGACAACAGCGAGATGATCCCATTCGGCGATGTCAATGCGGCTCCCACTTGGTGACCAGTGCTCGGTGTTCGCCGGTAAACTACACGCAATGGCCAAGCCGCTCGCCCATTCGTACCGTCGTGCCCGGGGTCATTGAGTGCTCGAGTACAACCGCGCCCGGTGGGAACGCCACGATGACGGTGGAGCCCATGTTGAAGCGCCCCATCTCAGCGCCTGCATCCAGCGTTGTCGCGTTGTCGTCGGATAGTCCGTAGGCCCAGGTGCGAACGTCACGGCCGCCGCCGGGGGTAACTTCGCCGGCCCAGACCGTTTCGATGCTTCCGACGTTGATCGCGCCCACCAGCACCATCGCCATTGGCCCCGCGGGCGTGGTGAAGTTGCACACAACCCGTTCATTGCGTGCGAACAGGCCGGGGACGCGTCGCGCGGTCACAGCGTTCACGCTGAACAGTCGCCCGGGCACGAGGCGCATGGACTGCGTGGTTCCCGCCAGCGGCATGTGAATACGGTGGTAGTTGTACGGCGCCAGATAAATGGTCGCGAAGGTGCCGCCGTCGAGCTGCTGCGCGAGTTCGGCGTCGTTGCCGAGCAGGCTTTGCAGGGAGAACTGTGAACCCTTGGCCTGCAGCAGCATGCCGTTCTCAATCGGCCCGGCCTGGCTGATCGTGCCATCGACCGGACAAAGCACGGCGTCCGGGGCGTCGTCGAGCGGCCTGGCGTCTGGCCTTAGCGAACGGGTAAAGAAAGCGTTAAACGTCGGGTAACTGTCGAGCGACGGTTGCTCGGCGTCACTCATGTCGACTTTGAACGCTCGGGCGAAGACGCGAATGAAGCGGCGCGAGAACCAGCGTGCTTCGACGCGCGCAAGCCAATGCACGAGGCGCGATACCAGGTGTTGCGGCAGTACGTGTTGCAGGCCGATGAACAGCCGTTCGCCCAGTGTGCTAATGACAGTGCTCATGACAGTTCCGGGCTACTGGTCGCGGCGCACGTCGGCGTCTACCGTAATCGTGCTTCCGTCAGCAAAATGCAGGGTGAGTTTCACCACGTCCCCTTCCGCAAGGTCGTGCGTCGGGGCCATCAGCATCAGGTGTTTGCCACCGGGCTCGAACACAGCGTCGCTGTTGGCGTGAACGGGCAAGTCGTCCAGGTGACGCATTTTGCTGGTGCCGTTTTCCACGAAGGATTCGTGCAGCATGGCGTCGCCGTGGCTGTCTGAGGATGCGCTAACCAGCGTAACGGTCTGCGCCGTGGCGTTGTGAACCGTCAGGTAGCCCGCCGTCATGCCCGCGCCCGGCGGCGCGGCGCGCACCCAGGCATCGTCAATAGTGACCTCGCGGCTGCAGCCAACTGTCAACAATAGTAGAGGCAGAACCGCGTGCCTCACCTGGCGGCACCGGCAATAATCGTTCGCCAGTCAGACGCCATGTGCTCAAGGTTGTGAGGCGGTACAAAGATGGCAGCGAGCTCGGCATTCGGATTGACGGCAAACAGCGCAGCGGTGTGGTCCACGGTGTAACCGGTGCCTTCTTCGTCTGGCAGGTAGGCGACCGCAACGCCGAGCTCGCCGGTGAGGTCTTCGATGGCCTCAAGGGTGCCTGTCAGGCCGGTCGCCGCGGCGTCAAAGAACGCAAGGTACGAGGCGATGGTCTCCGGCGTGTCGCGCTCCGGGTCTACAGATACGAACACGATGTTGGGCTGCTCCGTCCCGGGCAGGTCCTGGAGACTTTTGCGCAGCCGACGCATATCGCTCAGCGTCGTCGGACACACGTCGGGACAGTGCGTAAAGCCGAAGAACAGCAGGCTCCAGCGTCCAGCGAGCTGCGTGCGCCCGAAAGGCTCCCCGGTCTGGTCGACCAGCGCCAGCTCCGGCAGCGGTCGCGGTGCAGACAGCACGCTGGCGTAGGTTTGCGATTGGGCGATGCTGCCGCCCATTGCGTCGACCGGATCCTTCGTCTGACTTAAGAAGCTCGCC
>JBCAXP010000327.1:0-5584 GCA_038533995.1 Pseudomonadota bacterium
GGCTCTTCGGTCATCAGCGCAAACTCTTCCATCGTCATGTCGCGATCACGCACCGGCCAACTACCTCGACGAAACGCGGCTGCTGATCGAACAGGCCGACAAGGACGGCGTCGACCGCTACGCGCCGAAGACGCTGCAGAAGGCCGAGGCCTTGCTCGCGAAGGCGGAAACGGCGCTCACCGAGAACCGTTACGACCGCGACGAGCCGCGCAGCCTTGCCCGCCAGGCAAAGTACGAAGCGCAGCACGCAATTCACCTGGCGAAGGTACTCAGGCCGGTGCGTGATCGCGACATGACGATGGAAGAGTTTGCGCTGATGACCGAAGAGCCCATCATGAAGATCGCCAGTGACCTCGACATGGTCGCGGAGCTGGACGACGGTTACGACAAACCCGTCGGCCAGATCACAGAGAAGATCGCGGCGTTGCAGAAGGATTCCTATGAGCTGCAGGAGCGCCTCGGCCAGATCTCGGACCTGGAGCTTGAAATCCAGTCGCTCGACAGCCAGCTCGGCACGCAGTCGAGCCTGCTGGCCGCGCAGGAAGAGCAGCGCCAGCGGTTCAGTGAAATTGAAGCGATGTTCGGTGCGAACGAGGCCGAACTCTTCACGCAGGGCCAGGACGTTATCGTTCGCCCGATTGGCCTCGTGTTCAGGTCCGGCAGCGCGCAGATCGATTCGCAGTACTTCGACATACTACGAAAGATCCAGGACGCGATACGCGTGTTCCCAGAGAGTCCCGTGAGTATCGAAGGCCACACCGATTCCTTCGGCAGCGATGAGGTCAACCTGCGGATCTCCGAGGAACGCGCCGAGGCGGTGCGCCAGTATCTGCTGGCCAACATGCGCGACGTGGACCCGTCCATGATCGACGCCACGGGCTACGGTGAAACGAACCCGGTGGCCAACAACGAGACCGCGGACGGCCGCGCCCGAAACCGGCGCATTGACGTGGTGATACGCGGCACCGGCAGGCGCACCGACGTGGCCCAAAATTAATGCCGAAACAACTGATGCAGAAACTCGCGCTGACGCTCCGTACACAGGTTGCCGTTGCGGTAGCCGCGCTGGCGCTGGCCGGCCCCGCGCTGGCACAGGACACGGCGGAACTGGCCGCAGAGGTGGAGCGCGGCATGGCGTTGTGGAACGTGCCGGGCATGGCGGTCGCGGTGGTCAGCAACGAGGACGTGCCGTTTATGCGCGGCTTCGGCAACGTTGGCACCGGCAAGGCCGCCGCCGTCGACGAGCACACCCTGTTCGCCATCGCCTCAACCACCAAGGCGATGGTTGCGGCGGGCATACTGATGTTGGCCGACGACGGCAAGCTTGAGCTGGACGACCGCGTAACGCGCCACATTCCCGAATTGCGTTTCCACAACGCTGCGCTGACGAAGCAGGCGACACTGCGGGACCTGCTCGCCCATCGCACGGGGCTGCCGTCTACCGATGTCTGGACGTTTCTCCAGGCCGTTCCGCTGGATGAGCAGATTCGCCTGCTGGAGAAAGTGGAGCAGGACGCGCCGGCGCGTTCGCGGCTGATCTATCAGAACACGATGTACGAACTTGCCGGGCTCGTTATTGAACGCGTGAGTGGCCAGTCCTGGCACGCCTTTCTCCAAGACAGGCTTTGGCGGCCCCTCGACATGGAGGAGACGTACGGGGCTCGCGGGGACATTCCCGAGGGCAGTTCGCACGTGCTGCCGTACGAATTCGTCAACGGCGAGCTTGTGCAGGCCAGGTGGGACTTCCCCGCTGACTTTGCCGACGCGGCCGGGTCAGTGTGGTCTAGCGTGCACGATATGACGCGCTGGGCGCAGTTCCTTCTACGCGGCGGCGTCACTGAAGACGGCAGGCGCCTTCTCTCGGAGGCGAGCTTCGAGCAGATGTTCGAACCGCACCAGCTCGCGAGCGAAGCTGACTTCTATCCCACCACGGCGCTGACCGCGCCTCACTGGCGCACCTATGGCCTCGGCTGGTTCCAGCAGGATTTCCAGGGTCGAATGATTAATTTTCACACGGGCAGTCTGTCCGGGCTTATCGCCATCATGGGTCTGGACAGGGCGCGCGACCGCGCCGTGATCGTGCTTGGCAACCGGGACCATGCGGAAATGCGCCATGCCCTGTTGTGGTACACGATGGACGAGACCGACGGCGGCCAGCGGCGCGACTGGAACCAGGACGTATTCGACCTTTATGAAAAGAGCCGCGTGAAGCGCCTGGCCGACCGCGAAGAGGCTGAGAGTTCGCGGCTGCCTGGCACACTGCCGGCCCTGGCGCTTGACGCGTACGCCGGCACTTACCGCAATCCGCTGCTCGGCGATGTGTCTGTCGTCTTTGCTGACGGCGCCCTGACTGTGCGCTTTGCCCGCAGGGCCTACGCACTTCGCCACTGGCATTTGCAGACTTTCCAGATGACAGACGAGCGCACCGATTTTCGCGCGTTCAGCCACTTTTTGATCAACGGCCAGGGCAAGGCAGACAGCCTTATCGTGTTCGACCAGCCCTTTCAGCGGGTGCCGCCGGAAACGCAGTAGCCGCCCGCCGCCATTGTCAGGTACTCTCGCCCTGACGGAACGCATTTTGGAGCTTCACAATGAGGACGTTTGTCACGCTTTGCCTGTTGTTGGCAGCCGGCAGCACGCTGGCACAATCACCCCGCGCCGGCGACTTCGAATACACGATTGGAATCGCCTACTCGATCGAGCAGGATTTCGATGGGCGCAACGGCAGTTTTCTGACGCTGGAGACCCGCACGGGCTTTCAGGGCGGCTTCGACTACTACGTAACCGACAGGCTCACGGTCGGCTTTGACGCGACCTGGGTACGACCGCGCTACGACGCCCAGCTGGTGCCGGAAGACGGTGAGCCGGCCATCGACATCAGTCACCGCGCGTCCATCTTCAGTGGCCAGTTCAACGGCTCGTACTACTTCACGGACAACCCCGTGAAGCCCTACGTCGAGGGCGGCCTGGGCTGGACTTACTTCGACTCCAACGTGTCGAGCGACTCGCCGATTACCGGTTGCTGGTGGGATCCGTGGTGGGGTTACATCTGTGACACCTTCTACACCACCTACAACGACACCAGCTTCTCCTACGGCGTCGGACTCGGCCTGCGGTGGGACTACAACCGCAACCTTTACTTCAAAGGCGGCTACCGCTGGCTGGAGGTTGAATTCAACAACGTGCGCGACAAGCCGATGCTGGAGAACGCCTCGCTGGAGATCGGCTTCAAGTTCTGAGGGGCGCCGGTGAAGCCTTGAGTCAAGGGGCGACCTGCCGGCGACGTCCACCCGCACCAGGACCGCCTGGGCGGTTGGTTTCTATCCATTCCTCGATGTGGCTGCGCAGCTGGCCGAGCGGAATCGTGCCGTTCTCAAGCACGCGCAGGTGAAACTCGCTCAAGTCGAAGCGGTTGCCGAAGGCGGCCTCCGCTTCGCGCCGGAGGGCGACAATCTCAAGACCGCCGGCGTCATAGGCCGTGAGCTGGCCAGGTAGAATGGCGATGCGGTCCACCATGTCGTCTGTGCGTGAGAGCGGCACCCGTCCGGCTTCGGCGATGTACTCCACGGCCTGCTCGCGTGTCCACCCAAAAAGGTGAATGCCCGGGTCCACGACCATCCCCCGCGCAGGCCATGCACGGCGCAGAATGGGCCCTGAGGCGGTGCTGTACAGGCCCATCTCCTCGGCCAGCGCTTCGCTGTAGCGAGCCCAGCCTTCGCCCGGCCCGGAAAACCAGATGATGCGGGTTGCCGGATGCAGCTCGCCCAGGCTTCGCGATGCCGCGACCTGCAAATGGTGCCCTGGCCAGGTTTCATGGAAAGCGGTTGCCTCCGCATTGCCGCGTGACTGGTTTTCCGGTTCGAAAAGCGGAATCCGGTACTCCGCCGGGCGCGTTGTTGTGCCGGGCCGGTAGTGGGCGGAGCGCCCGGTGCCTTCTTCATGCTTGTCGAAGGGCACCACGGCGACCGGCAGGTCGGGCATGACGCTGATCCAGTCAGCCATCTCGTTGGCGGCGCGGCGCACGGCGTCGCGGGAGAACGCGAGCAGTTCCTCGGCGCTCGCAAACTGGTCCGCCGGATCGGCCTTGGTTCTTTCGATAATCGCCTTGAAATCGTCAAGGCCATACTGCTCACGGCCCAGCTCAATGACGGCGGCCCGGTTTGCGGCGACCGTCTTCTGCCCGAGCTCGTAGATTTCCTCGCCGGAACTGTCGAGCGTCGTGTAACTGCGAAGCGACGCCTCGTAGCACGCTGCCCCGTCAGGGTTCGCCGTGATGGACAGGGCCTCGCGCGCCTGCTCGAGGTACGGGCCGGCAAGGTAGTCACGCATGCGAGTGAGCGCGGGGTAGATCTGCTCAGCGACCAGCGCATGGGTGCTGGCGGCGAAGTCGAGGGTAGGGTCGCGGACCGCCGGCGAGTAGAACGGCGACTTGGTGACGTCCAGCGCCAGCAGCGCATCGAGCTGCGTCACCACGCGTTCGACGACCGCCTTCGGCGCGCTGTAGCCCAGGGCAAGGCCCTGTTCCAGGTTGGCAAGCTCCGTGTCGACGAAGCCGGAAAACTGCTCCCACCGCCTGAGCGACTGCTTGCGGCGGGACGCGCTGCCGACCGGCTGGCGCTGCGCCACCTGCACGTACGCCGACTGCCAGCCGCCCATCTGGTTGACATTCCACAGTTCGGTACGGCAAACGCGCAGAGCGACAGCTGACGACAGGGCCTGCACCAGCAGGCCGTGAGTTACCCACTGGGGCGTGCCGCGCAATGCCTCGCCATCGATGGCGCGCAGCTCGGCAAGCAAGTCGTCCTGTGCCGCGTGCGCCGCCGCCAGTGCCTCAAGGCTGTTATCCCGGATGCGGTCATGACGGTCGATCGGTACAGCCGCAAAGTAGGCTGTCTCGGGCGCCTGCAGCAGCGTTTCGGCGTAGTACCGGTCGGCCAGCGCGGTGACGCGGGCGCCGGCGTCGCCGGCGGGAGCCTCCGCCACCGGCGTCTGGCATCCCGCCAGTGTCATTGCAAGGGCCAGTGCTGCGAGGACTGGCGCCGCTGCGCAGCGGGTTGGCGTCGTGGGGTGTTGAGTCTGTGTCATTGTCGGTGTCGCGGGATGGGTCTATGCGGCTGACGGCGCCTGGTCGTTGGTGTGCCAGCTCCGTGCCCAGTAGATGAATGGTGTGTCGATGACCGCAATAGCAAACTTGAAGACGTATTTTGCCGCCGCCAACTGCAGCGCTGTTACAAGATCCACCAGGCCCCACCACACGATGAGACCATAGATCAGCGTATCTATAAGTTGAGACAGCAGGGTAGAGGCGGTGTTTCGCAGCCACAGGTGGCGGCCGTCGGTGGCGCGTCGGATGCGGTGGAACACCCACACGTCAAAGGACTGGCTGAGAAGGTAGGCCACGAGTGAGCCAAAAACGAACCGCGGCGTGTAGTCGAATAGCGTGATGGTCGCCTCGTGCACGGAGGCGGCAAAGGCCTGCGTTTCCGGGAAATTCGACGGCGCGTAGAGCATGCTGATCTGCGTCATCACGACCAGCGCTACGCTAACCACGAAGCCGAGCATCACCGCGCGCTGGGCTTCACGC
>JBCAXP010000328.1:0-5574 GCA_038533995.1 Pseudomonadota bacterium
AGGCGATGCAGCTTGCATCGACCACCCTGCCACCATGGATCATGGGCGGGCTGGTGCTGGTGATGGCCTGGAAACTGGCGGACCTGTCGTGGGCCTTTGCCCCCCAGGGCGAGATTGTGACCGCCGCCCCGCCCCAGCAGCAGGCCCGGCCGGCGCAGCCGAGCGGCCGCCAGGGGGTCGACTACCGCAGCACCGTGGGTTTATTTGGCACGGCGGCCGAGGAACCCGCCGATGGTCCGATAATCGACCCGGACACCCTCGAGGTAAACACCGACTTCGACCTATTTGGCATCGTGGCACGAACCGAAACGTCGACTGGCCTCGCCATCATCGCTGAACGCAATGGTGAGGCTCAGGTATATGCCCCGGGCGAGAATATCAACAGCCGGGTGTCACTGGATTCGGTGCACGCCCACCACGTGGTAATCATCAACGGCGGCGTACCGCAGCGGCTGGAGCTGCCCCGCGAGGGTGATGCAGCTAATGCGCCGCAGCGGCGCGTTGCAACGCCAACGCGTCGGTCGAGGACGTCGAATCGCAGTGCGAGGGCATCGCAGAGCCCCAGAGCATTGGTGGACCTGAGCGACCCGGCCAAGCTCACCGACCTGATTCGCCCGCAGCCGGTGTTCAACAATGGCAAGCAGGTGGGCTACCGCGTGTACCCCGGCCGCAAGCGGCAGCAGTTTTCCCAGCTCGGGTTAAAGCCCGGCGATCTCATTACCGATATAAACGGAACGCAACTCGACGACCCGGCCAAGGGCATGGACATCTTCAAAACGTTGTCCACGAGCACCCAGGTGTCCGTCACCGTGCAGCGTAACGGCGCCTCCGAAGTGCTGGTGCTGGACACTCAAGCAATTGCGAGTGCAGCCAACAGTGCTTCCGGCAGTAAGGAACGTTAAACTGTTCAGGGACTTATCGAATTGCAGCAGGCCAGTGGGCTGCGCACCAATACTTTCTTTCTACGGATGATCTACATGCAGCACACTCTGCCCGGCGACCTGCACCGCCCTGGCCGCTCACTCGCCGGAACGCTGGCCCGTTTTCTTGGCCTTGCTTGCCTGCTGGTCGCTGCTGCCAGCGCCATTGCCCAGAATGCCGGCCAGAACGACGACATGATTACGGTCAGCTACAAGGACGCTGACATCAGGACCATCATCGAAGCGGTCGCCGAAGTCACTGGCAAGAACTTCATCGTCGATGCAAGGGTCAAGGCGCAGGTCACGTTAATCTCGAACGCGGCCATGAGCCCGGAGGCGTTCTACGAGACGTTTCTGTCAATCCTGCAGGTGTACGGCTACGTGGCAGTGCCGTCGGGCGACGTCATCAAGATTCTCCCCGACACCAATGCACGCCAGCTTCCGGGTAACGACCTGCCGAGCCGCGTCTCCGATGGCTCTGACGCAATCGTCACCCAGGTAATCGAGGTGCGAAACGTCGGCGCCGCGCAGCTTGTGCCGATTTTGCGGCCGCTGATTCCACAGTACGGGCACCTGGCGGCGCACCCGGCGTCCAACATGCTTATCATCTCGGACCGCGCAGCGAACGTGAACCGGATGCTTCGGATCATCCGCCGCATCGACCAGTCCGGCGATGATGAGATCGAGGTAATTCCTCTCGAGCACGCCACCGCCGCCGAGATGGTTCGCATTCTGACCACGCTGACGCAGGCCGCCGCTCGCGGCGATGCGGCCGCCTCGCCGACGGCGCTTGTCGCCGACGAGCGCACGAACAGCGTGCTGGTGGGTGGCGACAAGGCCGACCGGCTGCGGCTTCGCACGCTCATTGCGCACCTGGACTCGCCGCTGGAAGATGGCGGCAATACCCAGGTTATCTACCTGAACTACGCCAACGCCGAGGATCTCGCTACGCGGCTGCGTGAGCAGCTTCAG
Organism: Pseudomonadota bacterium; assembly: GCA_038533995.1. Taxonomy (GTDB): domain Bacteria; phylum Pseudomonadota; class Gammaproteobacteria; order Steroidobacterales; family JBCAXP01; genus JBCAXP01. The sequence continues at coordinate 1,893 of JBCAXP010000328.1, forward strand.
CAGACGCAACAGGCCGGCGGCCAAGCGGCCGCGAACAATCCCAACAACGTGACGCTCTGGGCCGATCCCGATACCAACGCATTGATTGTCACGGCGCCGCCAAAAATCATGCGCAACCTGAAGCTGGTGATCGACAAGCTGGATATTCGCCGCCACCAGGTGCTGGTGGAAGCGATTCTTGTTGACCTGACCATCGACCGCAGCGCCGAGCTCGGCATCAACTGGATTTTCGACAGCACGCAGGACACCGCGTCCGCCGGCGTGATCGAGTTCGGCAGCGGTATCTCCGATCTCGCCGCGGCCATCGGCGGCGGCGACAACGCCAACCCGGAAGCGGCGCTGGGCAGCCTCACAGACGGCGCGACGATTGCCGCTGGCCGCATTACCGATGACGGCACGAGCTTTGCCACCATCATCCGGGCACTGGCCGGCGACGCCAACACCAACATCCTGTCAACGCCGTCCATCGTCACCATGGACAATGAGGAAGCGGAAATCAGCGTCGGCCAGCAGGTGCCGTTCCTGACCGGTTCCTTCAGCAACACCGGCGGCAACGTCGGCGCGGTGAACCCGTTCCAGACGATTAACCGCGAAGACGTCGGCCTCAAGCTGATTATTACGCCACAGATCAACGAGGGCGACGCGGTGGTGCTGGACGTGCAGCTCGAAGTCAGCAGCATCAGCCAGGGCTCGACCGGCGCCGTCGACCTCATCACCAACCAGCGCACGGTGCGCCAGAAGGTCGTTCTGCAGGACGGCGACATCATCGTCCTCGGTGGCCTTATTGACGAGAACCTGCTTGAGAGTGAGTCCCGCGTACCGTTCCTCGGCAGTATCCCTGGCCTCGGCGCCCTCTTCCGCTCGCGCTCGACCAGCAAGGTCAAGCGCAACCTGATGGTGTTCATTCGCCCGAAGATTCTGCGCAACGGCACGCAGGCGACCTACGAGACGAACCAGAAGTACCAGTACATTCGCGACCTGCAGATTGGCTCAGGCGAGCCGATTCCGCTGATGCGGGACGAAACGCGGCCGGTCATGCCGCCGCTCGAGGAACTGCAGCCGCTGAACCCGACCACCATTGGGCCAGACACGGAAGCCGGCGACACCGGCGAGCAGCAGTAAGGCATCATGGCAGCGTCATCGGAACTCAGCGAACTGGAAGTGCCGCCGGAGATGGCGCCCGAGGCGCCGGTCGAAAACGAACAGAACGGCCGCCGCCTTCCGTTCTCCTTCGCCAAGCGCCACGGCATCCTGATCGTCGACATTGCGGACAATCACGCCGAGGCCGTGTATCGCCCGGGGCTCAGCACGACGATCTACTCCGAGGTTCGCCGCTTTGCCGGTGTGCCAGTCTCGCTCCAGGCCGTCGACGAAGAAACCTTCGACTCGATGCTGCAGCAGGCGTACGAGAGCGGTTCAAACCAGGCCATGCAAATGGTCGAGGGCTTCGACGACGAAAGCAACCTGCTCGACGTCGCCAACCAGCTGCCGGAGCCGTCTGACCTCCTGGAAAGCGATGACGACGCGCCCATCATTCGCCTCATCAACGCGGTTCTCACCGAAGCGGTCAAGGAAAACACCTCGGACATACACATTGAGCCGTTCGAAAACCGGCTCGTGGTGCGATTTCGCGTTGACGGCGTGTTGCGCGAAGTGCTGACCTCCCGGCGCGCGGTCGCGCCGCTGGTGGTGTCACGCATCAAGGTCATGTCAAAGCTCGACATCGCCGAGAAGCGCCTGCCCCAGGACGGACGCATCAGTCTGCGAGTGGCGGGCCGCGCCGTTGACGTTCGCGTCTCAACCATGCCCTCGGGGCACGGTGAGCGTGTCGTGATGCGCTTGCTGGACAAGCAGGCCGGGCGACTGGTCCTCGACCACCTGGGGATGGCTCAGGCGACCCAGGAACGCATCGACGCCATGATTCACAAGCCCCACGGCATCATGCTCGTGACAGGGCCAACCGGTTCCGGTAAGACAACGACGCTGTACGCCGGCCTCGAGCGCATCAACGACAACACGCGAAACATCATGACCGTGGAAGACCCCATCGAGTATTACATCGATGGCATCGGCCAGACCCAGGTCAACACCAAGGTCGACATGACGTTTGCCCGCGGCCTGCGCGCGATTCTTCGCCAGGATCCGGACGTGGTCATGGTCGGTGAGATTCGTGACCTGGAAACGGCCGAGATCGCCGTGCAGGCCAGTTTGACCGGTCACCTCGTGCTCTCGACGCTACATACCAACACTGCCGTTGGCGCTGTGACACGTCTGCGGGACATGGGCGTGGAGCCATTCCTGCTGTCGTCCAGTCTTGTTGGCGTGCTGGCTCAACGCCTGGTGCGCGTGCTGTGCAGCGAATGCAAGGAACCGTACACTGCGACGCCCCGTGAGCTGGAACTTCTGGGCCGCTCGCCCGACGAAGACGTTACTCTGCACCGCCCCGTTGGCTGCGCCGCATGCAACAAGGCGGGCTTTCGTGGGCGCACCGGCATCTACGAACTCGTGGACGTCGACGACGAAATGCGCACCATGATTCACGACGGCGCCGGCGAGCATCAGCTCGAGCAGTACGCACGTACGCTGACCCACGGTATTCGCGATGACGGGCGCCGCCGCATCCTCGAAGGCGACACCACGCTGGAAGAAGTACTTCGCGTCACGCGGGAGGGCTGATGGGCGCCTTCGAATACGTCGCGGTCGATCCGTCCGGCAAGGAGCGCAAAGGCCTGCTCGAAGGCGACACCGCCAAGCAGGTGCGCTCCGCCCTGCGCGACAAGTCGCTCCTGCCCATCAAGGTCACCGAGGTCGCCCAGAAGGAAGCGCGAAGTTCTGGCGGCTCGTTCACGCTTCGACGCGGCATCGCCGCGATGGACCTTGCGCTCGTGACCCGGCAGCTCGCAACGCTGGTGCGCTCCGGCCTGCCGCTCGACGAGGCGCTGCAGGCGGTAGGCGAACAAAGCGAAAAGCCGCGGTTGAAGAGCATCGTGCTCGGCGTTCGTTCGCGCGTGCTCGAAGGCCATACCCTTGCCGACGGCCTCGCCGACTTCCCACAGGCCTTTCCGGAGATCTATCGCTCCACTGTTGCTGCCGGCGAGTCAACCGGACATCTCGACGCGGTGCTGGAGCGCCTGGCGGACTACACCGAGAGCCGGCAGGTGCTCAGGCAGAAGATTTCTCACGCTGTGGTCTACCCCATTATCGTTTCGCTGATGGCGGTGGGCATCGTGGTCGGCCTGCTCGTTTACGTCGTGCCCCAGGTGGTCAGCGTCTTCGAGAACATGGACCAGGAACTTCCGGTATTGACGCGTGCGCTTATCGCCATGAGCGACTTCATGCGCGAAAACGGCGTGTTGCTGTTCCTTGGACTCGTGGCCGGCGCAATCGGCTTTCGCCTGATGCTAAAGCGCCCTGCCGCGCTCAGAAATTTCCACGCGGTGCTGCTCAAGACGCCGCTCGTCGGACGCATGGTGCGTGGTTTCAATACGGCACGTTTCACCCGCACGCTGAGCATCATGGCGGGCAGTGGCGTGCCCGTGCTCGAGGGCCTGCGCATCTCCGGCGAAGTGGTCGGCAACGTACCCATGCGAGAAGCGGTCGAAGATGCCGCGGTACGCGTTCGCGAGGGCGCTCCCATCGGCCGCTCACTGGCCTCCAGCAAACTGTTCCCACCGATGACTAT
>JBCAXP010000329.1:0-5560 GCA_038533995.1 Pseudomonadota bacterium
TCCGGCTTGCGGCGCAAGCCGGAAAAGCGGACGCTGCATGCCACGGCTGGCGTCTTCCCACTGATCGGAGACGCGGCGGAAAAACCCATGCACCTGCCGGACGCTGGTCACCTGACCGTGTCGCGCTCCCCGGAGGAGCTCTACACCGGCTTCGCGGGCTTCTCGATGCAGTACGGTCCGCTGTTTCAGCCAATCACCGAACTGCACCTTGACGAAGCACGCACGGAAGTCCTGGCGAAGCTGGAGCTGCCGTCGGCGCTCAAGGAAGGCGCGGGCGAGTACATCGCGCACCCGAGCCTGCTCGACGGCTGCCTGCAGACCGTGTTGAGCCTGCTGGATCCGAAAGACGGCGCCTTTCTGCCGACGCTCATTCGCGACCTGCGCGTGCACCGGTCGCTGTCGCACCGCCTGTGGTGCCACGGCAAGCTCACGCACCGTTCCAATCGGACGGTGGAGTGCGACCTCACGCTGATGAACGATGCGGGCGAGATCGAGGCGACGCTAAGCGGGCTGGTCTGCTCAGCTCTGCAGCTGCAGCGCCAAAACGACGGCTACCCTGCCGGCGATCTCAAGTACGCCTGGCATGCGGAGGCGCTCCCGGCGTCGGATACCGTCAACCGCGACTGGCTCGTCGTGTCGCGGGACGACGCCTGGCCAGCCGCCCCGTTGTTTGAGCGCCTGAGCCAGGATGGGCAAGTGCGGTTCGTCAGTCTGAGTGATGTCGATGCCGGCGATGTGCTTGCGAGCGCGCCGTGCGATGCCGTGGCGTTTCTCGCGAGCAGCGGCTTTAGCGACGAAGACGACGTGTGCGGCGAGGCTGCCTCGCAGGACCTTTTGAACGTGATGCAGGCTCTGAGCCGCCGCGAGCAGGCCCCGCGCCTGTACACGATCACGCGCAACGCCTTCAGCGTCACTGATGATGATGCGCCGACGATGCCGGCGCAGGGCGCGCTGGCGGGCCTCACGCGCGTCGCGTTCAATGAGCTGGGACACGAGGCGGGCTCGCTTCGCGCCACCACCATCGACCTGCCGCGCATCGTGGACAACGACCTTGTCGACACGCTTGTAGAAGAGTTACAGGCCAACGACGAGAAGGACGAAGTCGCCCTGCGCCAGTCCGGCCGCTACTGGTCGGAGCTTGGTCCGAGCGGCATCTTCGCAGAGGCGAGCGTCACGACAATCAACCCTGCCAGCGGCGCGCGCTACGACGTACGCGAGAACGCAGACAGCGGCGGCGTCGAACTCGTGACGACGCTGCCCGAACGCCTTGGCAACAGCGACATCGAGCTTGCTGTTGAGGCGATTGCGATCGATACCGACGCTTTACACCGGGCAATCGGCGGCGATGGCGGAAGCCAAGCGCTCATGAGCGTTTGCGCGCGGGTAAGCCGCGCAGGCATTGATCGCATAGACGTTGAAATCGGCGACCGCCTGGCCGGCTTTGTCCCGGCATCGCTTGCCAGTCACCTGCGGGTGGACAGTGCAACGGCCCTGCTCGTGCCGGTTAGCGACGCAGCATCCGCCTCGCACGTTGCCGGCGCTGCCGCGCCTTCAGCGCTTGCGCGACGTTTGGCTGATGCAGCAATGCTCGGCGCCGGTGACCGCGCAGTGGTTTGCGCGACTGCAGAAGGCGAGGCACTCGCGACCATCCTTGAAGCCAGCGATGTAGTTGTGCACAGGCTGCCCGGCAATCAGGCGGACTGGACCAATGCCGCGCTTGACGCTGCCACCGCCGACGGCCCAATCAGCGCCATTGCCGCGCCGCTTGCGGCCTGGGAACGCAGCTTCGGCTTCGACATGCTGTCAGCCGGCGGCTGCCTGATCGATCTGGACACGGGCTTCGCTCCGCTTAGCGGTGCCAGCCAGGCCGGGCGCCTGGTGCGCATTGACCCTGCACAGGAGATCGCGCGCAACGCGAGCCAGCTGATCGCGGCTCTTGAAGCGGCACTGGTCGATGAAGCAGCGGCAGCACCGACAGCCGAGACACTGGGCCTCGACGCACTCGTGCAACAACCCGCCGATGCCCTCACAGGTCACAGCCGGCGCGTCATCGAGATGCGTGCCGACGTCGAACTCGAGGCGAAGGCCAGCGACAACCCTGGCATCCGGGAGGATGCGGCGTACCTGGTCACGGGCGGCTTTGGTGGCCTGGGCAAGGAAACGGCCCGCTGGCTGCTGCGCCACGGCGCCGGCCACGTTGCACTGTGCGGCCGTCGCGCCGGCGCCAGCGATGCCGACCAGGCGTTTCTCGCCGAGCTGCAGAAGGAAGGCTTCAGCGCTTCCGCGCACCAGTGCGACCTCGCCGACGCGGCGCTCGTCCGCGACCTCGTGGACGAGCTGTCGGCAGTGCCCACACCGCTGCGCGGCGTGTTCCACACGGCGGGCGTGCTGGAAGACAAGCCGCTTGCCGAATTGACCGCCGACGATATGTCGCGCGTGATCCGGCCAAAAGCACTGGGCGCATGGAACCTGCACCTGGCCACGGCGCAACTGCCCCTCGACCACTTCGTGCTGTACTCGTCGATCTCGGTGCTCGTGGGCAACAGCAACCAGGCGAACTACTGCGCCGCCAACGGCTTCCTGGACTCGCTGGCGCACTTCCGCCGCGCCCACGGCCAGGCGGCGATGAGCCTGAACTGGGGCGCCATCGACACCGTCGGCATGCTGAGCCAGGACGAGGCCATCGGCCGCCACCTGCGACAGATCGGCCTTGAACCCATCCCGTTCGATGAGGCGCTAAACGGCATGGCGCGCGCGATGAGCCTGAACGAAACCCAGGTGTGTATTGCATCCAACCCCGACTGGAAGAAGTGGGCCAGCTTTGAAACGCACGGCGGCCACTCACCGCGCTTCCGCACGGTCGTGACGCAGGCCAGGGAGCTGGCCGACGACTCGGTGCAGGCGCGCCTTCGCAAGCAGCTCCTTGAGCTCGGTAGCGAGCAGCGCTTCGAAGTGCTGTCAGGCCTCATCGCAGAGATCTTCGCCCGCGAACTCAAGACCCCCGCCGACCAGATCGACCCGTCGATGCCGCTGGACTTCCTTGGCATTGATTCGCTGATGGCCACCGAGATTCGCGTCAAGCTCGACGACGTGCTGGGCCTCACGATCTCGGAGCTGGAACTGGCAGATCACGGCTCCATCGCGGGCCTTGCGAACAAGTGGCACGAACAAATGGAACTTGACCAGGCAGCGGCCTGAAGAATTTAACTCACGGAGATTAAGAGAATGAGCGTTAGCACGGAAAGCATTTTGAACCAGTTCAGGAGCGAATTCCTGAGCCGTCCCAACGCAGCCGTCAGCAGCGCCGCAACGGCGCCGGCAAGGCCGGTTGCCAACAGCACGGCGATGGACATCACCGCGTCGGAAGACTACCAGCGCGTCGAGCAGATTCGCGACTACTACGGCACTGGCGAACGCCACAACCCGTACTTCATGCCGCGCAGCGGCACGATGAGTAGCGCTTTGCAGGTCGAAGGCACGGAGTACATCTGCTTCTCCGGCTACAACTACCTGGGGCTGTCCAACGACGCACGCGTCATCGGCGCCGCCCAGGACGCGCTTGGCCGCTACGGCACCCACGCCGGCGCCGCGCGCATGGTCGGTGGCGAAATGGAGCTGCATCAGGAACTCGAGCAGGGCCTGTGCGACGCCTTCGGCTTTGAAGACTGCGTGACGTCCGTGGGCGGCTACGCCGTCAACGTCACCACGCTCGGCTACCTGCTGAGCGCGAAGGACCTGCTGATCTCCGACGAGTACATGCACAACAGCGGCGTCATGGGCGGCGTGATGGCCCATGCCCGGCGCATGTCGTTTCCGCATAACGATCTCGAGGCGCTGGAACGACTGCTGAAAACCCATCGCGGTAAGTACGAGCGCGCCATCATCCTGGTGGAAGGCGCGTACAGCATGGACGGCGACCTGGCCGACGTGCCGAAGCTGCTCGAGCTCAAGCGCAAGTACAACGCGTGGCTGATGATTGACGAGGCGCACTCGCTGGGCGTTGTCGGCGACACCGGCAAGGGCGTGTGCGAACACTTCGGCGTCGACCCGCGCGACGTGGACCTCATCATGGGCACGCTGAGCAAGAGCTTCGCAAGCTGCGGCGGTTTCATCGGCGGCTCGCAGGCCATGATCGACACGCTGCGGCACTTCGCGCCGGGCATGCTTCTCTACAGCACCGGACTGCCGCCGGCGAGCGCCGCCGCGGCGCTGGCCGCCATCGAAGTGATGGGCGAGGAACCGGAGCGCGTGACCAGGCTGCACAGCAACGTGCGCCGCTTTGTGGAGCTTGCGACCGAGCGCGGTCTCGACGTTGGCGACAGCGGTGCGTCGGCTGTAGTGCCAGTGCTGCTTGGCGACACGGAGCTTGCGCTCCACACCATGTCGAAACTGCTCGAGGAAGGCATCATCGCACACGCCGTGATGTACCCGGTGGTACCGCACAACGAGGCGCGGCTGCGCTTCTTCCTCACCGCGGAGCACACCGAGGCGCAGTTCGTGAAGACCCTCGACCTGCTCGCGTCAATCCTGCGCAACAGCGCTTCCACGCAGTAATCCGAAGCGCTCAGAGCGGACCGTCATCATGAACTCTCCTTTCGCAAAAGCCATCAGCGCCTGGGTGGTACAGCACGCCTGGGCGGTGTTGGTGCTCGCCGTGCTGGCCGTCACTGCACTGTCCGCCGGCAGCGCCAGCCTCACGTTTCGCAGCGACGACCGGGTGTTCTTCTCGAAGGCCAACCCGGAACTGCTCGCTCTGGAAGACTTCGAGGCTCAGTACGGCCGCGAGGACAGCATCGTGTTTGTGCTGACCGCCGAGGATGGTGACCTGTTCACGCCGGCGCGCCTCGACGCGATCAACGCGCTAACGGACCAGGCGTGGCACCTGCCGCACGTGAAGCGGGTCGATTCGGTGACCAACTTCCAGCGGGTGCACACGGAGGGCGAAGATGCCGAGGTGGTAATCGACCACCTGGCACGGTCGGGCGATCCGCTCACCCTTGAACAGGCGCGGGCCCTGCGCGAAGTCGCCGTCACGGAAACCCTGCTTGCCGGACGCCTGTTGACGCGCGACGCTCGTGTCAGCCTGGTGGCGGTGCAGTTTCGCCTGACCGATGACGCGCAGGGAGACCCGGCTGGCGAACTGGTCGCCGAAGCACGGAAGGTGGCTGCAGCCTTTGCGTCGGTGCATGCGGACATCGACATTCGCATCACCGGGTCGCTCGCGCTCGACAATGCGTTTGGCGAAGCCAGCGCAACCGACGGCATGTTCCTCACGCCCGTGATGTTCGGGCTGATCTTCGGCCTTATCGGCTTCATCTTTCGCAGCGTGTCGGTGCTTATGAGCTCACTGCTCATCATTGGCGCCGCCATCGGCGCGGCCATGGGCACGGCGGGCCTTATGCACATTCCGCTGTCGTCCCCAAGCGTGTCGGCGCCGTTCATCATCCTGACGCTTGCCACCGCCGACTGCATCCACCTGGCGGCTGCGGTGTTTCGGGCGGCGCGCAACCAAGCGACCCCCGACAAGCGGGCCGCGGTGCGCGACGGCTTTCTGGCCACC
>JBCAXP010000330.1:0-5541 GCA_038533995.1 Pseudomonadota bacterium
AAGGCCAACGACCATGCGTCACTTGTTTTCCTTCCAGCTCACTGCCGCCCTTGCGATTGCCGCGGTCCTGACCGCCTGCGCCAGCACCTCCACGTCAGACCCTGCCGGCGATATGGCCTTTCCCAATGTGCTGTCGAGCAAGGAAAGCGTCGCGCTTGCGTTGAAGGACGGTCGCCGGCTCCCCGGCGACGCCGATCGCGATGCCAGCCGCAAACCCGCCGAGGTGCTGGAGTTCTTCGGCATGGGTCCTGGCATGGTGGTGCTGGATATGTTCTCCGGCGGTGGCTACTACACCGAACTCAGTGCGTACGTCGTTGGCGAATGCGGCACCGTGTGGTCGCATAACAATGCGGCCTATCTTGCTTACGCCGCCGATGAGCTCGACCGTCGTTTCGCTCCGGGCCGGCTGGCCAACGTGCAACGCGTCACCGCCGAAAACAACGCCTTGTCACTGCCGGCGGAGACCTTTGACCAGGTGCTGATGGTGCTGGCCTATCATGATGTGTACTACGTAGACCCGGACAATGGCTGGCCACGCATTGACGCCCCCGTCATGCTTGCCGAGCTTTTCCAGTCGCTGAAGCGCGGCGGGGTACTTGGCATCGTCGACCATGCCGCCGAGGCCGGCGCACCGGCTGACGTGGCGCAGACCCTGCACCGCATAGACCCGGCGCTCCTCCGCAGTGACATCGAACAGGCCGGGTTCGTGTTCGAAGCGGAATCAACCGCCCTGGCGAACCCCGATGATGATCACGGCAAGCCGATGTTCGCCGAGGGCGTTCGCGGCAATACAGACCGCTTCATCTACCGTTTTCGGCGTCCATAAGGCCGTCCCTGCCATCCCGGACAGGGTACAATACCGCCCCCGCACGAGAATACGTATTACAGGAGAACCGGATGACCGATCAATTCACAGTGGACCACATCAAGAAACAGCCCCTGTTTGCCGATCTGGCCCCCGAGTTCGTCGATTTTCTGGCTCAGGCGGCAAGCCGGGTGAAGCTGAAGGCAGACAAGGTCGTCTTCCGCCACGGCGACCGCGCGGACAAGTTCTACGTACTCGTGTCGGGACGGGTTACGGTGGAAATCCCGGCCCTTTACGGTCCGGCGCTTGAGGTGCAGGCGCTCAGCAGCAACGAGGCGCTTGGCTGGTCGTGGCTGATTCCGCCGTTCAAGTGGAATTTCCAGGCACGCGCCGAAACCGACTGCGAGCTGCTCGAATTCGACGGCAAGGAGCTGCTGCTGCTGTGCGACCGGGAGCCCAGGTTCGGCTACGAGCTGGTCAAGCGCTTCGCGGCGCTGATGTCCGAGCGACTGAACGCGGCCCGCAATACGATGATGGCGCAGTGGACGCCGGCGGGCTTCGCCTGAGATTCTTTACGAGCGAGGCACCGAGCTAACGGCGGCAACCGCCGCGTCCACGTCCTCCGCTGAGGTGTACATCGACACGCCGATACGCACCACCCCTCCGCGGCTCTCATAGCCCAGCTTTTTGATCGGCCGCACCGCGTAGAAATGCCCTGACCACACGGCAACGCCGTGTTCAGCCAGCCAGTCGGCAATCCGGTCCGGCTGCACACCTTCCACGGTAATTGCCAGCGTCGGCGCACGGTGCTCCGTGCTTGCCGGCGTGCCGGCAATCGTCAGGCCAGGCACGCTCGAAAGGCCCTCGGCCAGGCGCAGCAGCATCGCGCGCTCGTGTGCGTGAATGCGGGTCATGGCGCTGACCAGCTGTGCCCGACGATCCGCACCTTCGCCAAAACCTGCCAGGTAGTCGATCGCGGCCGTCACACCGGCAAACGCCGCGTAGTTCGGAGTGCCGGTTTCGATGGCGTCCGGTGCCGTGGCCGGCACGGTGCACAGGCGATCCATCGATAACGCCTCGAGCAGGCCGGCGCGGGCGTACAGCATGCCCACGTGCGGGCCGTAGAACTTGTATGCGGACGCCGCGACAAAGTCGGCGTCCCAGTCGGTCACGTCCATCGGGAAGTGCGGCGCGTAGTGCACCGCGTCCACGAACAGCCAGGCGCCCGCGTCACGGCTGAGTTGCCGCAGGCGGGGAATGTCGTTCGCGGTACCAAACGCGTTGGATGACGCGCCCGCGGCGACCAGGCGAGTGCGCGGCGTAATCTGCCGTGCCATGTCGTCAGGGTCGAGCGTGGCGTCCTCGCGCACGGCAATCTCGCGTACCACGATGCCAGAGCGCTCCAGCGCCTTCCAGGGGCCGCGATTGGCTTCGTGGTCGAGCTGGGTGATGACGATTTCATCACCGGGTTCAAACAGCCGCTCCAGCGCATGACTCAACGCAAAGGTTAGCGTTGTCATGTTGGGGCCTAGCGATATCGTTCCCGTGTCACCGGCGCCGAGCAAGTCAGCACAGGCCGCGCGCGTGCCCTCCAGCACCTTGCCGGTCTCGCGGCTGGTGGCAAAGGCGCCGCCGCAGTTCGCGTTGCTGTGCTGGTAGTACGCAGAAATTGCATCGATGACGGCCTGCGGCACCTGGGTGCCGGCCGGTCCGTCGAGAAAACGCAGCGGCTGGCCGGCTACTTCACGCCGCAGCGACGGGAAGTCGCTGCGGCAGTCTTCTACAGGGCGGATCACAGGACAGACTCGCCGAACTAGTTGATGGAGATCAGTTCGACGTCAAAGGACAACGCCGCGCCAGGCTTGATCTTCTGGCCCGCGCCGCGATCGCCGTAGGCAATTTCCGCCGGGCACACCAGCGTCGCCTTGCCACCGACCTTCATCTTCTGAACGCCTTCAGTCCAGCAGGGAATGACGCGGTTCAGCGCAAAAGTCGCTTCCTGGTTCCGCTCCACCGAGCTGTCGAACACCGTGCCGTCACGCAGCGTGCCGTGGTAATGCACCGTAACGTTGTCGGTATCGGCGGGGCTCGGGCCGCTGCCCATCTGAGTTTCGATGTAGATCAAGCCTGTGGGCGTGACCTGCGCTCCCTTCATCTTGGCCATTTTCTCGACGAACTTGGCCGACTCGCGCTTCTCGACACCGGCGGCCTCCGCCGCGCGGGCACGCGCGAATTCCTGGATCGCCGGCATCTGCGCCTGCAGGTCCACGACCGGATCGGCGCCCGTTGCGCCGGCTTTCAGGCCGGCCATCACCATGTCCACCTGCTTGGCGCTGAGGTTGTACGGCGCGATATTCTGCGCCATCGCCAGGCCAATGGCGTAGAGGGTTTTCTCTTCGTCGGTGGTCGGATCCGCGGCGTTTGCGGTGAAAGGAAGGAATGCTGCGGCGGCAATGAGCCACGCGCGGCGAACTGACTGGTACATGGATACTCCTTGAGACGAGTAAGGCATTGGAAATCGGCCGCTAACGGTACCCGATTGAAGGTCGATCCGCCAGCGGCGGCGGTGTTCGGCGAGGACGCTAGTCCTTGGCTTCTGGCAGGTGCGATTCGACCTCGTCGATGCACTGTTTGAGTTGCAAAAGCTCCTCGCGTTCAAACTCGTACGTGCTGATCATGTAGTTGATGAAGGACCCCACGCCGCCGTTGAACAGGCGGTTGACGAGATCGCGCGTCATCTCCTTGCGCACCTCTTCTTCACTAACTACCGGCCGATAAACAAATTTGCGTCCGTCGACCTCGTGAGACACCACCCCTTTTTTCTCCATCTTGGCCAGCATGGTGGACACCGTGGTGGGGGCAAGCGGTCGAACCGGCTGCAGGTCCTCGCGAACGATTGCTGCGGGCGCTGACGCCCGTCGCCACAACACGCGCATAATTGCCAGTTGCAAGTCGCCAAGGGAGTGATTGGTTGGCATTGCGGCCTCCGTTGCATTTTTAGGCATGCAACGTGGAGCTTATCGCGTTTGTACGGAAATGTCCGCAAGTGAGCGCGACGGGATCGCTACAGCGTACCGATGCTGTGCTCGCCGGCAAGGAGGAGGCTCGCCAGATCGTCCGGCGAGGCGTATTCCATGCCCCGTGGTGATACCGCGACGGAGCACAGGCCAACGTTCACGATGACGTGATCGCCGAGCTGGAACACCGGCTGCAATGCCGGAAGCAGGTCGAGAAGTGATGTAAACGCCGTGCTGCCGCGGCGAATCGCGAGCAAGGGATGCTCGGCGGTGTGATTGCGGTCGGTCCAGATGCCGTCAACGAGCGACAATTGAACGCTGCCCGTGGAAATGTCCACGATGGTTGAAGAGGAGGCTTTGCCGGGGAGATTGCCTACGCCTGCCTGCGCTGACCCAGGTGACAACAAGGGCAACGTTAGCAGCAGCGCCATCAGCGCTATCGGTAGTCTCTTCTGTGCCATCGGCGCCCCTCCCGTTACGACCGTCTTCGTAGAGTATAGACTAATCGCAGACCTGCTGTCTAAGCGGACTGCGGATATCATTGCCTTTCACTCGCTATGCAGTATGACCGACCGAACCTGAACGACGCCTTAATCCACCCCCGTGAACGCCTCGACTGAACATAACATGGCCGCAGAACGCTACCCGGCCAGTGACCAGCTCTCGCAGCTCGCCAGCATGATCAAAAGCTGCAGCAGGCTATTCGTGCTGACCGGCGCCGGTTGCAGCACCGAGTCCGGCATTCCGGACTACCGTGACGCCAGCGGCGCGTGGAAAGGCGCTGACCCCGTGCAGTACCAGGATTTTCTTCGCAAACCCCTGTCACGGCGCCGCTACTGGGCGCGCAGCTTTGTCGGCTGGCGACGCATGGCGCGGGCGGCGCCCAACGCTGCGCACCGTTCGCTGGCCGCGCTGGAGCACGCAGGGCAGCTCGGCACACTGGTGACCCAGAACGTCGACGGGCTCCATTCGGAGGCCGGCAGCCAGAAAGTCATCGACCTTCACGGGCGCCTCAGGCACGTAACGTGCCTCAACTGCGGCGATGTAACGACCCGGCACGAGATGCAGGAGCGGCTGGCCGAACTCAACCCCGGCTGGCTGGGTGTTAATGCCAGTCCGGGGCCGGATGGCGACGCACGGTTGACCAAGGTTGACTACGGCTCCTTCAACATTCCGGAGTGTCTGCGTTGCGGAGGAGTGCTGAAGCCGGACGTGGTGTTCTTCGGTGAGTCGATTCCCCGCGAGCGGGCAGCCGCCGCGCGCGACGCCATCGACGCTGCCGACGGTCTGCTCGTGGCCGGCTCCTCGCTAATGGTGTACTCCGGTTTCCGCTTCGTGCGCACGGCAGCGAGCCGTGGCATTCCGGTGGCGGCGGTCAATCTCGGCACGACCCGCGCCGACGACCTTATCGACCTGAAGCTCGTCGCCGGCTGCAGCGAAACCCTCAGCGAAGTCGCCCGCCTCCTCGCCTGAGAGGTTCGCAAATCTCTCGCGATTCACGAGAAAGCCACCCGGGCTGCGATGCCCGCCGGGTGCTAGTCTTTCCCCTACGCGCAGTGGCAGAAACGGCAGCCGCCGGGTGCGGACGGTTGCCCGGCGCGGGCACTGCCAGCACGCGCCGGCGCACTGTGTCAGGGAAGAGAAGCGAAACGGCCGAAGGAACTCGGCCGCCGTCTGCCCGGGCGTTACGTCGCCATGCTGCACCCTGCCACTGCGCAA
>JBCAXP010000331.1:0-5525 GCA_038533995.1 Pseudomonadota bacterium
CTGTTCGTGGACGACAACGGTGGCTGGGACGCGCTGTGCCACGTGCCTGCGTACCTTCGGTGTCACCCGTTCGCCTTCGCGAGGCGGTCAGACGATCAGTACGCGGTCGTGATCGATCGGGCAGCGGCATCCGTCAGCGACTCGCCACAGTACCCGTTTTTCACTGACCGCAAACTTACCGACGAAGTGCAGTCGATGGTCGACTTCTGTGCGGCCTACGACCGCGACCGCCTGCGCACCCTGAAGATTTGCGAGACCATCAAGTCACTGGGCCTGCTGGCGCCCCAGCGCGCGACGCAGACGCCGCCGGGCTCCGACGAGGAGCAGGTCATTGCTAACTACGTGGCCGTGGAGCCGCCGAAGCTCGACGAATTGGATAAGGACACGCTGGCACAAATCCACAAGGACGGCACGCTGGCGACGATCTTTGCCCACCTGTATTCGCTGGACAACTGGACTCGTCTCCTGCAGCGCCGCGCTGCGCTCAGTAGCGCTGCTGCCAGTTAAAAAAGAAAACAATATCCGGTGACCGGTCGATAGCCAGGTCCTCGGCGAAGCCGAACACAATCGCGTTGCCGTCGCCCCGGGTTTTTCGATGCCACTCGCCGGCCACGACGAGCTGCAACGGCACGCCGCCAAGATCGCCGACATTGCTGTCCCACAGCGGCGAGTTGGAATCGAGTTGCAGCGTCAGGCTTAGCCGTTGCCAGCGATGCCAGGTTGCCGCCATCGTGATGAAGCCAGCGACGTCTTCCTGCACGTTATCCAGCACGCCGCTGCCGGCGATGGCCGGCGCCAGCACGCCGGCGCGTCCGTACAACTCGCCGGGGTAGCCGCCCAGAGAGAAGGGCCGTGAGCCGCTTAACGCCAGCGACAGGCCTGCCGCTCCGTTCCCGAGAAGGTCATCGCTGTCGCCGGTCGGCAGCCGCAGGCCCACCCGCAGCGCCGCCGACGGTGCGTCGGCCGCAGCGCCGCTCAAGAGCGGCCATGCCGCGTACAGCGTGACGTCGCCGATACCCGCTGCCGGGTTGTCCAGCCTGGCCGTTTCGCCGCCCGATTCAGCGCTTGCGCGGTAGAGAAACGCCAGCTGGTTGGTGGGCTGGCCGTCACGTTCTCCACCCGGCAAACCGGTCAGGTCGTGGTACCAGTCAATGGCCGAGTCGAGAATTCCGTTTTCGTGGACGATAAACGGTAGCTCCAGGCCGAGCTCAAGGCCGCTAGCCAGGCTGCGCCGAAGCGAGAACGTGGCCTCCCACGTCTCGCCGTCGAGCATGAACAGCTCGTCGCCCTCAATGTCGCTTGCCGAGTGGCTGGATACGGTGACGAGAAACGAGGCCTGGGTTGTGCCGGCCTCGGCGAGGCGGGCAGGCTGCGCACCGTTGGGCCCGGCAATGCGCGCAAGCGGCGAGCTGTTGGGCAACGCGATCGGCGCGGCGAGCGCCGGCAACGCGCAGAGGTAAAGCGCCAGCAGTCCGCTGGCGTGCAAGAGGCGTTGTGGTCTCAATGGTCGAGCAGCCGTTCCACGTGGCTAAGGGCGCTGGCCGCCAGCGCGTCAAGGTCGTAGCCGCCCTCGAGCGTGGACACGAGGCGCCCGCTCGCATAGCGGCGGGCAAGACCCATCATCTCGTCGGTGATCCACGCGAAGTCGTCTTCATCAAGCTCGAGCTGCCCGAGAGGGTCGGCGGCGTGCGCATCGAAACCGGCGGACACGAAGATGAGCTCCGGCTTAAAAGCGATGAGCTGCGGTAGCCAGGTCGCGGCAATCGCGTCGCGAAAGCCGCGGCCGTCGGTGCCGGCGGTCAGCGGCACGTTGCAGAGGTGACCGTCGACAGAGGGCGTCAACACGTTGGGGTACCACGGGTACTGGAAGCTGCTGCAAAACATCACCCGCGGATCGTCGCGAAAGATGTCTTCCGTGCCGTTGCCGTGGTGCACGTCAAAGTCGACGATTGCGACGCGCTTGAGTCCGCGAACCTCCACCGCGTGCCGGGCAGCAACGGCGACGTTGTTGAACAGGCAAAAGCCCATGGCGCGGGCCGCCTCCGCGTGATGGCCGGGCGGGCGCACGTTGCAGAAGGCGTTGGTTGCCTTGCCGTCGATAACGCGGTCGGTGGCTTCCAGCACCGCGCCGGCCGCGAGCAGGGCCGCGCGCAGCGAGTGCGCGTTCATCGATGTGTCCCAGTCCAGCATAACGGGCTCGGCGGCTGCGTCGACGGCATAAATGTGCTCGACGTGCGCGCTGCGATGGGCGAGGGCAAGGGCTCGCGAACTTGCTTGTGAGGGTTGCA
Source organism: Pseudomonadota bacterium (assembly GCA_038533995.1). Lineage (GTDB taxonomy): Bacteria > Pseudomonadota > Gammaproteobacteria > Steroidobacterales > JBCAXP01 > JBCAXP01. The sequence goes on from JBCAXP010000331.1 coordinate 2,289, forward strand.
GGGCATCGACTTTCTCGAGCGTGCCGGTGCGCTTTAAACGGCCGGAAATCGCCGCCGTGCGCAGAGGAAATTCCGGGTGGCCATCGGCGCCTTCATGAAGCGCGCAGTCCGGGTGCGAGTAGTAAGCCGTGGGCGCCGTTTTCATCGTTTGCCGCTGGCCGTCCGAGGATTTTGCATAACTCAAGAAACTCTTTTTTGTTCAGTCGTTTGGCCCGTGTATGCAAACTGCAAAGCTGTTCACAGACGGTTCAGAATGATCCGGTTACTCTATAACCATGTACGAGAAATACTACACGCACTTTCTGCTCAGCGAACCCAACGCAAGCACTTGCGGTGAGTTTCGCGGCGTGGTGGAAATCAGCCGTATTTCCAGCGACGATCTGGAGCAGGCCGAAGTGCAGCGCATCCTCGCCGACAATTTCGACGTCGACGCCGAGGAAGTCACCATTATCGACTGGTCGCGGCTCCACTAGAGCCCGGGCCGGCGCAAGCCGACCGACACCCACTACCCACTGACGACTTATGACGCCCCGAGCGACGCTCGGGGCTTCTGACTGTTGTCGAGCCTTATGTCCCCAATCTGCGTATTGCAAGCCGGTGTGCGCTATTATCACGGCTCGATTGCCCCTACGGCTTAACGAGGGGTGGCCGCGACAATCCAACAGGCGCACAGTGACCAATAACAACAATAATCCACGTGCCGCCGCAACGCCCAGCGCCCTGGACGCCGATCATCGCGATCCGGAGTCTGTGTGGCTCAACCGTGTGCGAGCGATTTATGACCCCAGGGCCTACCGCTGGGTCGAGCAGGTCAAGGACGCGCGGCGCCGCGCGCAACCCGGGGATCGCTCCACCGGGGACTAGTGCAGCCCTCTCAAAGTCGCCGTGGCCCGCCCTGACTGGGCCAATGCGATCGAAGCCGCTACTGCCGGCGCGGCTGTAGTAGACTTCAGCGTCAGGTATGCGCCAGGGACCACCAACTCCGCGATGAAAAGCCCGCCAGCAGAGCGTCAGACGTTTCCTGCCATGGAGCAGTTCGTATCGCACTGCAGGCGGCGTGAGGTGCCCGCGCGTGCCATTATTATTCGCGCGGACGACACGCCGGACTCGCTGTATTTTCTGCGCAGCGGCTCCGTGGAAGTCGTTATCAACGACGACTCCGGCCACGAGATGGTGCTCGCCTACCTGAACCCGGGCCATTTTTTCGGGGAGATGGGGTTTTTCGACGGCGGCACACGCCGCACCGCCTGGGTGCGCGCGCGCACTGACTGCGAAATTGCCGAGATGACGTACCCCGAGTTCCGGCAGCTGGCCACCACGTCACCAGAGCTGGTGATCGAACTGGCCACGCAGCTCGCCATTCGGCTGGCGCGCACAAACATGAAGATTGGCGACCTGGCGTTTCTCGACGTGACCGGCCGCGTGGCCCATGCGCTAATCGACCTTGCCAATGAGCCCGAGGCCATCGGCGAGGGTGCCTCACGGCGCGTCAAGGTGACGCGACCGCAGCTGGCCCGGCTGGTCGGCTGTTCGCGGGAAATGGTCAGCCGCGTACTCAAGGCGCTCCAGCAGCAGGGCCTGATTTACGAGGACGATGACGGCATTGTGGTGCTGGACGAATCGGCGGCACAGGCACCGTACTGGCAGCCTATTCCGTAAAATCAATCGCTTAAGATTGCCAACTGCGTCTGTCAGAGGCGCCGGGCGAGACCCGGCCTGCGGACAGGCGAAAATTTGTTTATCATGCTCTGGCTGCAATGCAGCAATTTGCGTTGGGGAAGACCCCCAACGACGCGTCCCGGTCGGTAGCACGCGGGTAGTCCAGAACAGTCAAAGGTGAAATGAATGTCCGAGAAGAGCGTTAACCTGACACACAGCGAAACGGGTGAATCAGTGGACCTGCCGATCAAGGACGGCACTCTGGGCACACCGGTTATCGACATTGCCAGGCTGAACCGCGACTTCGGCCACTTCACGTTCGATCCCGGCTTCGTTGCCACCGCGGCAACCGAAAGCAAGATCACCTACCTGGACGGCGATAAGGGCGAACTGTTCTACCGCGGCTACCCGATCGAGCAGCTCGCTGAGCAATGCAGCTTTCTCGAAGTGTGTCACCTGCTGCTTCATGGCGAACTGCCCAACCCTGAGGAAAAGGCAGACTTCGAACACAGCATCCGCACGCACACGATGATCCATGAGGGTCTGCGCCGGTTCTTCGAAGGCTTCAACTACAACGCGCACCCGATGGCGATGATGACCGGCGTTGTGGGTTCGCTGTCTGCGTTCTACCACGACTCGCTCGACATCCACGATCCGGAACAGCGCATCAAGACCGCGCACCGCCTGATCGCCAAGATGCCGACGATTGCCGCAGCGGCGTACAAGCACTCGATCGGCGAGCCGTTCATGTACCCGCGCAATGACCTCAGCTACACCGGCAACATGCTTTACATGATGTACGCGCGTCCGCCGGAGCCCTACGAAGTAGACCCGATTGCGGAGAAGGCGCTGGACGTGCTGTTCCTTCTGCACGCCGACCACGAGCAAAACGCCTCCACCTCCACCGTTCGGCTGGCCGGCTCCTCCGGTTCCAACCCCTACGGCGCAGTAGCAGCAGGCACGGCTTGCCTCTGGGGACCGGCACACGGCGGCGCGAACGAAGCGGTGCTGCGCATGCTCGACGCCATCGGCTCGGTCGACAACATCGACAAGTATGTGGCCAAGGCGAAAGACAAGAACGACCCGTTCCGCCTGATGGGCTTCGGCCATCGCGTGTACAAGAACCTCGACCCGCGCGCCCGCATCATCAAGGTCATCGCCCACCAGGTGCTGGAGAAGTACGGCGACGACCCGCGCATGGAACTGGCGATGGCGCTGGAAGAGATCGCGCTCAAGGACGAGTACTTCATCGAGCGCAAGCTGTACCCGAACGTCGACTTCTACTCGGGCATCATCTACCAGGCGCTTGGCATCCCGCTCGACATGTTCACGGTGATGTTCGCGATCGGCCGCACCGTCGGCTGGATCTCGCACTGGATCGAAATGATCTCCGATCCCAAGATGCGCATCGGCCGCCCGCGCCAGCTCTACAGCGGCTCACCGCGCCGCGACGTCATTCCTCTCGACGAGCGGTAGCGCCCACCCTCTCCACGCTGGCTACTGCACCTTGTAGCCAGCGGTGGCAGTCTGTACGCGTGCTGTGTGCTGGAATGATTCCACATGGCGTTTCAGCGGAGG
>JBCAXP010000332.1:0-5522 GCA_038533995.1 Pseudomonadota bacterium
CTGGAAGGACGTACATGCTCGACGGTCACATGCGCCACGAAGACCACATGGGTAACGTTGGTGAACTGACTGAGGGCGGCGTGCAGTGGATGTCGGCCGGCCGTGGCGTTATCCACTCAGAGATGCCGCAGCAGGAAGAAGGCCGCATGCGCGGCTTTCAGCTCTGGATCAACCTGCCGTCTGCCGAGAAGATGACGCCGGCGCAGTACCGCGACATTCCGGCGGGAGAGATTCCCGAGGTCAGCGTCCCCGGCGGCTCCGTGAAGGTTATTGCCGGCGCCGTGGTCACAGGCAACGGCACCGTGCCAGGCCCCATAAACGGCCTGACGACTGAGCCGGTGTTCCTGGACGTTGCGCTGGAAGAAGGCGCAACGTTCGAGCAGCCGCTGCCAGCCACGCACAACATCTTCGTTTACCCGTACGAAGGTGAGCTGGAGACTGGCGATGACGCGGCGGCGACACCGCTGGCAGGTCAGGCCGCGGGTGTTCTGGGCAAGGGTGACCACGTTCGCGTTCGTGCCACCGGCGGTCCGGCGCGGTTTGTGCTGCTCGCCGGCAAACCCCTGAATGAGCCGGTGGTGCAGCACGGTCCGTTCGTGATGAACACGCGTGAGGAAATCGATCAGGCTCTGCGCGACTATCGTGACGGTGTGCTGGCCCATCCTGTGCTGTCGTAGAGCCGTGTTCGCGGCCTGACAGAAACCGGCTGATACATCTAAAGTGATAGTTTCGTGACCTTTGTGGCGCATGCTAATCACCAGTGCCTTTGAGGCAGTGGCAACCACAATCACGCGGCGGTATTCATCATGCGACGGTTTTTGCTAGGTAGTGCCTTTGGGGTCGTCCTGCTGACAGGTCTTGCTAGCGCCGCGGTCGCGCAGACGGTGCTGTTCGAAGCGGTGAAGATTACTGCGCCGGACGGTGTTGCGTTCGACCGGTTGGGCCGGTCGGTCGCCGTTGAAGCAAACACGGTGCTGGCCGGCGCGCCTTTTGACGATGACCGCGGCGACGGCTCTGGCTCCGCCTACGTGTTCGATGCGCAGACCGGCGCCGAGCTCGACAAGCTGCGGCTCGCGTTTGGCCAGGCGGAGGATACGTTTGGCGAAGCGGTGGCGCTGCGCGGTGGCCTCGCGCTGGTCGGTGCGCCTGGATCGGATTTCGTGCGAACGGGAGCGGGCGTCGCCGGTGCGTTTGTGAGCGGCGCCGGCGCGGGGCTGCTTCGGCCGTCGTCGCCACCGCCGTTCTCACCGGATTTCAGCGCCTTTGGCGCCGCGGTGAGCCTCTCTGTAGACGGCAGCACGCGCGTTATCGGCGCGCGCGGCGACACCGGGCAGGCCGATGCCGGAGCCAACGGCGGCGGTGGCGCAATGTACGTGTTCACGGCCGACGGTTCCGAACGCAAGCTTTTCGCGAGCGACGCCGGCTTTGCCGACAACTTCGGTTTCGCTGTGGCCACCACGAACACCATCGCGGTCGGTACCGCGCCCTTCGATGACGACAACGGGTCTGCCTCCGGCTCGATCTACCTGTTCGACGTTGCAACGGGCGACGAGCTACGCAAGATCACACCGGACGACGGCGTGGCTGACGACTTCTTTGGCAGCAGCGTCGCGATCGAGGGCAGTGTACTTGCGGCGGGCGCCTCCTTCGTTGCCAGTAACGACAACAGCAACGCCGGCGCGGTCTACCTGTTCGACGCGACAAGCGGCGCACAGCTCGATCGCCTCACCGTTCGCGGCAGCAGCTTCTTCGGTACCGCGGTGGCCATGGACGGCGGCTTGCTTGTCGTCGGCGGCGAGGAAGTCGCGTACCTGTTTGATGTTGAAAGCGGCAGCCTCGTCGCGGAGCTTCAGCCCACGGATGCGCAGCCGGAACTCTTTTTCGGCGCATCGGTGGCGATCCACGGCAACACGGTCGCCGTGGGCGCGGAAGGCGATGCCACCAACGGTGACCGCTCGGGTGCGGTATACGTCTTTGACCTGTCGGCGCTCAACGACGACGCGGACGGCGACGGCATCGCAGACGCACAGGATAACTGCAGTGCCGTCGCGAACCCCCTGCAGGTTGACGCCGACGCGGACGGCTACGGCAACCTTTGCGACGCGGACCTTGACAACGATTGCGTAGTGAACTTCCAGGATCTGGGCGTCATGAAGTCGGTATTTTTTACTACTGACGCAACCGCGGATCTCGATAGCAACGGCAGCGTAAACTTTGCCGACTTGGGGCTGCTCAAAGCCCTGTTCTTCCTGGCCCCCGGCCCGAGTGGTGTGACCGACATTTGCGCCGCGCGGTAAACGCCACACAATTCTGTTGTACGCTTGTCCCTCGCTCACGCCTCGGGAGGGCTTCGCTAATGAACAAACAGGCCATTGCGGCATGGAATGAACTCGAAGACAGGCAGCCGGCCCACGCACTGGTGGGTGAAGTGGACCTCGTCATCGTTCGGGTCGATGACGCTGTGTCTGTGCTCTACGGCCGCTGCGCTCATCGCGGCGCGCTCATGTCCGACGGCCATGTTGACGGCGACAACCTGATCTGCGGTGTACACGGCTGGGACTACCGCATCGACACCGGCATCAGCGAGTACAACAACTCGGAGACGCTGCACAAGTTCAGCGCGTGGCTGGAAGACGGCCAGGTGTGGGTTGACGCCGACGAGATAGCCGAGTGGCAAAAAGCGCACCCGCAACCGTACAACCGCGATGCTTACCAGGGCGCTTACCAGGACCCGACCGGCACCGGCGACGAACCCTACGTCAAGTTCATTCGCAAGCTCGCTGGCGAAGGCCTGAGCAAGGTCGGTCACCACGGCCCGTCGTCGGCGATGGGCGTTCCGCGAGGTCAGTTACCGACATGGGACGATTTGCAGTTCGTGGTGGGACAGCTGCACAAGCTGCCGCTGCTCGATGACGAACCGGTGGACACCGGCATCGTTATCGGTCCGAACGCTGCCAAACCGCTCAAGCTCGACATTCCCCTGTTCGTGTCGGATATGAGTTTCGGCGCGCTGTCTGAAGAAGCCAAGGTGGCACTGTCCAAAGGGGCGCAGCTCGCCGGCACCGGCATCTGCTCGGGTGAGGGCGGCATGCTGCCGGAGGAGCAGGCCGCCAACAGCCGCTACTTCTACGAGCTTGCGTCCGCGCGCTTCGGCTTCTCCTGGGACAAGGTGAAAAAGACGCAGGCGTTTCATTTCAAGGGCGGGCAGGGCGCCAAGACCGGCACCGGCGGCCACCTGCCGGGCGAGAAGGTCAAGGGCAAGATTGCTGATGTGCGCGGCCTCGAGGCAGGCCAGGCTGCCATCTCGCCGGCGCGCTTTCCCGAGTGGACGTCGCTTGATGAGTTCAAGGACTTCACCGCGCAGGTGCGCGAGCAGACCGGCGGTATTCCGGTGGGTTTCAAGCTCTCCGCGCAGCACATCGAAAAAGACCTGGACGCGGCACTGGAAATCGGCGCGGACTACGTCATTCTCGACGGCCGCGGGGGCGGCACCGGCGCAGCGCCGCTTATCTTCCGCGACAACATTTCCGTGCCCACGGTGCCGGCGCTCGCCCGCGCACGGCGCCACCTGGACCGCAGCGGCCCCGATGGCGTCACGCTCATCATTACCGGTGGACTGCGCCATCCCGCCGACTTCGCCAAGGCGATGGCATTAGGTGCGGATGGAGTCGCGGTGTCCAACGCGGCGATCCAGGCCATCGGTTGTCTCGGCATGCGTGCCTGCCACACGAACAATTGCCCGGTCGGTATCGCTACGCAGAAACCGCAGCTGCGCGCACGCCTGCCCGTGGACATTGCCGCCGAACGGCTCGCCCGCTTTTTCTCTGCTAGCGTCGAACTGATGACGGTGCTGGCGCGCGCCGCCGGTCATCACAGCCTGAGTGACTTCAACATTGACGACCTGACCACGTACAAAACTGACATGGCGCAGCTCACCGGCGTTGCCTACGGCGGTGTGTCGCCGGGGTGGTCGTCATGAGCGCGCGGCACTTTCCGCATCTGGCAGACATCGCCGAGACGCGCGGCGCGGTGCACAGCTACGCGCGTGTGCTGGGCGACTGGCTCAAGGTGTGCCGGCCTCAGCGCAAGCACTGGTGGCACGCGAGCCTTCGGCCAGAGCTCTACGGCCTGACAACGCGCACCGTGCGCGGGCAGGAAGACTTCGTTGTGTCGCTCGATCTCTACGAGAGCCTGGCGCGAGTCAACACCGCGACGGGCGATGAGTGGCTGTACGAGCTAACCGGCCAGTCACAGGCGGAGTTTGCGACCGCGCTCAGTGCGTACCTGGTCACCGCGGGCGTTGCTCCCGAGGCGGTCCCGCACAGCCTTTACAGCGATGAAGCGCAGCCAGGCTATTCACGCGACGCCGCCCGGCGCATGGGTAAGGCGCTCACTGGCGTGAGTGCCGCGATGGAGATTCTTCGCGCGGGCATTCGCGAGGAGTGCAGTCCCATCCAGCTGTGGCCGCACCATTTTGATCTTTCCATGCTGTGGCTCCCCGGCGACAAAGTGGACGGCGTTGACCCCGCCGACGAGGAAAGCGCCGACAAGCAGATGAACTTTGGCTTCGTGTTTGGCGATGCCGGCATCGAAGAGCCGTATTTTTACGTCACCGCTTATCCATTCCCGGATGGCATGTTGCAGGTGCCGCTGCCGGGTGAGGCCAGGTGGCAAACGGAAGGCTTCAAGGGCGCTGTTGTCAATTGGCAGGCGGTTGCGAACTCGAACGATTCCACGGATACGTTGCTAGCGCTGTGGACCTGTCTGCTTGGTGCAGGCCGATCCCACTTACTAACAAAAGCCGACGACTGAAAACCCGAAAAAGGGCGCGCGTTTCAGGCAATGCCGTGCGCGTCGGGAATTGGGTCCGGCTTCCCTTCGTGATAGGCCGTCAGCTCGCCTTCACTGGCGCCGGCCCGGTAACGCGCCAGGAGCGCCTCCGGATCCACTGAAACCCCGACCGGATTTTGGGCAAACGCTTCACTACGCATGAACTCAAAGGCTTCTTCCGAGGTGCAGCTTTCGACCTGGAGTTCGATTCTGTTGCCGTCTGGGTCCTGGTAATAGAAGGAAAGGGTGAAGCCGTGGTGAACGGGCCAATAAGGCTTGAGCCCTTGCTCCTTCAGCCGGGCATAGGTGTCGAGCAGGTCGCCTGCCGTGGCGTACGTGTAGGCGACGTGGTTGACACCGATCTCTCCGCGCCCTGAATCCGGCGGTACATCGGGTTTTAGCACATCGAGGTTCGCGATAGCGAAGCGATGGCTCTCATCGTCATACGTAAGAAAGGCGAGCGCGGGGTCGCCATGCACAATCTCCGCGCCAAATACGTTGATGTACCAGGCCTTCATTTCCTCGAAGCGACGCGTCATGAACACGATGTGGGAAAAGGTTGGTTTTTTTGTCATGTACTTATGCCTTTCTTATTGAAAACAGCGGGGCCAGACCGCCGAGCATCAGCCACGCAGCGGCCGGCACCGGGACGACGGCGTTGACAGTAGCGCTGCTGTAATCGACGTTGATCG
>JBCAXP010000333.1:0-5518 GCA_038533995.1 Pseudomonadota bacterium
AGACTACCTTGACGAGATAGAGGCTCGTACCGGCCTGTCCATCACGGTGACCACCGGTTACACGTGGTCTGAACTCCTCTCGCTGATTCAGCGCAAGGAGATCGACATGCTGCCGATGATGTACTGGACAGAGCAGCGCGGCCGCGATTTCAACCTTACCAACCCGTACATTACGGTCAGGCACTATGCCTTTGTGTCCGCCGATGCAGAAGCGCTCAACGAACTAGCCGATCTGCAAGGCCACACCGTCGCCATCCCGAAGGACTACGCATCGATCACCTACCTGACCGAGAACTATCCCGGGATCCAGATACTGGAAGTCAATACGACGCTCGATGCCATCGACGCCGTTGTCACCGGGCAGGCTGACGCGGTCATCGAACAGCTGGCCGGCATTTCCTACTACATGCGCCAGCAAAACGTGACAGGCCTCGTGCCGGCATTCCCCATCAAGTTTCATGTGAACAACGTGCACATGGCGGTGCGCTCCGACTGGCCGTTACTGCGCGACATCGTGCAAAAGGCCTTGGATGACATCTCGGCGGAAACATCGACGCAGATCATGGCCCGGTGGACCGGCTCCGAAGCCACGGCAAAGACGTTCCTGACTGCGCAGGTCGAGTTCAGCCCTGCGGAAAAAGCGTACCTGGCGGCAAGGACCAGCCTTGTGGCCTGCGTGAACGGCAAGCGGATGCCCTACGAGGGCTTCAGGAACGAGTCGACGGAGGGCATCACCGCCGAATACATGAGTGTGCTCTCCGACACACTGAAGGTCACGGTCACGCCGCTGGTGGCGTCGACCTGGAGTGAAATCCGGGACTATGCGCTCACCGGGCGGTGCGATTTGATTCCGCACGCAGTGACAACCGACACCGCGGAGCCGCTGCTGTCCTTTTCCCAACCCTACAGCACCGAGAAGCTCTCTCTTGCCACCCGCATAGACGAACAGTTTTTCATTCGGCTGGATGATCTTGCCGGCCAGAGAATCGGCTTCGTCGAAGGCTACGCGAATATTGCGGCGTTGCAGGACGCGTTCCTCGACATCCGGTTTGTGGTCGTGGACGACGTTGAACAGGGCCTGGACGCGGTTGCTTCAGGAGACCTGTTCGGCTTGCTCGACCACCTGCCGATCGTCGCGCACGCAATTCGCCGCGGGCACGAGGGCGAACTGAAAATCAGCGGCGAGTTCGATGCGCTCAGCCGTGACGTCCGGTTTGCGACCGCGAGCGGTGAACCGTTGTTAGCAGGCATCGTCGACAAAGCCCTCGCGGGTATTTCGGATGCCCAGCGCCAGACCATCCAGCGCAAGTGGCTGGCTGTCACGATTCACAGCGAAACTGACTATCGGCTCTTCTTCCGGGCGCTGATCGTCGCTGCTGTCTTGCTGGTCATATTCGCTGTCCGGTACGTCCAGGTGCATAAGCACCGCGAAGAGGTACGGGCGAAAAACGCCCTGCTCGCCAGTCTGAATGAGGAACTCGAAGAGCAAAAGCGCGTGGCCATGAAAATGGCATACCATGACCAGCTCACCGGGCTGCCCAACCGGGCCAAACTGCTGCCGGATCTCGACCACTCCATCAAGCTGTGCAACAGGACTGGCAACAAGGTCGCGGTGCTCTTTCTCGATCTCGACCGGTTCAAATACGTCAACGACTCCCTGGGTCACGACGTAGGCGACGAGCTGCTCAAGCGCGCCGGAGCCATACTGGCAGAGCAGATTCGTGAAACTGACACACTCTTTCGCCTCGGCGGCGACGAGTTCGTCATCATGCTCGAGGCCTTTGTCGACAGCTGCTCCCCAAGCATCGTGGCTCAGCGCATCATCGATGCGCTGACCAGGCCGATCAAAATCGGTGAGCATACGGTCAACATTGGTACCAGCATCGGCATTGCCGTCTCTCCGGACGACAGCGTCGATCTCAAGAAGCTGCTGAAATACGCAGACAGCGCCATGTACTCCGCAAAGGAAGCCGGCGGCAATGAGTACCGGTTCTTTCAGCGCAAGCTGTCTGAAAAAGCCCAGCGCCGGTTGTCCATTGAATCCGCACTCCAGGATGCGATTGCCAACGACCGCTTTTCCCTCGTTTACCAGCCGATCATTGACCTGCGCACCAATCGCGTGATCAAGGCGGAGGCCCTCATCCGTTGGTACGACCCGGTGCTGGGTCACGTACCTCCCGACCACTTCATTCCGATCGCCGAAGACAATGGCCGGATCGTGGAGATTGGTGACTGGGTGCTTGCCAGGGCCTGCGCCGACTATCGCCGGTTCCTGCAACAGGGATGCGAGCTCGAAGGCATTTCCATCAATGTCAGCAGTGTGCAGCTGCAGAAGGGCGACATCGAAAGCAGGTTCCGGGCAATCACGACCGAGCATGGGATAGCCCCGGACAAGGTCGAACTGGAGATCACCGAACGGTGCGTACTGGAAAAGGGCTCCGGCCACGAGTCAATCCTCCAGCGGCTGCGCCGGTTGGGTCATCGCATAACCGTGGACGACTTCGGCACCGGCTATTCCTCGCTAAGCTACATGAAGCAGCTGCCGCTCAATATCATCAAGATCGACCGCTCATTCGTTATGAATCTGCCCGACGATTCGAACGACGTGGCGATTACCCAGGCGCTTGTCTCGCTGGCACACAATCTCGGCTACGCGGTCGTGGCGGAAGGCTGCGAAACGGCTGAGCAGCTGGCGTTTCTCAAGAAGCGAAAATGCGACTATGTCCAGGGCTACTACCTGAGCAGGCCGGTACGGGCAGATCAGTTCGCCGACTGCATACGGGAAGTTCACGGACGTCTGCAGCCAGAAACGGACGAGGCAGACAGAATGCGTGAAGCCGCGGCCAATGCTGCCGCAGGCAATCCGAATTCGGCCCTTGGCGCAGCTCGCCGCGTATCGTCCGGCTGATACGCCTCAGCAGGAGCAATCCACCTAATCGCCGATCGGTGACCCCGGCGGAACTGCCAGCGGATTCGCCGGCGCCAGGCCAGGCACCGTCACCATCTGGTTAATGCGCGTTGCTGCCCACTGCGCCTGCAGCGCGTAGGGGCGGTCGAGGTCGGGGGCATTACCCGGCGCGCCGTCGGCAATCTGCGTGAGGGCACCCAGCGCGAGCGCACGCACCGCACCCTCCGCGTCGGCATCGTTAGCCAGCGCCATCAATCCTTCCAGCACGCGCTCGTTGACCGTCCGGTGCAGCAGCCCGGCCATGCCGTCACGCGGTTTGGCCTCCCACGTCATCGAAAGCACGGCGTCGAGCAAATCGCTGAAGCCCGGTAGATCGGCGTCGGCCGCATGGAACCGCTCCATCCGCGAGGCGCGCTGCCGGTTGAACAGTTGCGCGAGCGTCAGGTCGGCAGCAGAGCTTGCCGCGCCGATGGGATCGAACAACACGCCCGTGTGCCGGGGAAAGGTCTCGCGCGTCAGCGGGTGGCCCGGCGGCCGCGGAGGAATCGCGTCGACCACCGCATCCGGCAACGCCAGGAAGTCCACGCTGAGCGTCTGCACCAGCGCGTCCATGGCGCGCTTCTGCTGCGCCGGCTCCACCGCCCGCGGCGCCGGCTGGCCGTCGCCGCGCAGCGTGTAGCGGTAGTACTGGCCGCCAACCAGCCGCGCCGCCGCCTGCAGCTGGAACCGGTGCATCAGGTAAACCGGCACCAGCACTTCTTCCAGCGTGGCGAGGGGCTCGCCGTAGGGAATTGCCTGCTCGGAGAAGCCGTCCAGCGCGGCCCGGCGCAGGCGCGTGAGACGCTCCAGTTCCTCGGCGGCATCGGTGCCGTTGTCCCACAGGTGAGCGAGCGCGTGCGCCGCCCCCGGCGTCCGCGCGTCGGCATCCGTGATGTATACAAGGTTGCCGGCCAGGGTCTCTTCCAGGATGGCGGCACGGGCCGCCGCGGCGTCGACATCTGCCGGAAAATCGCTGTAGCCGTAGATAATGGCGCGCTTGTCCCACTCGCCGATGCCGACGTCGTAGGCGTTGCCAACGTCGATGCGGCCATCCGGCGTCAGGCTGGCAAGCGGATGCGGGTAATCCATAACCGAGGCCCGGTCCACGGTGCTCGCGGCGAAGTTGTGGTTCAGGCCAATGGTGTGGCCAACCTCGTGCGCCGAGAGCTGCCGAATGCGCGCCAGCGCCAGTTCCTGCGCCACCGGGCTGGCCTCCAGGTCTTCCGAGTCGTAAGGGTTCAGCAGACCCTCGGCAATCAGGTAATCCTGGCGCACCCGGAGACTGCCGAGCGTAACGTGTCCCTTGATTATTTCGCCTGTGCGTGGATCCACGACGCTTGCGCCGTAGGACCAGCCGCGGGTCGACCGGTGCACCCACTGGATGACGTTGTAGCGCACGTCCATTGGATCGGCGTCAGGTGGCAGCATCTCCACCTGGAAGGCGTCGATGTAGCCGGCCGCCTCGAAGGCTTCGTTCCACCAGCGCGCGCCGTCGAGTAGCGCGCCGCGCACCGGTTCCGGCACGCCGGGGTCAAGGTAGTACACGATGGGCTCAACCGCCTCGCTGCGCTCGCTGGCAAAGTCCTTGCGATGCAGGCGATGCCGCGCGGTCAGCGCCACGTTGGTTGGCTTGGTCACCGGCGTTGCGTAGTCCCGGTGAGAGGGGCCGAAGCTGCCGGAGAGGTAGCCGGCCCGCGGGTCCATCCGCAGTGGCTCAAAGCCGGGTTCAGGCAGCGCGACAAACGAGTGGTGCAGGTGCACCGTGAACACATCGCTGTCGGCGAGCACCGTCGGCAACCATTTTCCTGTCGCCTGCCCGGTGAAGGTCACCATCGCTTCCAGCTCGCTGTTGCGTGGAAACGCCTTTGTGCGCTCCAGCCACACGGCCGAGCGCGACACGTCGACGCTGTAGCTGCCCTCGCCCGTCTGCGCCAGCGTCGCGCCAAGCCAGTGCGTATCCCGCAGCAAAAAGCCGGTGGCGTCGACCACGGTGCGCCCGTCCTGCGCCTGCACCGCGTCGAAGCCCCAGAGCGTGCCGTCAGCGAAAGACGCGTTCACCGCGTCGCGCTCGCTGGGGTTGTCCGTGTTGGCGCGGAACATCATGTTGTGCTCCACCAGGAACACCTTGGCGCCAATGCGCCTGAAGGACACCACCCGCGTGCTGCCGAGCTGTCCTCGGTCCAAACCTAAGTCGTTCGAGCCGACGCCCCGCGCCATGGAAGTCACGTACAGCATCTGCTCGTCGTCAGGCGCCGGCTCCAGCCACAGGCGACCGCTGCTGTTGTCCCAGAACAGGGTGACAAAGCCGGGCATCTCCTGCAGGTTTGAGAGATCAGGGCCGGCATCCTGTGCGGACGCGGGCAGCGCCTGGAAGCCAGCCAGCAGCGCTGCAGTGATCAGCAGGCCAGGCAGCCAGCCGCGGTGTGTGGTACTCGTCGTGATCAAAGCGCGAACTCCCCGAAAAAATCGCATCTCCAAACCTCGTATCCCCCAGAAATTCAAAGCCTGTGCCGGCCGGGCGGGCACCTGCCTGAAGCGGCGCGCAAAGGCTGCAGGCCCGTGATAGTAGCG
>JBCAXP010000334.1:0-5514 GCA_038533995.1 Pseudomonadota bacterium
GGCGATGGCTTCGCTGATGTCCTCGGCGTCGAGGGGCGGGGGATCGTTTTCCAGGTCGTCGCAAATCTCGGTGATTTTCCCCAGCATCGACTGCCAGTCTTCAGTGGCGGCGCGCACGTCCTGCATGGACTTGAGAATTTTGCTTTCCAGGTCCGCGATCGCCTCGGAATCGATGATGCGGTCGATCTCCAGCAGCACGCAGGATTCGGGTCTGGCCTTTCTGGCCGGTTTCTTCTGAAGTTCGACGCTCTTTAAAACGCCGTGCCCGCTGCGCACCATCCAGAGAATGGGATGCACCGTGAGGTGAATGTTGAGTCCCGCCCGCTGGATAACCATGCTGAGGGAGTCCACGAGAAACGGCATGTCGTCGTTGACCATCTGCACGATGGTGCGCCGTGCGATGTTGCCGTCAGTCGGCATCTCCGGATTGAATACCCGGAGTAGCGGCACTCCCGGCTTGCGCTTGCGCGCGAAGCTCAGCACCGACAGGGCAGCTGCTGCCAGGTTGGCGGGCTTGCGCTCGTTCAGGTCGTCTGCTGACACGTCGCGATAGAAGCGGCGGATGAACCGGCCGGTTTGCACGACCGCTTTGTCCACCGTTGTCTTGTCGGCGGCGGTGACGATGTCCTTGAGGGTTTTGTCTTTGGTATCGGAGCTTCTGCGTTGCATCGGTGAGACTGTGGCCATGGCACTGTCGCCCCTTCTTGTAAGCGCCAGGAGCGGCGCGATCTGCAAGGTGCGCGAATTATACATCATGGCATCGCCAAAGCCTCGCTATTCCCGTGCGGAAATGGGGGCGTTTTGTCTCGATCTCCGAGGCCCTCGCGGCACCGGCCGGACACGGCCGCCGGGATACCATTCCGGGCCACCTTGTGCGGTGCTGACTGGCAATTCGGCGCGCGACTTGTTGCAATAGCGTCATGGAGTATTCGAGGCAACCCAAATGAGCAGGTCCGAAATGGAGGACAGGTTCCCGGTACCCGTCGCTGGATCCGGTGCGCAGCCATGAGTGACACTGCTATCACGCTCTACACCTACTGGCGCAGCAGCGCCGCCTACCGGGTTCGTATTGCACTGAACCTCAAGGGGCTCGAGTGGCATCCCGTGGCGGTCAACCTGGCCCGCGACGGTGGCGAACACCGGCGGCCGGACTATCGGGAAATCAACCCGGAGGGGCTGGTGCCGGCGCTGCGCTACGGTGATCACACGGTCACGCAGTCTCTCACCATCATGGAGTTTCTCGAGGAGCAGCATCCGCAGCCGGCCTTGCTGCCCGGCGATGCGGTGGCGCGCAGCCGGGTCCGGGCACTATCGATGGCGGTGGCGTGTGACATCCATCCGCTCAACAACCTGCGAGTCATGAAGTACCTCAAGGCGAACTGTGGGCAGAGCGACGCCGACGTGTCGCGCTGGTACAGCCACTGGATTGCCGAGGGGTTCAGCGGCCTCGAGGCGCGGCTTGCCGGCGATGGCCAGAGCGGACGCTATTGTCACGGCGACACACCGACCATGGCAGATTGCTGCCTCGTGCCGCAGGTGTACAACGCGAAGCGCTTTAAATGCGACCTGGATCCGTACCCGACGATTCGGCGCATCAACAATGCGTGCCTGGAACTTGATGCCTTTCGCGACGCCGAACCGTCGGCACAGCCCGATGCCACGTAGCCGACTCCACGCCGATGAATGAACTGATGCTGGCAGTGCAGCCCTGGCTCGCCGCCGGCTGGGTCTGGTGGACCTTGCTCGCCTTTGCGGCGGTACTGCTGTTCTTCGTTAACGCGCCGGGGGCCGTCTGGTTTGTCGTTCACATCCTGCTGCTCGGCGGGTTCGTAACCCTGGCCAGCGAGGTTACGCTGTTCGGCAAGATTGTGACCTGCCTGCTCTACGTGGGTCCGCTGCTTCTGCTGGGCGTAGGGCCGGTTCGCCGCAGCCTTATTTGCCAGCCGGTGCTGCAGTGGTATCGCAATATCCTCCCGCCAATCAGCGACGCCGACCGGGCCGCGATGTCAGCGGGCACGGTGGCGTGGGAGGGCGAGTTCTTTCGCGGCCGGCCGCGCTGGCGCCGCATGATGGCGCAGCCGGCGCCGGGCCTTTCCGTGGAAGAGCGGCGCTTTCTCAGCGGCCCCGTGGAGGCGCTCTGCGGCACGTTGAGCTACACACCCGGCGAGTTACCGAAGCAGGTTATCGAGGACATGCGCCGGGGCGGTTTCTTCGCCCTGCAGGTGCCCGGCAGCTACGGCGGGCACGAACTGTCGGAGGCTGCGATAGCCGCTGTTGTTTCCAGGCTTGCCAGCTCCAGCCTGGCCGCTGCCATGTGCGTGCACTACGGCAACGCCGGCAGCACCGTCGCGCTGCTGATGCGCCACGGCACACAGGCGCAGCGCGACCATTACCTGCCGCGCCTTGCTTCTGGCGACGATGTCGCGTGCCTGGCGTACACCGAGCCGGGCGTAGGCGGCGACGAATGCGCCTTCGAGTCGCGCGGTGCGCCGGAGGTCCAGGGCGGCGAACAGACCCTGCGGCTGTCCTTCGACAAGCACCTCGTGTCGCTGGCGCCGGTGGCAACGCTCGCGTCGGTGGTGGTCAGGGTGAACGACCCTGATTCGGTGCTTGGCCAGGCAGCGAGCGCGTGGACCGGCCTCGCCCTCGTGCCAGTCGAAGCCCAGGGCCTGGAGCGGCACCCGATGGAGGGTTTCCCTGTGACCGGTTTTCCGATCGGTCGGCTGACAGGCAACGACGTTACGGTGCCCGTCGATGCGCTGATCGGCGGCGCGGAGCAGGCCGGACAGGTCAGCGGCTGGCTGGCCGCGGCGCGCATCGTGTCCCGCACCGTCGGCGTGCCAGCCCTGGCAACGGCGTCGGCGAAGCTCGCGAGCAGGGCCTGCGGCGCCTACGCCCGCATCCGCTTTCATGGCGGCGCGCCGCTCGGCTACTTCGGCGGAGTGCAGGAGTTGCTGTCTCGCATGGCCGCGGACACGTACAGCCTGGACGCCATGCGCTGTGTATCCGTCGGCGGCCTGGCTGACGGTCACGGACCGCTGGTGCCGGCCGGCATCGTCAAGTACAACGCGACTGCGCGCGTCACCCGCATTGCGGCCAGCGCCCGGCGCATCCACGGCGGCAGCGCATTCAGCAACGGTCGTCCTAACCTGTGGGACAGCGCGCGGCAGCTCGCGGAGCTGGCCCCGTCTATGGATGCCTCCGACATCCAGGTGCGCAGCCATCTCATGTTTGCCCGCGGCGTACTGCGCAGCCATCCCTTTTTGCGCGACGAAGTCAGCGCGGCGGTCAATCCCGACAGCGCCAGCGGCCTCCGGCAGTTCGACCGGCTGTTTACCCGTCATCTGAGCACGGCGTTCAGTAACGGACTGCGCACCGTGCTGCTGTCGCTGGCGGGTGGGCGCCTCGCCAGCACGCCGCGCAAGGCCCGCGGCACGCGTCACTGGTTTCGCGGCTTAAGCCGCATGAGCGCCGCCTTTGCCTTTACCAGCGACGTGCTGTTGCTGGTGATGCGCGGAGACCTGGTACGTCAGCAACGCGTGGCCGGCGGCATGGCTGACATCCTGAGCGGCCTGTACGTGGGCGCCGCGGCGCTGAAACACTTCCGCGACGATGGCAGCGAGGACTTTCATCGCGAACTGCTCGACCGGGTGCTTGGCGAGTGCCTGTTTGACATCCAGCGCAGCTTTGACGACGTGCTCGCCAATTTTCCCCGGCCGTGGCTTGGCCGGGTGCTGGGATGGGTCGTGTTTCCCTTTGGCCGGCCTTATCGACCCACGCTTGCCCGGCTCGACGCGCGGGTCGCGCAATTGCTGCTCGTTCCGTCGGCAGCGCGCGAGCGACTCACCGCCGGCCTGTACCAGTCGGGCGAGCATCGCGATCCGCTGCATCAGCTCGACGAGGCGCTGGCCAGGGTCATTGACACCAAGCCGCTCCATCGCAAACTGCGCCATGCGCTCACGATTCACCTGATCAGTGGCAGCTCTATCGACGAGTGGATCGACAGTGCCGAGCAGGCGCAGGTGCTGACTGGCGAGGAAGCGCGCCTGCTGCGCGAAGCGGAGGACAAGCGCAAGCTGGCGCTGGCGTTGCAATGATCTCCGGCAGGCGCATCGGGCTGGTGTTGTCGGTGGTGTCACTGGTTGTCGTGATGCTGCTGGTGTTTGTGCCAGGTCCGGTCGATTCGCAGGCGTGGACGCCGCCGCCGGCGCCAGCTCTTGAAGGCGTTATGGCGCCAAATGACGAACTGACCCGGGCGGACCTCGTCGTGAGTGACGAGATCTTCGGGCCGGAGGACATCGCCATTGACGATGCCGGCACGATGTACGCCGGCATGCAGGACGGACGCATCGTACGCCTGACGATGGGAGGCGAAATCACCACGCTGGTTGACACCGGCGGCCGGCCGCTGGGTCTTGACTGGCACCCGGACGGCACGTTGATCGTTGCCGATGCGTTCCGCGGCCTGCTGGCGGTGACCTTGGACGGCACGGTGACCGTGCTGAGCGAGGGCGCAGATGGCGTACCTTTCGCCTTTACGGACGACGTGGATGTCGCGAGTAACGGGCGCATCTACTTCAGCGATGCCAGCAGCAAGTTCAACCAGCACGAATACCGCCTGGACCTGCTGGAAACACGGCCGTATGGCCGGCTGCTGGAGTATGACCCGGCGACTGCTACCACGCGCGTTCTGCTTGACGGCCTGTATTTCGCGAACGGCGTAGCGCTGTCGCAGGCCGAGGACTTCGTGCTTGTGAATGAGACCTGGCGCTACCGGGTGCGCCGGTACTGGCTGGCCGGTCCGAAGGCCGGTACCAACGATATCTTCATCGACAACCTGGCCGGTTTTCCTGACGGCATCTCGGCGAACGGGGAGGGCACGTTCTGGCTTGCCCTGCCGTCACCGCGAAAGGCCGATGTCGACGCTTTGCATCCGAAGCCGTGGCTCAAGAACCTGGTGGCGAAACTGCCGGAGGCGTTGCAGCCCGCTGCGACGCGCTACGGGCTGGTTGCCAGGCTCAACGAGGCCGGAGAAATTATCGGCAGCTACCATGACCCGTCGGGCCAGCACGTGTGGGAGGTGACGTCGGTGGAAGAGCACAACGGCTACCTGTATCTCGGCTCGCTCACTACCGACCGCGTCGCGCAGTTTCCCCTGCCCTAAAAGAACTGAACCAGCAAGAGCCGCAACGGCCCGCTTTGCGCAACTTGGCACGCCTCGCGCCCGTTGCGTGACCGGCAGCGCTCAGGGCAAAGCCTCAGCACGGAAGATGCGGCCGCTGCGCTGGCGCCGGTCGCCGCGACAGCAGCGCCCAGCCAGATTGCCGTGCGGTAGAGGCGTTGAATCGTCATAGGAATTCCCTCCTGTCGCCGATGCGAGGCTTTGCCCGTTACTCCAGGCTGACCAGGCTCTCCTTGTCGTGAGCAATAGTTGCGGTAACGCCGTCGCCGCCGCCATTGCGCCAGCGTACACGGTAGCTGCCGACAGGCAACGATACTGCGTCTCCGTTGGAC
>JBCAXP010000335.1:0-5510 GCA_038533995.1 Pseudomonadota bacterium
GGAACGGCGCTTGTCGTGTTTACGTTTCTGCTTCGCTGCCATTGGGAAATCCTGTGTAGTGCCGCCTTGAGGAAACGGCCTTGGTCTTGGTGTCAGGCCGCGCAGAGTAACGTATTCAGGGCGTCGTGTACCACCTCGACTCCCGCACCGCGCTTAACGCCCTGTTCGCTCAACGATCGGCGCCATGCGCGGGCACCCGGACAGCCCAGGAAAAGGCCCAGCATGTGGCGCGTCATAGCGTGCAGTTTCACGCCCTCGGCAAGCTGCGTCTCAAGATATGGCACAAAGCGCAGAACCACGTCTTCGCGCGTGAGCGGCATGACCTTCTCGCCGAACAGCTCGAGCTCCATAGCGTGTAAAACAAAGGGGTCATGGTACGCAGCGCGGCCGATCATAAAGCCGTCCACCGCATCGGAAAGCTCAGCAAGCTGCTCCGGCTTTACCAGGCCGCCATTGAGCACAAACTCGAAGGTCGGATACGCCTGCTTGAGGCGCACAACGCGGTCGTAGTGCAGCGGCGGAATCTCGCGATTCTGCTTTGGGCTCAAACCCGACAGCCACGCCTTGCGTGCGTGAATAATGAACGTGCTGCAGCCGGTTTGCGCAACGCGCTCCACGAAGCGATGCAAAAACGCCTCGCTGTCCTGGTCATCGACGCCGATGCGGGTCTTAACGGTTACGGGAATTGTCACCGCCTCAAACATGGCGGCGATGCATTCGGCCACGAGGTCTGGCTCTTCCATCAGACACGCACCGAAGCGCCCACGGGTAACACGCGGGCTCGGGCAACCGACGTTGAGATTGATCTCCTGGAAACCCGCCTCTGCGCCGCGCCGGGCGGCGGCGGCCAGCAGTTCCGGCTCGCTGCCGCCGAGCTGAAGCGCCACCGGGTACTCCGCGGCATCGTGCTGCAGCAGCCGGTCGGCGTCACCGTGTGCCAGCGCGTTCGCGGTGACCATCTCGGTGTACAGCAGCGTGTGAGGCGCAACGATACGCAGAAGGTACCGGCAATGCCGGTCCGTCCACTCCATCATGGGCGCAACGCTCAGCCTTCGCATGGTGACTACAGTCCGGTGCGGGTCATTTCCACGAGCTTGTCGACCACCGCCCTGTGACCGGCATGCTTGTCGCCGCCCGCTGCAATTGCCGCGTCGTAGGCTTCGATCTGCTGCCTGGCACTGGTACCGCGCTCGATAATGTCGCGCGCCGATTCCAGCTCCTTCACGCAGTCCATCCGCACTGCGTCCGGCCGCACCATCTCGATGATTTCGTCCAGCAGTTCGGCGTACGGCACGATAGCAGCTTTACTGAAATCCACCAGGCCCTCATCGGGACCGTAGCGCATGGCGCGCCAGCGGTTCTCGTTAACGAGAATCTGCGAGTAGGTCCGCCAGCGCTTGTTCTCATTACGCAACCGGTAGAGCATGCTCATGATGCACGCCGTGAGTGTCGCAATCGCAACGGAATCGTCGACCAGCGTGCACACGTCGGTGATGCGCATCTCGAGCGTCGGGTAGCGCGAGCTTGGGCGCACGTCCCACCAGATTTTTGATGCGTCTTCGAGCAGGCCGGCGCCGACGAGAATCTCCACGTGCCGGAGATACTCGGCGTAGCTGGCGAAGGGGTCCGGCAGGCGCGTTCTGGGCATGCCGTCGAACACCGTCAGACGGTAGGACTGCAGGCCGGTGTTCTCGCCCTCCCAGAACGGCGACGAACAGCTCAGCGCCAGCAGATGCGGCAGGAAGTACGCAAACTGGTTCATGAGATCGATGCGCAGGTCGTCATCGCCCAGGCCGACGTGCACGTGCATGCCGCAGATGACGAGCCGCCGTGCAGAGGCCTGCATGTCCCTGTTGAGGGCATGGTAGCGGTCTCTGTTCGTGATGCTCTGGTTCTGCCACGTGGCAAACGGGTGCGTCGATGCGGCAATCGGCGCCAGGCCGTGCTTGCCGGCGACCTCGACGATCGTGCGTCGCAGTCCGGCCAGGTCCTCCCGGGCTTCTGCCATGGTTGCGCATACGCGGGTGCCCACCTCGATCTGCGCTCGAAGGAACTCCGGACTGACCTGGCCGCCGCTGAGTTCTTCGCACTCAGTCAGCATTTCCTCGGGGGGTTCCTTGGCAAGGTCGCGGGTCTCGAGATCGACGAGCAGGTACTCTTCCTCGATGCCGACAGTGAAGGCTGGTTGCTCAATCATGGTTCATGCTCCGGCGCGTGGATGCCGCGCCAGAATTGACCAGATTGGCCCAGATTTCAACCTGCGGTGGTGAAAAGTCCGGACGCGCCGGGGAGTCGCAGCGTTGCGGTGGTGGTGCCGGTTGCCTCGGGGTCGAAGCAGGCACGGCTGGATGCGGCCACTGGTTCGGCGAAGTGGAAGCCCTGGCCGTAGTCCACGCCCATAGCCGCAAGACGTCGCGCGGTGTCGTGACTTTCCACCCGTTCGCCCACCGTCTTGATACCCATGGCGGTGCCGATCTGGGTCATCGCACCGACCAGTGCGGTGTCGACGGGGCTCTCGCAAATGTTGTGAACGAACTGGCCATCGATCTTCAACAGATCCACCGGCAGCTGCTTCAGGTAGGCCAGCGACGACAGGCCGCTGCCGAAGTCATCCAGCGAGAACAGGCAGCCCATCTTCTTCAGTTCGAACATGAAGTGCGCCACCGAGCTGATATTGCCGATGGCAGCGGTCTCGGTGATCTCGAAGCAGATGGCATGCTCGCTGAGGTCGTGTTGCTGCATTTCGTCGCGTACGAAATCCAGGAAGCTGCTGGTGCTCAGAGACGTTCCCGACAGGTTGATGGACAGCGTGTAGAACGGCCGCGGACTGCTGCGCCGGTGTGCGAGATTCTGCAGGGCATGGCGAACGACCCAGCGGTCGATGCGCGGCATCAGGTTGTAGCGCTCGGCAGCGGGAATGAAATCGCCCGGCGGCACAATGCTGCCAAAACGGTCGACCATACGAAGAAGAAGCTCGTAGTGCGCCGGCTGACGGCTGTCTCCGTTGAGCGGCACGATCGGCTGATAGTAAAGCCGCAGCCGGTCTTCCTCGCAGGCACGAGCCAGCCGGTTGACCCAGAGCATCTGCTGGTGCTGCGCGTGAACGCCACCAGCGTGATAGACATGCACACGGTTGCGCCCGCCTTCCTTCGCGGTGAAGCAGGCGACGTCGGCGGCACTGAGTATGGACGCCGCGCTGTCGGTGTTGGGGTTGACATGCACCACGCCTATGCTGGCGGAGTGACGAAATACTCGCCCTTCCCAGCGGAAGCCGAAATCGCTGATGCCGCGGCGCAGCTCCTCGGCAATGCGCTCCGCCGACGTGGCGTCGCAGCCGCGCAGCAGAACGCCGAACTCGTCACCGCCCAGCCGTGACAGCACGTCGGTGCCACGAACCTTATCGCGCATGATGCCGGCCAGCTCTTTAAGAAGCCGGTCACCCGCAACGTGGCCGCAGGTGTCGTTGATCACCTTGAACTGGTCGATATCGAGATACAGCACGCTGGAATGGTCACCGGCCCGGTTGCCATCCGGCTCCAGCGACTCGCGGATGCGAAGTTCGAACTCGTTGCGATTGACCAGGCCGGTCAGGGCGTCGTGAGAGGACTGATAGCGCAGTTTGCGACGCAGGTATTCTTCCCGGCTGACGCGCTTGCGCTCGTTGCCCGCCATGGACTCGAAAGCGTCGTACTGGGCGCTCACCATTTCCAGGAGCGCGTCCATGGACGGCGTCTCGCTGTTCTGCCCGTCCGCGAGCAGTTCCAGTTGTCGGCGCAGCAGTTTATTCATCGCCATTTGGCCGCGGCGCGCGTCACCCTAGCTGCGCCACCGAAGCCTTCCCTTATAATTCAACGCTTTATTTAAGCGTTCCCTTATTCGCTCACGGAAACCCGTGGCCCCTTCACTGCGATGCAAGATGGGAAAAATGTCCCAAATTGCTGACTTGCATCGTAACATACATGTTTTCCACAGGTTATCCTGTGCGCCAGTTCACAAAATTGCGCACCGCAACGCGGATTTTGCCGCTGTTGATTCGACATAATCCGCTGGTCGGGCGAACCCTCGTTGCGTAACATGGTCTTTAAGTGCAGGAAGGGGCGTCACCAGGGCGGCACACCGGCATGACTCATCTGATTTCAGACAAGCGACCGCAGGAATAAAAACAATGAAAAAACCACGCTATCGCCACCGGAATCCATCGGCACTCTTACTTATCGGAGGCGCCGCCCTCTGCGCAGCCTGTTCGCCCATGCGCCAGCAGGTGGACGCTAACCCTGGCGGCTACATCGTGTCGTCTTACAGCCACCGCGGCGCGACCGATGGCGACGGTTCGCAGGTTTTTGCCATGAGTACGAACCCGGTGCCGGGCGGCATCGAGTCAGGCACGGTGTATCTTGAATCGGAAAATGGCAGTGACTACGCGATCAGCAACACGTATGCCCACCCCTCTTACCGGGAAAGCAGCTTTGCCAACATGAACACCGGCGGCTGGTCCACCTACTCCGCACAGCACGGCCGCCTGTTCCTGAACGCTCCGGGATCGCTCAACAACCACCTGATAGTGCTGACGCCGCCCCCGCGGCCGCCGGCCAGCCGTAACCCCGGCAGCGCCGGCATGCCGTCAGCCGCGTCTTCTTCTAGAATGCCCCGCTCGTCCATGTCACGGCCTTCGCCGCGCGCCCAGGCGTCCCGGGCCATGGCGCCGCCGAGAGCGCCGACATCGAGCCACAGCTCGGGTCAGCACGGCAGAATCTACAAGCGCTGATTCGCGGCGCGCTTGCGCTCGTGCTCCTTGAGAAAGCGCTTCCGAAGCCGGAGGCTGCCTGGCGTTATCTCCACCAGCTCATCGTCGTCGATGAATTCCATGGCCTGCTCGAGCGACAGCTGCATGGGTGGCGTCAGCTGAATGCGCTCATCCTTGCCGGCGGCGCGCACGTTTGACAGCTGCTTGCCCTTCATCGGGTTCACCGTGAGGTCATTGTCGCGCGAGTGCAGCCCGACAATCTGTCCTTCGTACACGGTGTCGCCATGAGAGATACACAGCCGGCCGCGTTCCTGCAGGTTAAAGAGCGCAAAGCCGAGCGCCTTGCCCTGGCCGTTGGAGATCAACACGCCGTTGGCCCGGCGCGCGAGTTCTCCGCCACGGTGCGGTGCGTAGTCCTCGAACACGTGATGCATGAGGCCGGTGCCGGAAGTCAGCGTGCGAAAGTCAGTCTGGAAACCGATCAGGCCGCGTGACGGAATGCGGTAGTCAATACGCACGCGACCCTTCCCGTCCGGCTGCATGTCGCGCAGTTCCGCACCGCGGGTGCCCAGGGCTTCCATCACCGCACCCTGGTGCCCCTCCTCCACGTCAACCGTGAGATTTTCGAACGGCTCCATCTGGATGTCGTCAACGGTTTTGAGAATGACCTGCGGCCGGGAGATCGCAAGTTCATAGCCTTCGCGGCGCATGGTTTCCAGCAGAATCGCCAGGTGCAGCTCGCCGCGGCCGGACACGCGAAACTTCT
>JBCAXP010000336.1:0-5500 GCA_038533995.1 Pseudomonadota bacterium
CCCACATCTGGTGCTGTCCGACGCCCGTGGCAATGATCGCCTCGCCGCCGGTGTGGCGGTTGATTTCCTCGATGATGTGCTGCGGCTGGATTCTGTCGCCGTCACGCTTGTAGTTGAGCGCATGATTTTTCTTCAGCTCAGCCACGTGGCCGTGCCAGTCGGCAAAGTCTGTGGCCACCTCGCCGGAGTCTGCGACCGACAGAATCGTGCGCAGCGCCTGGCCCAGTTCGCCGACGTGGTGCCAGTCGACCGACTTGACCTTGCCAATTTCCGTTGCGTCGATGTCGAAGTGCGCGATGTGCAACGCGGAGGGCGCGAATTTCAGCGGTACACCCGCCACCCGATCGTCAAAGCGCGAACCGAGCGCAATAAGAAAATCGCAGTCCTCGACCGCATAGTTGGCAAAAGCGGTGCCGTGCATGCCGAGCATGTGCAGCGACAGGGGCTTTGTTGTGTCGACCGCGCCAATGCCCATCAGCGTTGTCACCACCGGAATTTCGAAGCGCTCGGTGAACGCCCTCACCTCATCGGCAGCGCCCGCGTTGATGACACCGCCGCCGGCATAGATGAGCGGCCGCTTCGCTTGCGACAGCAGATCGAGAAACTGCTGTGCCTCATCCCGCTCGAGGAGGTTCGTGCGCAGCGTGTGCATGCGTTGCCGGTAGCCCGGCACCGGTAGCCTGCCGGCGCCGGCATACTCGCTCGACGCGTTCTGGATGTCCTTCGGAATGTCGATCACCACGGGACCGGGGCGACCGGTCCGGGCGATTTCAAAGGCGGTGCGCACGGTGGCTTCCAGCTTGTCCGCATCTGTTACCAGGAACACGTGCTTGCACGCGCCGCCCATAATGCTGTGGACCGGGGCCTCCTGGAAGGCGTCCGTGCCGATAGCCGCCGTGGGCACCTGGCCACAAATGAGCACGATCGGCACCGAATCGGCCATGCAGTCACGCACCGGCGTCACTGTGTTCGTTGCGCCGGGACCGGACGTCACCATCGCCACGCCGACCTTGCCGCTTGCCCGCGCGTAGCCCGCGGCCATGAACGCTGCGCCCTGCTCGTTGGCAGGCACAATCATCGGCAGCGGAAGGTCGGCCACGTCGCTCGACTCGGGGCCGTTTTCCATGTTGTAGCGAAAGATCGCATCGAACACCGGCAGTATCGCGCCGCCGCTGTAACCAAATACGCGATCCACACCCTCTTCCACCAGCACCTGCACAACCTGCTCGGCGCCGGTCATTACCTGGCCGGCGGCGGCCGGTCGGCATTCGGGAAGCGATTCGTGATCTTCGTACATAGTCTTGACCCGGCGAGAAATTTCCCTCGCGTGCTGTGCGCAGGCGCGCCGCAACTTGCGTCACCCTGTCGCCTCAATTACCCTGCCGCTATTGCATTGCAGCAGCCAAGCGTACCAACGGCTCTGCCGCGAAGTCCAGCACGGCGGCCGCGGCGCCGGCCAGATGCGAAACAAATCATGCGCCACACCATTTCAATCCATCTGCAGAACGAAGCCGGCGCGCTGACCCGAGTGGCCGGCATGTTCTCTTCGCGCGGCTACAACATCGAGTCTCTGCAGGTCGCCCCAACGCAGGATCACACGGTGTCGCGGCTGACCCTTGTCACCATCGGCTCCGATGATGTGATTCACCAGATCTGTAGCCAGCTGCTGAAGCTCGTCGACGTGGTGTCTCTCGTCGACATGACCCATGGCAAACACATTGAGCGTGAGCTCGCGTTGGTAAAACTGCGGCGCCGCCCGGAAAACGCCGGCGCGTTTTCGGCGCTGCTCGACGAGTACGGCGCGCGCCTGCTCGACGAGGGCAAGCACTACCGCACACTGGAGCTGGCAGGCTCCATGGAAAACATTGATCGGTGTATCGACGCGCTCGCGAGCCACGGCGACATCGTGTCAGTGGTGCGCAGCGGCACAATGGCGATCAGCCGTGGCTCAGTCAGCCAGTAAATCCGGCAGCCCGGACGGCGCATCAAGCGTCGCGCCAGACTCGGCAATGAAATCCGTGGACAACCACTACATCGAGCGCATTCTCAAGTCACGCGTGTACGACGTGGCCATTGAGTCGCCGCTGGACGCCGCGCCGGAACTGTCGGCCCGTTTGAACAACCACGTACTGCTCAAGCGTGAAGACCTGCAGTCTGTGTATTCCTTCAAACTGCGCGGCGCCT
This sequence comes from Pseudomonadota bacterium, assembly GCA_038533995.1. Taxonomy (GTDB): domain Bacteria; phylum Pseudomonadota; class Gammaproteobacteria; order Steroidobacterales; family JBCAXP01; genus JBCAXP01. Next base: position 2,185 of record JBCAXP010000336.1, read on the forward strand.
ACAACAAGCTCGCGGGCATGCCTGCCGACCAGCTGACTCGGGGCATCGTGTGCGCCTCGGCCGGCAACCACGCGCAGGGCGTTGCGCTTGCTGCTTCGAAGCTCGGCTGCAAGGCCGTTGTGGTGATGCCCACCACGACCCCTGCCATCAAGTGCAAGGCGGTGGCGGCGCTGGGCGGCGACATCGTGTCGGAGGGCGAAGACTACGACGCGGCCTTTGCCCACGCAAAGGACCTCGCCGCCCGCGAGGGCATGGCGTTCATACACCCGTTTGACGACCCCGACGTTATCGCCGGGCAAGGCACGATCGGCATGGAGATCATGCGCCAGCACGGCGGCCCGGTGGACGCCATCTTCCTGCCGGTCGGCGGTGGCGGTCTTGCTGCCGGCGTCGCGGTCTTCGTCAAATACCTGTACCCGCAGACGCGCATCATCGGCGTCGAGCCGGCGGACGCCGCGAGCATGAAAGCGTCGCTGGCTGCAGGCCGCCGCGTCACGCTGGACGAGGTGGGCATCTTTGCCGACGGCGTCGCGGTGCGGCAGGTTGGCGAAGAGACGTTCCGGCTGTGCCAGCAGTACCTCGACGAGGTGATTACTGTAGACACCGATGAAATCTGCGCGGGAATCAAGGATCTTTTCAACGATACGCGCGCCATGGCCGAGCCGGCCGGCGCCGTGGGTATCGCTGGCCTCAAAAAGTACGTCGAGCAAACCGGGGTCGAAAACCAGACGCTGGTGACGCTGAACAGCGGCGCCAACCTCAACTTCGACCGGCTGTTGCACGTTGCCGAGCGCGCGAACATCGGCGAGCACACCGAAGCCCTGCTGGCGGTGGAGATTCCCGAGGAGGCCGGCAGCTTCCTGAAGTTCTGCAATGCGCTCGGCCGGCGGCCGGTGACCGAGTTCAACTACAGGTACGGCAACGGCTCACGTGCGCACATCTTCGTGGGCATCAACATTGCCGGCGACGCACAGGCGCGTGACCGGCTGCTGTCAGACCTAAAGGGCGCCGGCTACGACGCGCTGGACTTAAGCGACAATGAACTTGCAAAGCTCCACGTGCGCCACATGGTCGGTGGCAGCGGCGACGCCCTCGCCGACGAACGGCTTCTGCGCTTCCAGTTTCCCGAACGCCGCGGTGCGTTGCTGGATTTCCTGACCGCCGTCGGCGGACGATGGAACATCAGCCTGTTCCACTATCGCAATCACGGCTCCAACTTTGGCCGTGTGCTTGCCGGCATCCAGGTGCCGGCGTCAGACGACGCGGTGTTTCGACAACACCTCGACGATCTTGGCTACGCATGGTGGGACGAAACCGCTAACCCTGCCTACCGGATGTTTCTCGCCTCGTAGGAGCGGCAACCCTGCCGCAGTTGTTTCGCCAAATCGCCGCCCTATCGCGGCTGAAGCCGCTCCCACGGTGCCACTAGAAACAATCCCTGTGGGAACAAAGCCTGTGGGAGCGGCTTTAGCCGCGATTCAACAGATCGCTTATTGAGTCGACCCCCGGCTTATCCCGCAGGATTTCTTCGGGCGTCAGCCCCGAAAGCTCGTGGGGAAACACGAGCCAGCGATCGGTCTCGTGCACGAAAAAATCCGGCGGCCGGTCGGTCTTGTTGTTACCCGGCTTGTAATACGGCGTGGCTATCCGGATCTCCTCGGGCGTGTTTCGCCGGCAGCGTTCGTGCAGCCGCTCGATGATGGCGCGAATGCTGAGTCCGCTGTCATACACGTCGTCAACGATCAGCAGCCGGTCGTCGGCGTTGATGTTCTTGATTACGTAGCTCAAGCCGTGCACGCGCACGTGCTTGTTCCGTTTATCGATGCCGGCATAGGAACTGGTGCGGATCGCAATGTGGTCGGTTTCGTGGCCCAGGTAGTCGAGCAATTCCTGCACCGCGATTCCCACCGGCGTACCGCCGCGCCACACGCCAACGATGTAGTTCGGTCTGAAGCCGCTTTTTGCGACCATTGCGCCCAGGCGAAACGAATCGTCAAGAAGCTGCTGCGCGGTGATGTACTGCTTGTCGGTCATCGTTTTTCCTCAAGGCGCCTCAATCGCGCCGCGTGGTTACTGGCTTTTCTCCACAGCCGCCACCGCGTCGCCCAGTATCTCAAGATACAGGTCAATGGTATCGACGTGCGTGCGAAAGTTCATCGCCGCCATGCGCAGCCAGAACTGGCCATCGAGCAACGTGGTGGAAATGCACACCCGGCCGTCGTCCAGCACGGCATCGGCCAGCGCGCGGTTGAACGCATCGGCATCGCCGTTTTCCGGCACGTAGCGGTACACCACAACGGACAGCTGCGGCGGCGGACCGAGCTCGAAGCCGGGCATCTTGCCGAGCTGCTCATAGAAGTAACGCGCGAGCTCCAGCTTTTCCTCGAGCGCCGCGCGAAACGGCGCAAGGCCCGCGAGCTTCAGCGGCAGCCACATGCGCAAACCGCGAAACGGCCGGCTCAGTTCTGGCGAGAGGTCGGCGGGTGACAGCTCCAGAGCCGACTCCTGCGCGTCCTGCATGTAGTTCGACTGGTAGTAGTGCGACAGATGCAGCTGGGTTTCGTCGCGCACGAGCACCGCGCCTGAACCGTAGGGCAGGAACAGCCCTTTGTGCGGATCGATCACAAGCGAGTCGGAGCGCTCAATGCCGGCAAGCACTTCGCGGCCGGGATCACACAGCATGAAAAAGCCGCCGTACGCAGCGTCAACGTGCAGCCACAGCTCGTGCTCCTGCGCGATTTCGGCGATCGCGTCCACAGGATCCACGGCGCCAACGTCGGTGCTTCCCATGGAGGCCACGACGAGCCACGGCACAAGCCCGTCCTCGCGGTCGCGGCGAATGGCCGCTTCAAGCTGCGCCGGATCCATCCGGTAGCGCTCGTCCATTGGAATGCGGCGCACCGGGCAGTCTCTGAGGCCCGCAAGCCGCAGCGCCTTGTCCACGCAGTGATGGGTATGCGCCGACAGGTAGACAACGGACTTTTCAAAGTCTTTGCCACGCAGGTTGCGCGCATCCCGCGCGACAACGATACCCACGAGGTTTGCGATGCTGCCGCCAGACGTCAGGTCGCCGCCGAACGTCGACGGGTAGCCAACCATCTCCGCGAGCCACGCAACCAGTTTTTTCTCCAGCCGCACTGCGCCGGGCGACGCGTAGGCGACACCTGCGTAGCGGTTGGTAACGTCCGCCAGGTAATCGCCGAGCGCGGCCGGGTACACGCCGCCGCCGGGGATGTAGCCCAGGTGACGACCCGATGCGGGATTGAAGTCGACAAACCCGGCATCAATCCCGCATCGGGTCGTCACCTGGGCTACA
>JBCAXP010000337.1:0-5497 GCA_038533995.1 Pseudomonadota bacterium
GCTGGGCTTCACGCTGCCCGTACAGTTCGCTCAACAGGTCGGTGGCAAAAAAAATGCTGCTGTAGAGAATAACGCCCATGCTGGTCTGCAGGCCCGCAACAACCGTGAGCTTTGGACCCATGATGTTAGCGAGAAGCAAGCTGAACACCACAACGCCCCACAGACCGGCCCTGCCGAACAGCCGATAGCATAGAATGGCGAACAGTAAATCCAGCGCAACAGTGGCGGTCCACAGCAGCAGCGGCTGTTGGGCCAGGAGTTCAGTGAATGGCATCCGGGGAGTATAGCGGCAAGGCGATGGGAGATAACACGGATCCTGCGAACCACATCGCCGAAGCACACCTTGTCGTTGATGACAGCGGCCGCGACGCGGTGGCGCTCCTGCGCGAGGCCAGCGGACTGTCCCGCCGTGCGGTGGAGCGGGCGATGCTGTGCGGCGCCGTGTGGCTGCACCACAAGCACGGCGTGCGCAGGCTGCGGCGCCGCACCGCAAAGCTCAGGGCGGGCGATGAACTGCACCTTTACTTCAACGCGCGCGTGCTGGCCGAGGAGCCGCCGACTGCGGCACTGGTGCACGATGGGGGTCGGTGGTCGCTTTGGGCAAAGCCGCCCGGCATGCGGTCTCAAGGGTCGAAATGGGGCGATCACACAACGCTCGGACGGTGGGCGGAGCGACACCTCGAGCCGGCTCGCGAGGCGCTGATTGTGCATCGGCTCGATCTCGGCGCGTGCGGCCTGATGCTACTGGCGCACGACCGGCGAACGGCGGCTGCGCTGTCGGCACAGTTCGCGGCTCGTACGGTGTCGAAGCGCTACCACGCCATCGTGCACGGCAAGTTTCCCTCGACGAACGACGGGCGCACGTTTGACGCGCCGATCGACGGCAAAGCGGCGTTGAGCCATGCAACGCGACTTGCGTTTGATCCGGAAGCCGGTTTGTCGCTCGTTGAGGTGAAAACGAGCACTGGCCGCAAACACCAGGTGCGCCGGCACCTTGCGGAGGCGGGCTTTCCCATCATGGGCGATGCACTGCATCGGGGCTTGCGTCCTTCCGCGGAGCCGCCGCCTTTGCGGCTGGCTGCGGTCTTTCTCGCCTTCGATGACCCTCACGAGGAAGGCAAGCGGCTGCGTTTTCACTGGACGCCGGAGAACTGGCCGCTCGCCGGGCAACGCTAGCCGTCCCCTACAACCAACCAAAAAAAAGGCGCGATACCCCCGAAGGGATACCGCGCAAAACTCAATGAAGGGAAATGAGTTTGGGGAAGAGAAACAGTAAGCTACAAGGCCGGGATCGCTTCAGGGTCTAGGGGGTACCTGAAGGCGACCCCGGCCAGGCGGTACTTCAGCTAAAGCGACGGCGAACAAAGCCCAGAAGGCCAAGGGCGCCAGCCATCAGCGGCAGTGCTGCAGGCACCGGCACCGGGTTAACCACGGAGATAGTGATCGTGGCAATGCCGTTGGTGTACAGCGAGGTGTTGTTGAAGTTCAGCAACGACGTGTCGAACCCGTTCGCGTTCAGGAAGTTCGCGTAGGGGTCGCCCGTGACCGCGGTCACGACGCCGTTCTCATCGGTGCCCTGGTTGGGGCCGCCCTGACCTGGGCCAAGGCCCGGGAAGAAGCCGTTGCCCGCGGCGAAGGAGAAGTCGTTGACCTCGGTGCCGGCGTCGTAAACGCTGCCCGGCGTGCCGACAGTGAACGAAATCTCGTTGGTGATGCCGTCGAGGATGTCGGCAATGCTGATTGCCAGCGGATCACCGTTTGCAACGAAGTAGTCGTTGCTGGTGAGGACCATCGAGGCGTACGAGAAGTACGTGTTCAGGCCGCTGTCGCTGATGTCAAAGGTTTGCGATTGGCTTCCGCCCGGACCGATCGGCGCGGAGCCGACCACGCCCTGGACGCGGCCAGCAACGGGGTCGCCCGTCAGCGTGCCGTCGAACACGTCTGAAATCGGACCAACGTTGCCGTCTTCGGCAATGGCTTCGAGGCCGGGTGCGGCGGCTTCGCCAGCGTTGAACGAATCGAACGAGCCGTCGTGGAAGCCGGCCCACACAGGCGTCAGGTAGACGCCGCCGGCCGGTGCGTTATTTGTTACTGTGACCTGCACCTGCAAGGCAAGTGCGGCGTTTGAGGCCAGCAGCAATGCGCCGCTTGCTGCGCCCGCTGCCAGAATCCGTGACATTTTCATGTTATCTCCCATGTGTTCGATGAGGCGGTGCGAAAGGTCCACCTCGAGGCGAAGTCAGTATGGAATGCAGGCATGAGCCAAGCATCACGCAAATGTCACGCGTTCATTCTAATTTGTAACAGCACATTGCAGGGTTGGTGGGGTGCGAGACGCCCCGAGAGCACTTAAGCAACTGAATCGCTTTCAGTAAACATAATCATCACGGAAGCGGATAGTCCTGTGATAACTATGTTTCCAATTATTTCTGTGCGTCTTGCAGCAGTGTGTCGAGCTCTGCCTTCATGGCAACCGTTGTGCCGTGCTCATTACCAAGCACACGCACGAGCGCGTCCACGACGTGGCGCATCTGCGCTTCGGCTTCGTCGTAGCGACCGAGCTTGCCAAAAAGAATGGCTTCATTGCCCTGCATGACAAGGGCGTGGGGATTGTCGCTGCCGTAGTGCTCGATAAGTCTTGGCATTGCTTCATCGAAGAGCACACGGGACTCCTCGAAGTAGTCACCGGCGAGATACGCGATCGCGAGACGGCCCTGTGCATCGGCGATTTCCGGATGGTCGGCATCGAGCACTCGCTGGCGCCGTTCAAGCACCGACCGCTCAAGGGCAATGGATTCGTCGTACTGCTCGAGTTCATTGTAAATGTTGGCCAGGTTCGATTGCGTGTAAAGCGTGGCGCGGTGGTCGTAGCCTAGTAAGCGCTGCTGCGCCTCGAGGGTTTCCTTCAGGATTTGTGCAGCCTCTTCGGAGCGCTTCTGCCGGCCGATGATCGTGCCGAGGTTCGCTTTGGAAATGAGCGTCTGTTCGTGCTCCGGCCCCAGCATCGCTGTGCGTACCTTGACCGTGTCACGCAGCACGATTTCGGCTCGCGGGAAGTCGCCCCGCACGAAATAGATGCCGGCAATACGCACGAGGCCGAGCTGGGTGAGCTCATGCACTTCGCCGAACACGCGGCGGCTGGTCGCGAGCGCTTCCTCGTAGAGCGGCTCGGCCTCGTCAACCATGCCCCGGTCGAAGTATGAGGCGCCGAGGTCGCTTATGGCGCGCACCGTCTGTGGGTGCTCGTCGCCAAGCGATGGGCGGTACAGGGCTACTGCGGCGGCAAGGTGGTCTGTCGCTGCCTCGCGGTCGCCAAGGGCCTTGTACGTGTTGCCAATGGTCGCGCGGATAGCCGCTTCCACCGCTGGCTTGCCGCTGACCGGCGTATCTGCGTTGTCGAGCCTGCCGGCAGCTTCATCGAGAACGGAGCGAACGGTAACCTCCCGTCCCTCGGCCTTGTCGGGGTCCACGGACGCTAGCATCTCCAGCAGAAACGTGGAGGTGGCGTCTGCTCGAGCCGCTTCACGGGCTGCAATACGCCCTTGCCATACCGCCGTTGCCAGTCCGCCGACCAGCGACACGGCGACGATTGCGGCGGCAATTGCGCCAAGCGCGTGGCGCTTGAGGAACTTCGCCGCGCGGTACGCCACGGAGTCCGGGCGCGCCTCGATGGGTCGGTCATCGAGGTACCGGCGAATGTCCTCGGCCAGTGCCCGCGCCGAGTCGTAGCGGCGCTCCGGCGCCTTGGCGAGGGCTTTGAGTGCGATAACGTCGAGGTCTCCGCTCAGCGCGCGGGACAGCCGATCGGCACTGGTGGAACGCGCAGCCGCCGCATCGTCAGCCGGACCGCCGGTCGCGGTGCGCACGCGGGTTGATGGACGCGGCGGCTCGGTACGAACGATGAGCTCGTGCATGTCGACAGCAGACCGGCGGTCGAAGTCGTAAGGCCGGTGACCGCTAAGCAACTCGTACAGGATGACGCCGAGTGCGTACACGTCCGTGGCGGTCGTGATGTCGCCCCCGCTCAGTTGCTCCGGTGCACCATACTCCGGCGTCATGAGTTTGATACTCGCCTCGGTGCGCGGTGCGCCGGCCGGCGCCAGGCTGTCGTCCATGAGCTTGGCGATGCCGAAGTCGAGCAGCCGCGGTGCGCCGTCTTTGGTAACCAGAATGTTCGACGGCTTGAGGTCTCTGTGCACGACAAGCGCCCGGTGGGCGTAGCGCACTGCGTCGCACACTTCCAGGAACAGGGCGAGGCGCTCGCGGAGACCCAGGCGCTGCTCGTCGCAGTAGTCGTACAGCGGGCTGCCGTCGATGTACTCCAGCGCAAACCAGGGCCGGCCGTCGTCGCTGATGCCGCCGTCAAGCAGTCGTGCAATGCCAGGGTGCTGAAGGCGCGCGAGCAGCTGGCGTTCGAAGAGAAAGCGCCTGTGCACTTCGTCCGTGTCCATGCCGCGCTTGACGAGCTTGAGTGCCACCTGCTGCTCGAACTGGCCGTCGGCCCGGCGGGCGAGGTACACAACGCCCATGCCACCGCGGCCAATTTCCTTTTCGATGGCGTACGGGCCGACCGCCTCGGGCAGGGCGCTTGCGACCGCGCCCGCGGCAGCCTGGGCGGCCTGCGAGCCGAAATCATCGCTGATGAGCGTGGCGGAAGCGTCGCCGTGCGCGGTGAGAAGGGCGGCCAGCTCGGAGCGTACTTCCTCCGGTTCGTTGACGAGCGACTGCACAAAGGCGTCGCGCTCGGCAGCGGGCAGCGCCAGTGCCGCCTCAAACAGCCTGCTGATGTGCTCCCACAGTTCCGGTGTCATGCCGCCCCCGCCTAGCGCTCACCACTGTACTGCGCGCTGCCGGCGGCAACAAGGCGAGTGGCTGGTCAGTCGGGCTGGCGGCGGGCGATTTCGAGGTATTCGGCGATGGCGGCGTGCGCTTCGCTTAGCGAGAGGCCAGTCGGGGAGGGCGGCAACGGCGGTGGCGCGCTGTTCGAAGTCGTCTGGGCTGTTGCGTCTTGGCGCGCCTTCGCCAGGGCCCGGTGAGCCTCCGGCGACAGCGTTACGCGGTCGTGGTTGTACCGCGGGCGCACCCGTGCTGCCACCGGCTGCGGCGCTTCACGCCGGATTGCCGGTGGTTCGCGCTCAGGCCCTGAGGCTGCTGGCCGGCGGTGCCAATTCGGGTGCATGACGAATCGGCGTTACTGCGGCGAGCACAGGTTGGCCTGGCCGCTGGGGTTGTTCACGGTGTAGTCGGTGAACAGCAGTGACCGGAAGATGCCGAGGTCGCTGAAGCCAACGATGCCGTCGCCGTCGAAGTCTTCGTCGAGGTCGCCCGCGCTAAAGAATGCCTGCTTCAACAGCCCGAGATCGGCGATAGTGACGAGACAGTTCTGGTCGAGGTCGGCATCGCAGCGATTGCCGATGCCGTCGCCGTCGGTGTCGCGCTGCGGAGCGTTCTGCAGCCCCAGGCAGTTGTCGTCGGTGTCGGCAATGCCGTCCGCATC
>JBCAXP010000338.1:0-5497 GCA_038533995.1 Pseudomonadota bacterium
GCTATTCAAGATCGCCAGCATCAGCAAACTGTTCATCGCGGTCAGCAGCACGAAGCTGGTGGACGACGGCCTGCTGCGGCTCGATGACACGGTGGCGTTCTGGCTGCCGGCGGTGGCTGCCGCTATCGAGAATGCCGACACAATTACGGTGCGGAACCTGTTGCAGCACCGCAGCGGCGTGCCTGACTTCGACACGGCGCCCGGCTTCAGCTGGCGGCAGCCTCACACCAGCAATACGGCGCTGCTGGACCTGGTGCTCGGCCTGCCTGCCGATTTTGCGCCCGATGCGCGTAATGAATACTCCAACACGAATTACCTGCTGCTTGGCATGATTCTCGATACCGCCCTGGGCTACAGCCATCATGACTTTGTGCAAAACGAAATTCTGTCGCCGCTGGGAATGGTGGACACCTACTCGCTTCTGTCCGAGATCAACGCGGCGCGGTTGGCCCGCGGTTACTGGGACAACGTTGATCGCACCGAGCAGGACTACGTGGCACCGGGCGGCTCCATGATCTCGACCGTTCAGGACACGGGCGTGTTCCTCCGGCAGCTTGCAACGGGCACGCTGCTGAGCGACGCCGAACGTGCAGTGTACCGATCTGTGTTCTCCGGCTACGCGCACACCGGCTGGCTGCCCGGCTACCAGAGCATCGCGCGCTATCATTCGGCGACTGACACCGTGGTCATCCAGTTCGTTAATACCACGGGCGGCGACAGCGAGCGCGTGTCGGAGGAGACGTACAACCGCGTGCTGAATTACCTGTCCAACTGACGGCTTGACTGACTGACGGCGTGTTCTCCCTCGCCGATAACGTATACTCCGGCACAACAACGAATAACTGACGGGGAACACTATGCAGACAGCCGGCGGCGGTGCGCACGAAAACTGGTCTTCGCGCTTTACCTTCATCATGGCTGCCGTAGGGTCGGCGGTGGGCCTTGGCAACTTCTGGCGTTTCCCGTACGAGGCCGGCACCAACGGCGGTGGCGCCTTCGTTATCGTGTACCTCGTGTGCGTCGCGCTGATCGCGATGCCGATCATCATCTGCGAACTTGCGATTGGCCGTCGCGCAGGTTTAAGCGCCGTCGCCAGCGTGCGCAAGGCCGCGCGCGATGAGGGCAAGTGGGTTGGCTGGCAGGTGGCGGCCTGGATCGGCATGTGCGCCTCACTGCTCGTGCTGAGCTTCTATTCGGTCATTGCTGGCTGGCTGCTTGCCTACATTCCACTGATGGCCCAGGGAACGTTCACCGGCGCAACGGCCGAGGTGGCCGGTGCACAGCTTGGCGCCCTGCATGCCAACCCCGGCAAGATGATCCTGACGCACACGCTATTTATGACGTTGACCGTTTTCATCGTGCTTCGCGGCCTGCACAAGGGCATCGAAGTCGTGGTCAACATCCTGATGCCGGTGTTCTTCGTGCTCATCGTGCTGATGGCGCTTTACGCCATGGTCATCGGTGCCCCCGGCGAGGCGCTGGCCTTCATGTTCACGCCGGACTTCTCCAAGATCACGCCGGCGGTGGTGATCTCGGCTATCGGCCAGGCGTTCTTTTCGGTGGGTGTCGGCGTGGCCGTCATGATTACGTACGGCGCGTACCTGGACAAGAAAGTGCACATACCGCGGTCGGCCGGCATCATTGCGCTCGCCGATACCGGTGTTGCGATCGTCGCCGGCATGCTGATTTTCTCCATCGTGTTCGGCTTTGGGCTGGACCCGGCGGCTGGACCAGGTCTTGTTTTTGTTACGCTGCCGGTCGCGTTCGGTCAGATGCCCTTTGGCACCCCGATCGGCACGGTGTTTTTCGTGCTTGCCCTGGTCGCGGCGATTACCTCCTCGATTTCCATGCTTGAGATTTTTGTGTCCTACGCCGAGGAGCACGAGTTCCTGCCGCGCCGGCGGGCGGCCATGCTGGGTGGCGGCACCATCTGGCTGGTGGGCATGGGATCGGTGTTCTCTTTCACTACAGACTACGCGTGGTCCTCCTTCTACCCGCTCAACTTTATTCCGATGTTCGAAGGAAAAAACTGGTTCAACGTCACCGATACCCTGACTGACTCGATAATGTTACCGCTCGGTGGCCTGCTGATCGCCGTGTTTTCTGGCTGGGTGGTGTCCAGAAACCTGTTCCGTGACGAGATCGCCTTAAGCGAAAGCGCGTTTAAAATCTGGCACTTTCTCGTACGTTATGTCGCCCCGTTGACACTTGGCGGCGTGCTGATGGCCCGGCTTGGCATGCTGGACTTCATGCTTTGACGGTCGCGGTCGGCAGGCGCAGTCCCGACTCAGTCTCGCTGGTTTTTCTTCTTCCGCTGTCCTAAGCTCGAAACTATGGCAATGAATGCCGCGGGATCGCCGTCCTGCGCGCAATAGCTACAAGCCATACGTGCGTTAGTGGGGCGCACGCCCGGAAGTAAAACAAGACGGCTCCGGCCGGATAATCCAGGAGACCGAAATGCAGATACCCTGGTTCAGCAAGTGGCGCTCCGCCATTGCTTTTTCTTTTCTCGTGACGCTGTCAGCAGCAGGCGCCCAGGCGCGTGACATGGACAGCGACGGCATTCCCGATGCCTCCGACAATTGCCCCTTTGCGGGCAACGCCATGCAGGTTGATGGCGACTACGACGGCCTCGGCAATCGCTGCGATCCTGACTTCAACAACGATGGCGTGGTCGACGAAGCGGACCTCGACTATCTGAAGTCTGTGTTCTTTGAAAGCGACATCGTCGGTGACCTCAACGCGAGCGGCCTGGTTGATTTCGCAGACCTTGCGATTCTGAAGCGCTACTACGGCGCCGCACCTGGCACACCGCCAGCGCTGTCAGGACGCGAGGGTGGAAGAGCCGGTGGCGGCACTGACGGCATCGTTTCGCTGCTGCCGGGTCAGACCGATGTGTTCGACGGTGACGAACTCACCCTGGATTTGCACATTGATTTCACCGCTGACCCGACCGTGGGCGGCGGCGTCGACCTTCTCTACGACGATACCCTTCTGCAGTTTGAAAGCTGGCAGGCAGCGGACGTTGGGGACCCTGCCTTTTCGCGCCCACCGGATGTCGAGGCCGGCGCGCTGCGCGGTATCGCCGTCGGCGATTTCGATGGCCTGACGGGGCCAGTGGTGATTGGCACCGTAACCTTTACCGCTCTGGATATCGGCGACACGACCGTCGAGCCTTCCGAGACCGCGCTGGTTGGCGTGGGCCCTTTCGTGTCGGCCACCGACTTTGCCGCTCAGGAGGTTGACTACCTTTCTGCAGACGTTGGCATCACCCTGACGCCGGGGCCTCGAATTGTTGTGGAGCCGCTCGAAATTGATCTCGGTAGCATCGCACCCTTTGAGGTAAGCACCGGCACGGTCACGATTACCAACGTTGGTGATCTGGATCTGACGATTGGTGCCGTTGGCGCGGTGGACGATCTTGCGCCACCGTTTTCCCTCTCAATCGATGGGTGCTCGGGTCAGCTGCTGCTTCCTGCTGGCCAGTGCACGCTTGAAGTGGAGTTCGCGCCGGAAGGCGTGAGCAATTACCTGGACACCTTCGACATTCCGTCCAACGCACTGGACTTTCCGAACGTCAGCGTTACCGTGACCGGGTCTACTTCGATGACGCCCGTCATCGAGGTGCTGCCACCGGCTCGGCTTTTTGACAACATACCGGTGGGTGGTTCGACGCTCGAGGATTTTGCCATCCTGAACGCCGGTGGCGCGCCGCTGGAAGTGGGCACCATCGACGCCTCCGGGCTAGACACCCCGTTTCGTTTTGAGAGCGACCCGTGCAGCAATACGGTGCTCCAGCCAGGCGGCGTTTGCCTGATTGTTGTTCGCTACAGCCCGATGGAACCGGACGTGATGGCAACCGCGAACCTGGTCATACCGTCCAACGATCCAATAAGGCCCACAGTCAATGTGGAGATGACCGGTTTCCCGGCGCCTGGCGTTGATACCGACGTCTTCGGCAACAACAGCGGTCTCGGATCCATATTCCACACCGTAGCCTGTATAAACCGCACCAGCGGTCAGGCGGTGACCGATTCGCTGCCGGTCATCAAGGGGTGGAATTGCCGCGAGCTTGGTCTTGAGGCCAACGAAGGCGATGCCATCGAAATCTATATCCTGGGGGTGGCGGAATGATTACGAACAAGACACCACGCAGCCACTTGGGTCTGGCGCTTTGCGCCGCGCTACTGGTCGGGTCGCCCGCGGCGCTTGCCAACGACCGCGACGGCGACGGTATCAACAACGCGATCGACAACTGCGTGCATGTGATGAACCCTGCGCAGTGGGACAGTGACGCTGACGGCATCGGCAACCGGTGTGACCCGGATTTCAACAACAACGGAATGGTGGACGATTACGATCTCACGTATTTGCGAGACCGCTTCTTCACGATAAATCCCGTGGCCGATCTGGACGGCGATGGCAGGGTAGGCTTCGCTGATCTTGCGATTCTCAAGTCGTACTACGGCGGTGCACCTGGCGGCGTACCACGACGTGCCGTTCCCAGGCTCCTGGGCGGCGAAGCGGAGATATTCATGGACCCCAGTGAGGTTGTTGCCCAGCTCGGGCAGACCTTTTCGGTCGACGTCATCATGGATTTTTCTACCGTGACGACTATTGGCGGAGGCTTCGACATCCTGTTTGACTCGGATCGCCTGTCCTTCGTCGACTGGACGCCGAACATCGTTGGCGACCCCGGCTTTTCCCGTGAACCTGAAGTCTTCGACGGGCTCCTGGAAGGCATTGCCGTGGGTGATTTTGACGGCCTGACGGGCGTGTTCAACCTTGGGACGGTGGAGTTTCAGCGCGTGGGCGACGGCACGACCCCGCTGAATATGCAGGATTCGGGTTCGATTACCGGACCGTTTCTTGACGCGTTTACGTTCCAGACTATCCCGGTGCTGTACACAGGTGCCGAGGTTGCCGACCAGCTATCCCAGGAGCCGAGCATTCGGGTGGAGCCCGATGACCTGGACCTTGGGCTTGTAGTAGTTGGTGAGACGTCAACGGCCGATACGGTGGTTACCAATCGCGGTATCGAAGACCTCGTCATTGGCGACGTCGGCGTCGCGGATGCGCTTGCGGCGCCGTTCGAGCTTTCAGTCGATGGCTGTTCCGGCCAGACCCTGCCCACCGACGCGAGCTGTTCGTTGACAGTGGCCTTCACGCCGAACGATGTGAGCACGTTCATGGACAGCTTCGACGTCCCGTCAAACGACCCGGCGCGGCCGGTGGTCACTGTGACCGTCGGCGGTGAGGGGGTCGCTGGCCCGACGCCGCGCATCGCTTACGCAGGCAACGCCAGCCCGCTGGACCTTGGTCTCGTGCAGCTGGGTGAGTTCGGGGAGCGCTTCCTGCGCCTCGAGAGCGTGGGTACCGCAGACCTTGTGATTGGTAATATCGGTGACAGCGACGCCCTGGAGGCGCCCTTTGTCCTGACGCAGGACACCTGCAGTGGTGCAACGCTTGCGCCCGGGGAGACGTGTCAGCTGAGGGT
>JBCAXP010000339.1:0-5482 GCA_038533995.1 Pseudomonadota bacterium
TTCCATGTCAACGACATGGGAATCGATGCGCCGGTGAAGGTAGCGATAACCAATGAGGGCGGGAATGGCGACAACGAGGCCGGCCGCCGTGGTGATCAGCGCCTCGTTGATGCCGCCGGCCAGCGTTTGTGGGTTACCAACGCCGTGGGCCGTGATGGCATCAAACACCTTGATCATTCCCCACACCGTGCCGAGCAGCCCCATCAGCGGCGAGATCGCCGCGATCGTGCCGAGCGTGTTGAGGAAACGCTCCAGCTCGTGCACGACATGGCGGCCGGTGTCCTGCACCGCCTCTTTCATGATGTCGCGCGGACTGTTGCGGCTGGCAAGACCGGCGGCAAGCACCTGCCCGAGCGGTGAACTCGCGGTGAGCGCCTGCAGATGGCGCTCGTCGAGTTGCTCGGCCCTGACCCACTCCCACACTTTCGGGGCAAGGTCCGGTGGCAGCACGCGCCGTGTTTGCAGCGTCCACAAACGCTCGATGATGATGGCGGCGGCGAGTACCGAGCAAAACAGAATCGGCAACATCATCCAGCCGCCAGCCTGAACAATTTCAAACATTTGGCTTTAGAAATCCCTGCTAAATCGGCGAAAGCCTAACATAGGCGCCGCGGGTTGAGGGAGTCTGTGTCACCGCGTCCAGTAGTGGCTCGACGAGTGTCGCCAGCCGGAGACCTCGACCGCCGTTGTCGACGGGTCGGCAAAGACGGTTACCGCCCCGTCCCGTCCGGTAATCCAGACCCGTGCGCCGGCATCTTGCCAGCGGCGGGTCACGGCAGGCTTCGGGAAGCCCCACCGGTTGCCGTGACCGGCCGGAAAGACAACGTGCTGAGCCGATGTCGCGGCAATGAGCCCCG
Source organism: Pseudomonadota bacterium (assembly GCA_038533995.1). GTDB lineage: Bacteria > Pseudomonadota > Gammaproteobacteria > Steroidobacterales > JBCAXP01 > JBCAXP01. The sequence goes on from JBCAXP010000339.1 coordinate 858, forward strand.
CCGTGGACGAGGTTTCGCTACCATGATGAAGGCCCACTACCACGTCAGCCCCAAGCGCTCGATCCGATGCAACAAGACGCGCCTCCGCCACGGCCTCGATGTCCCCGGTCAGCAGCACCGTGCCGCCGGCGCCTGCAACCCTTAGCACGCAGGAAGCATTGTTGCCGGACCAGTCCGTTGACCTGTCCGGGTGCACAAGTTCGAAACGCACGTCGTCCCAGCGCCACTGTTGCCCGGCTCGACAAGGCTTCGGCGTTCGCCCCTGCAGCGGCTCACCGGCGAGAAGCCCAATTGCCGGGTAGGCCTCCAGCACGGTCTCGACACCAGCACGATGATCGAGGTCTGCGTGGCTGACAATCAGCAGCTGCGGATCAGGGCCTGCGCGCAGGTACGGCAGGAGCACAAGGTCCGCCAGCCGCGTGCCACTGCGGAACTGGCCGCCGGTATCGAACACCAGTCGATGGTGGCGCGTGGTGACAACCGCCGTCAGGCCCTGGCCCACGTCCAGCACATCGACGCGAAACACACCCTGCGCGAGCGGCGGTGGCCGCCATGCGACCACCGGCAGAAGCAGCAGTACACAGAGCGGCGCAAGCCGGCGGGCAAGCGGAGACAGCGCCACCGCCGACGCAGCAAGCGCCGCGATCAACGTCCACAAAGGCCGCGGCGCCGGCTGCCACATCGCGACGTCGCTTTGAGCCAGCCGCTCCAGCACCGGCCATACCTGTGATAAAAGCCAGCCGCCGGACTTCAGGAATACCCCGGACAACCCCGGCAAGACCGGCGACAAGGCCGCCCCGCTCAGCACCAGTGGCATCACCGCCACGCCGAACAGCGGCACCATCACCAGGTTGATCATTGGAGAGAGCACGCTTGCCTGGCCAAAATGCCAGAGCGTCGCCGGCAACAGGCCGGCAAATACCGCAAGCTGCACACGCAACCACGCCCACGCACCCGATGCTCGCGGATAGTAGCCCTGCATGGTCCAGGCAATGGTGGCAACGGCGCCGAACGAGAGCCACAGACCCGGCGACAGCGGCGCGAGCGGGTCAATGAGCAACACAAGCATGAGCGCAACACACAGCCCCCGCCGCACGCCCGTTCGCCGGCGCCGCAACAACGCGAAAAGCGCCATGGTTACCATCACCAGTGCCCGCCGGGTGGGGAGCGAGAACCCTGCCAGTGCGGCGTAGGCCAGCGCCGCAGCGAGTGCCAGCACCGCCGCGGCGTCCGTCCCGCTGATCGACCGGGAGACGGCGGGCATCAGGCCCCACAAGCTGCGCACAGCCAGAAAGACCGTCGTCGCAACCATGCCAATGTGCAGACCGGAGATCGCCATCAGGTGACCAGTTCCCGTTGCGGCAAACACCCGCCAGTGCGCCGCCGTCATCTGCGACCGATCACCCACCGTCACCGCGAGCACCACCGGCAGCATGGGGTGGTCACGCAGCCTGTCGGCAATGTGTATGGCCAGCACGCCGCGAAGGCGTGCCAGCCACTCGCGACCAACGGGCCGGGCCAGCCGCCGGCTGCCGCCGGCGCGAACGTAACCGGTCGCATCAACGCGCTGGCGAAACAGCCAGCCTGCGTAGTCGAAGCCCGCAGGGTTGGCGAAGCCCCTCGGACGCCGCAGGCGCACCCGCAGGCGCCAAACCTCACCGGGCTGAACCGGCGCCTCGGCGTCGTACCAGCTCAGCCACGCCGTGCCGGTCAGGCCAGGCACCTCCACTGAGTGTGAAATCTCAAAGCGAAAGCGCACGCGCTCTGCCCGCACCTCCGGCAGACCGGACACGGTGCCGTAAACGGTGAGCACGGCGCCGTCCAGTTCTACCGGCAGCCGTTGCTGCAGCATGGCCGCCGCGTGCCACCACCCCCACAGCACGCCTGCAACGCCGGCGGACAGCCACCACCAACGCGGTCGACGCAGCGCGATCACGGCGGCTGGAACCAACACCGGCAGCAACCATGTCGGCGGCAGTGTCGCCTGCCCATGCAGCAGGCAAAGGCCTGCGAAAAATGCGAGTATCCGTACTTCCATGTCCGGGGCCTCGGGTACGATGACGCTACACGCAGCCGTCGCCTCACCATTTCCGGCAAAGCGGCACGAGCGGCGGACGCATGCAACGGGATCCTTTATTCAGGCTATGCCACGGCGGTTTTTCAAGCGGATAGTGGGGCAGCATCGCCAGTTAGGCGATCGCTGGTATCTGCGTCCCGTGCAGGCCTTGCTGCACGATCCGGCACTGTGGACAACCCACCGGCGTAGTGTCTGCAAGGCCTTCGCCAGCGGCGTGTTCATCGCCTTCCTGCCCGTTCCTGGACACGTTTTGCTGGCCGTAATCGTTGCGATTTACTGGCGCTTCAACATCGGCATTGCCGCCGCGACCACCTTTATCAGTAACCCGATAACATTTGCCCCCATCGTGCTGGCGGAATACCAGCTAGGCCGTTGGCTGACCGGCGCGCCGCCGGGAGACAGCACGTTCGAAATGAGCTGGGCCGGATTGGTGAACGGGCTCAGCGGACTGTGGCCAGCGCTGGCGGTGGGAGCACTGACCACGGCGACGCTGCTATCGGCCATCGCGTTTTTTGGATTGAACGGCGTGTGGCGATGGTCGGCGGTCCGACGCTATCGAAGCCGGGGCGGGTCTCGCTACCGGCGCGTGTAACCCTGCAGCACGACCATCGCGCCCCGCTTGAGTCCTACGAGGCTGCCAGGCGCAAGCGGTATGTCGGTTAACGGGCTGTCAGCCGCCGTGTCCACCACCGTCCGCCAGGCAAGGCCAGCCGTCTCACCGGCAAGCTCGAACGCCGCCGGCTCGCTGCCGCCGTTGAACAGAAGCAGAAACGCGTCAACGCCGGCCTCGGGCGCCCCGTGCAGATTGGTCAGGAACATCCCGAGCGCATGACGCCGCGCGTCCTGCCAGTCGGCCTGGTTCATCTGCCAGCCATCGGGCCGCAGCCACATCACGTCTGCGCGGCCGTCGGCCGTTTCCGGCGCACCGCGAAAAAATTGCCGCCGGCGAAACACCGAGTGTTCGCGGCGCAGCCGCACCAGTGCCCCCACGAAGTTCACCAGTGACTCGTCAAAGTCCTCGCCGTGCCAGCGGTGCCACGTGATGGCGTTGTCCTGGCAGTAGGCGTTGTTGTTACCGCCCTGCGTGCGGCCCGCCTCGTCGCCGGCAAGCAGCATCGGCACACCCTGCGACAGCAGCAGCGTCGCCAGCAGGCTGCGCTGGTAGCGCAGCCGCAGGCGGCGCACGTCCGGGTCGATCGAGTGGCCCTCCACGCCGCAGTTCCAGCTCAGATTGTGGCTGTGACCGTCGCGGTTGTCTTCACCATTGGCCTCGTTGTGCTTGGCCGAATAGCTGACAAGATCACGCAGCGTGAAGCCATCGTGCGCAGTGACGAGGTTGATGCTCGCTGCCGGACCTTCCGGTCGTCCGTGGTACAGGTCGCTCGACCCGGACAGCCGCTCGGCGAACTCCCCGAGGCGATGGTGATCACCGCGCCAGAAACTGCGCACCGTGTCGCGGTAGCGGTCGTTCCACTCGCTCCACCCTGCAGGAAACTGGCCCAGGCAATAGCCGCCCGGCCCGACATCCCACGGCTCGGCGATGAGCTTGGTGCCGCGCAGCACCGGATCGGCACCCATCTGCTTGAGCAGTGCTGCCTGCGGATCGAAGCCGCGGCCTTCGCGACCCAGCACGGGCGCTAAATCAAAGCGAAACCCGTCGACCTGCATCTCGGTGACCCAGTACCGAAGGGCATCAATCACCAGCCGTGCGCCCGGTTCGCCGACGAGCGACAGCGTGTTGCCGCAGCCGCTGTAGTTGAGGTAGTGCGCCTTGTCCTTCGTCAGCCAGTACCAGGCGAGGTTGTCGATGCCGCGATAGCTTAAGGTGGGACCTCCGTCGCCACCTTCAGCGGTGTGATTGAAGGCAACGTCCAGGATGACCTCGATGCCGGCTTCGTGAAGGCCGCGCACCATCGTCTTGAACTCGTTGACGGGGTCGCCGGCGCCGTAAGCGGGATGCGGCGCGAAGAAGTTGAGGCTGTTGTAGCCCCAGTAGTTCACCATGCCCCGTTCGCTCAGGTGGGGCTCGGATACAAACGCGGTGCAGGGCAGCAACTCAACGGCGGTGACCCCCAGCCGCTTGAAGTGCTCAATCACCGGTTCGGCAATCAGCCCGAGGTACGTACCCTGCACCTCGGGAGCAACTTCAGGATGCTGCCGCGTGAAGCCTTTCACGTGTGTTTCGAGAATCACCGAATCGCCAAGTGGCGTGCCCGGCTTTCGCGCGCCGCGCCAGTCGAAGTCGTCACCACCATGCACGACGCTGAGATACGTCTCTTCGTCAGGCACCACGCGCCGTACTTCGCGAGCATACGGATCGTTCAGCAGGTGTTTGCGGTCGAAGCGCAGCCCCTCCTCGGGCTTCCACGGTCCGTCAACGCGATAGGCATAGCGCTGTCCCGGCTGCGCGCCAGCCACCGCAACACTCCACCAGTTATCGGGCGATGGTTCCAGGGCAAAGGACTGTATCTCCGACGCCGCCTCGTCAAGAAGCACCAGCTCCACGGCCTCCGCATTGGCGGAATACAGCGCGAAGTTGACCTGCGGG
>JBCAXP010000340.1:0-5464 GCA_038533995.1 Pseudomonadota bacterium
ATGGTCAACGGGCTCTACAAGATGGCCAGTTGGTATTCCCGCACCGGCCGCAATTCTCAGGCGCGAAAACTGTATCGCCGTGCCATTGACGCCCTTGAGGCCAAATACGGCGCCAACGACCTTCGCCTGGTGGAGCCGCTGCAGGGCATCGCGGCAAGCTACGAGCGCGAGGGCTTCCGGCGCAAAGAGGGCGAGGAAGCGTTGGAGCGGGCGGTGCAGATCTACACGGACCAGCAGTACGGCGATGCAATCGAGCACGCCGGTGCGCTTGCCAAGCTCGGCGACTGGCACACGTTGAATTCCGATTTCGACGAGGCGGCGGAGTCCTACAAGCAGGCATGGCAGGTGCTGGTGGAGCAGGGTGCGACGCCGGCGCAGGCCAACGCGTTTTTCGCTCAGCCGGCGCGTTTGCGCTACTCGCCGCCCATACCGGTGTTCAATGACCAGGCGTGGCACATTTCACGCATCGCTGACTCTACCGTGGTCGTCCAGTTCACGGTTACCGGTGAGGGGCGCGTCGAGGACGCCACCGTGGTGGAGGCTGACGTGTCGCGCCGGGTTTATCATGACGTTCGCGACGCCGTGAAGCGGGCGCGCTACCGGCCCCGGGTCGTTGACGGTGAACTGGTCGCGACACCTGGCGTACAGCTTCAGCAGTCCTTCACCTACCTGCGCGACCTGCCCCAGCAACAACAGGAAGACTTTGCAAGGCGCAACCCCACCTGCCCGCCGCGCTGCGAGTACTAGGTACGTAAACTAACTCGTCTCAACCTGGAAGAAGTCCTCGAGCTGCTGGGCCAGGCCCTTGCAGGCGGCCGCTTTCGTGCGCGCGATGAGCGGAATCGGAATCACAACGGCCGGCAGGTAAGAGGTGCCCGTCGCCTCGGAGCTGATGGTTCCGGCGGACTCGGCGAACTTCAGGTCCCAGATAGAGGCCTTGTAGGTCGAGTCGTTGTCCCACCATTGCAGGCCAAGGCAGCCGGCGCCGCCGGTGCCGATACTGCAGGAAATGTTGCCGCCGCCGCCCGTAACTTCTGTTTGGCCGTCAACCCAGACGAGATAACGCACGCCGCTCTCGGCGATGCGCTCACGGACGCCGGGCAGTTCCATCAATTCGGGCAGCGCGTCGGCTGACGTGGGTGCGAGGCGTGGTTCGAACCATGGGAACAGCGCATCGAGAAAGGCGTCTTCGCCGCCAACGTTGAGGTCGACCGCGCCGCGCTCCATGAAGTCGCGTACGCACTCCGTGAAGCCTTCCTCGGTTTCCGATTGCACGCTCTGGCGCCGCACGAGAATAACGATGGACTCGTCCTGGGCGACCCGCGCCACGGCTTCCCGCGACTCCTCGACCCGGGAAACCACGCAGCCGCCCAGCGTCCCCGACAGCGTCGCCGCCGCGGCAGCGACGGTAACCGCGCGTCGCCAGCGTGGTGCGGTGCTACTCGCCGGCACTGGACTCGGGACCTTCCTGGGGGACTTCACTGGTTGCGGCGGGGATATGATCCCCGTTTTCGTCATGTTCATGGTCGGATTCCTCTTCAGGATACAGCGCCGCCAGTTCCGGCCTGTCCTTGTACTGTTCCGAAAGCGCCGCGGCCGCATCGCGCATGGCGAAGCGCGTTGCTTCGGCCAGCGACTCTGCGCCCTGCAGAAGTTGTGACCGGCTTTTGCCGTAGGCGTTCACGAGCCACGAGCCAGTCAGCGTGCCGTCCGGCTGGTGCACGTCCAGCCGGTAACGAATGGATACGGCGAAAAACTTCGAGCCCTGCTCAGCAGGCGTCAGGAAGGCGTACTCCACAATTTTCGGCGCGATGATGGCATCGAGGCCGGGCAGGGCGTCGGTGGTGAGGCTGGGATCGCCGACCTCGGTGGTTTCGCTGAACATCGCGCCGAGCACGTTGTTGAGCATCCGAATGTTCGCGTCGCCGAAGTCCACGGACCACGTGGCTCCGTCGGAGGTTTTGTCCATGAACTGGAAGTACCGGATGTCGTCTTCAAAGTAGACACCCACGTGCGCTGGCAGCGGCTCGATGAGCGGCACCGGGAACTGATGCACGATGGCTATGTCGCCGCCGCAACCGGCGAGCGCGAGCACTGCGCCCGTCGCTGCCAGCCGAAAGCGTGCCCGCAGCGGGCTGCCCGGCTTCTGCGGCCGGGGCATAAACCGGCGTGTCAGCCGGTGTGTCGAAGCGCTCAAACCTTCCCTCTCGATGAACAATTGACCCCGGGTTTCCGGAGTGACCAGCATACACCCACGAATCTACCCGCAAACGGCGTGTAAATCTTCACGAAATAAAATAACCCTTTATTCGTACTTCGCCCAGATTCGCCGCGGCGCGGGCCGTTCAGGCGAGTGCCGCGATTGGGTGCTTTCTTATTAGATACAAAAGGTTACGCTTTCGCGGCTGGTGCTGGACAGTGATCTGAACAGGCCGCCGCCCGGCGATTGCCGGCGCAATTGTGCGCGCGGCGGGTTGCGGTGACCCCGTGTACATTGCGTTCTGGCCAGTGAAAACACATTATTGCGTGCAACTACACCGACATTCGTGCATCTAACCCCAGTGGGCGCAACCGAAGGCCAGGGACCCTTTGCGCCATGCTAGTGCAGGGTCGCACGCACACAGTGTCACCGCCGGAAAACCGGAGGTGTGATAGGGTTGATTTCGCGCGTTCTCAAGAGGCTCGCCATGAAGAACATTCGCAGCAACAGGGGCACTCGACCCCGGAAATTCGTCAGCGTCACTTCTTCCACCCCGTTGGGCAGGGTAATGCCGCGTCTGCTGGCATCCGCAGGGGTGGCAGCCGCGCTGGTGCTGGCGGGCTGTGCGACCAGCGGCGGAGGGCAGTCGCAGCCCAGCAGCCAGCCGCCGCCACCACCGCCGACGAGCCCCAGCAGCAGCTCATCGTCCAGCTCAAGCAGTTCGTCGCCAAGCCAGAGCAGTCCCAGCAGTTCATCGTCGCCGAGCCAAAGCAGTCCGAGCAGCTCGTCGCCGAGCTCGAGCAGCCCCAGCAGCTCTTCACCGAGTTCCAGCAGCCCGAGCAGTTCAGCACCAAGTCCGGGCAGCCCCGGAAGCTCAGCGCCGAGCCCCAGCAGCCCGGGCAGTCCCGGCAGTCCAAGTAGCTCGAGCAGCCCAAGCAGCTCGCCAGGTTCATCGTCGCCGTCGTCGGGCAGCCCTACAGCGAGCAGCGGACCGCCGCCAATCTCGCAGAACCGGACAATTCCGGCTGCGATACCGGGAACGGACGACACGCCGATACCGCGCACGATGGAAATGCCACAGCTGCCGTCTTCCAGTTCGTCTGCGTCGTCGCAGGAGTCGTCCGAAAGCAGCAGCGAAAACAGCAGTGAGAGCAGTAGCGAAAACGCCGATTCACAAAGCAGTTCAGAAAGCGCCGCCACCGCCGCCGCCTCGGAGGCCGTCGACCAGGCCAGCGGCGCCGTCGACGCTGCCAACGCGGCGGTCGTCGCGTCCAGCCAGGGCAGCGAAGGCAACGACGAGGAACTGGCCGAGGCAAACGAAGCACTGGCCGACGCGAGAGCGGCGGTCGAAGCGGCCAGCGAGGCGGTCGGCGCGCAGAGCGACGCCGGTGGGGCCGCAACCGATCAGGACGGCGACGGCCTGCCGGACGCCCCAGCCGAGACGGTGGGCGCTCTTGAGCGCGCTGCCGGAGAACTGTCCCGCGCTGCCGAAGCAGTGATTCGTGCCGCGGAAGCCGCCGGCACGGATGCGGGCGACAACTCTGGAACCGACGGCGACGCCGCCGCCCAGCCGGGTATACCGGGCGTGCCGGGAATACCGGGTGTGCCAGGAATGCCGGGGTCAGCTGGCGACCTGGTCGAGACCGCGGCCTCAATGGAAGCGGCGGCGGCCGTGCTGATCGCCACCGCGGCCGAGATTGCCGAGGAGAACGGCCTGCCGGCACCAGACCCGGCCAACGGCGGTCAGAGCGATGTGATGGTCGTTGGCAACGGCGGCCAGGGCAGCGGTCAGGGTGGCGGCGAGCTCGAAGAGGGCACCTGGTACGGTACCGGCGGCATCACCGGCGAGGAGCGCGTTGCGCAGCTCGACGAGGAACTGCAGGGCAGCATTGCGGTCTTCGACTCTACGCTCATGCGTACGACCACCCAGCCGGGTGACCCTGACTTCGAAGCAGAGTTACCGCCAGAGGCGGAGACTTCGTCTTCAGGTCAGAGCGGGTCGTCCGACATTGGTGAGAGCGCTGGCAGCAGCAGCACGCCGCCGATGGCGAGCGGTACGCCGCGTGGCAGCATGCCCGAAGGCGCTACCCAGCGAGAGGGTGATTTCAAGGAAGCCGCCCCCGCCGCCGCGTCAACCGTGCCGGATGACATTCCGGACGGCTCCGATGACGATGTGGTTGCGCGGCAGATTCGCGAGGCCGCCATGACCGAGACCGATCCTGAGCTAGCCGAGCGGCTTTGGGAGGAGTACCGCAACTACAAGGCCGCCACGGGTAACTGAACAGGCAACCGAAACGGGACGCTTTAGCAACGATGCGACTGACAGATCTTGAACAATTAGCAGTGGGACGTCTGACCGTAGCGCTGGCGCTCGCAGCAGTGACGCTTGCGTCGGGCTGCGTCAGTCAGACGGTCATCAAGGCCAACTCGACGCCGGCTATCAAGGCAGAGAGTGACCTGCCGGAAAACCAGCTGCTGGATATCGGCATCGCGCTGTTTGATCCCGGGATCCCGGAGGATTTCGAGGAAACGCTAAAGAAGCTCATCAACCCGGGCGTTCGGCGGGCCGAGGCTGGCTACATGCCGTACATTCTCAAGAGCACGCTCACCGACACCGGTAACTGGGGCGCAGTGCGCGTAACACCACGGGACTCCAGCGTTGTCGACCTTCGTGTCGAGGCCACCATCATCAAGTCTGATGGAGAGCAGCTCGAACTCGGCGTGCGCGCGATCGACGCCACGGGCCGCGTATGGCTTGAGAAAGAGTACGAGGACACGGCGAGCCGCTTTGCCTACGAAAGCCAGGCGCATGCTCACGAGGATCCGTTCCAGGACATCTACAACAGCATCTGCAATGATCTGCTGGAGGCACGGCAGACTCTTGAGGCCGAGCAGATCGAGGAGATCCGCGACATCACTCGCCTTCGCTTCGCCGCCGACCTTTCGCCGGATTCGTTCGGCAATCACATCGATACGGAACAGGACGGCACCTACTACATCCGGCGCCTGCCCGCCGAGAACGATCCGATGCTGGCCAGGGTTGAGAGCATCCTGCAACGCGAGCACATGTTCATCGACGTGCTCGACGAGCACTACGGTTCGTTCCACAACGAAATGTCCCAGCCTTACAACGACTGGCGCCAGTTCAGCTACGAAGAAGTCATCGCGCTGCGCGACCTGCAGGCCGCGGCGCGCATGCGCAAGATCATGGGTGCCGCCGCGATCATCGGCGGTGCAGTGCTCGACAGCCATTCCAGCAACCAG
>JBCAXP010000341.1:0-5448 GCA_038533995.1 Pseudomonadota bacterium
TCTTCAAGGACAACACGCGCATGCTGTTTGGCGACGCCAAAGACACGATGGACGCGGTGCTCAAGCTGCTCTAGCTATCAATCGCGGCTGAAGCCGCTCCCACAGGCAATTCGTGGGAGCGGCGTTCTCGCCGCGATCTGGCTTATTTCCAATCGACGTCTTCCAGCTACCTGGCAGCAGGGGCATTGGATGTGGCGATCCTGCAACCGATCGGCGCCGCCGCCGGCCCGGGCGGTGCGAAGAAACCCTGCTTAACAATCCCTAGGTCAGTGAAGTTGACGAAGCCGTCGCCGTCGAGATCGGCGTCTGCGTCAGCCGTAAAGAAGCGCTGTTTGAGAATCCCTAAGTCGGCGAAGTTGACGATGCAATCGTTGTTGAGGTCTGCATCGCACGCGTTGCCGATACCGTCGATGTCCGTGTCCCGCTGATCCGCGTTTATGATAAGGGTGCAATTGTCGACGTCGTCGGTTACGGCGTCGCCGTCGGTGTCGGGTGCCGGTGCAATGCGCCGGATGCGTCCGATTGTGGCCGATGCAACATAAACGGAGCCGTCGGCGCCTGCTGCGACCGCGGACGGAATGGGCAGGCCGGCTGCGGCCGCGGGACCGCCGTCGCCGGTGTAGTCACTCGACCCGGTGCCTGCGATAGTGGTAATGGTGCCGCTCGCGTCGATTTTCCGCAGGCGGTCGTTCAGGTTGTCGGCAACGTAGAGGTTGCCTTCGGTGTCGAACGAGATGCTGCGGGGTGAGCCGATGCCTGCCGCCGTCGCCGGGCCGCCGTCTCCGCTTGACACGTCGGTGCCGTTGCCTGCGAAGGTGCTGATATTTCCGTCCGCATCGACACGCCGGACAACATAAAAGACGGTATCGGCGATGTAGACATTGCCAGCGGCATCCACCGCAACGTCGGTCGGCACGCCGATGCCTGCGTCAGTGGCAGCGCCGCCGTCGCCAGAGTATTCAAGGGCGCCATTGCCCGCGAAGGTGGTTATGGTGCCGCCAGCGTCGACCCGCCGCACTCGGAAGTTATTCTGGTCGGCGATGTAGAGATTGCCAGCGCTGTCCGTGGCCAGGCCCAGCGGGTTTTGCAGGAGAGCGCTGGTTGCCGGACCGTCGTCGCCGGTGAAGCCTGGCTCGGCAGAGTCGCTACCGGCGTAGCGCGTAATGATGCCATTGCTGTCAACGCGGCGGACCGAGTTATCGGTGACGTCGGCGATGAACACGTTACCGGCGTTGTCCGCGACGATGCCCGATGGGCTTGTGATCGATGCATCGACTGCCAGGCCGCCGTCGCCGTTACCGTCGCCGGGAAACGCGAGTGTGCCGTTGCCCGCAAACGCGGTGATAGTTCCGCCGGCGTCGACGCGCCGAACCCGACTGCTAACTTCGTCTGCGATGTAGACATTGCCGGCGTTGTCTACCTCGAGGCCTGCAAACTGCGGTGGAAAGAACCTTGCGTCGGTCGCGGGTCCGTCGTCGCCGCTGAATGAGAGGCTGCCGTTGCCTGCCACAGTAAAGATATACGCCGGCATCCGAGTGGCGCGTGCGAAGAACCGCGTGACCTCGCGCACGCGGTTTCCGGCGTTGTCCGCGATGAAAATGTTGCCGACGGCGTCCACCGCGATGTCATCCGGCGTAATGGACGCGTCTGTGGCCGGGCCACCGTCACCGCTGAAACCCGGGGCGCCAGTACCGGCAACGGTGTTGATGATGCGGGCAGTGTCTATCTGACGAACCCGGAACTGGTCCGAAATGTAGACGTTGCCCAGCGCATCGGCGGCAATCGCATCCAGCTCCGCCACGCTTGCGCTCGTGGCAGGGCCCCCGTCGCCGCCTAGGCCGATGATGCCGTTGCCGGCAAACGTAACGATGAAGCCCTCCATGCGGCTTGCCCCTCTGCCGCCGCCCAGCACCATACGGACGCGGTAATTGTTGCGGTCTGCAATGTAGATGTTGCCGTTGCCGTCGACAGCAACGCCCGTCGGTGAGTCAAGGCTGGCCGTGGTAGCCAGCATTCCATCGCCGCTGTATCCCGCGGTGCCATTGCCGGCCACCGTGGTAATGATCCCGTTGGTATCGATGCGCCGGATACGATGGTGGCTGGGGTCGGCGAAGTAGAGATTGCCGAGGCTGTCAAAAGCGATCCCGGTTGGAGTGCCGATGGTGGCGCTGGCTGCAGGTCCGCCGTCACCGCTGAAGCCGAACTGGCCGTTGCCGGCCACCGTGGTTATGGTGCCGCTCGTATCGATTTTCCGAATGCGCGCGTCCCCGCCAATGTACAAGTTGCCGGCCGCGTCGACCGCCAGCGACTCGGCCTGGCTGATTCGTGCCTCTACCGCGGGGCCACCGTCGCCGGAAAAGCCGAAAATACCGTCTCCGGCCACTTGCGTTACTGTGTCCGTGTCGCGGTCGAGCCGGTATACGGCCGGGTAGAGCGCATCAGTGAAATAGACGCTGCCGTCACCGGCGCTCGCAACCTCCGTGACCAGGCCAGCCGTAATCTCCAGGGCGGGCGTGTTGTCGTACCGGCCGCCTCCGGCGAACGTGTCAATGGTCTGGGCGGGGGCGACCCCAGAGCAAGCGATAAGCGCGGCCAGCACGGCGCCGCGTACGAGAATGTGGGGAATGTTCACTTGGACCTCCAGTGCGTACCGGACAGCCCTGTCGACGTGTGACGCGTATTTTTGTTGTTCTTGGACTGGCCACAGTGTAACCCAGCGCAGGATTATCCTGAAGCACGCGTCTCGCCCCCAAAGCTGCTGGCAGACTACCGGCAACGAGTCGAGCCGGTCCGTCGCCAAATTGCGATCATGGCCGCGCCAGCGAGGCGCGGCACCTTTTACACCCCACAGGAGTTGCCGGTATGTTGGTGAGCGGCGGGTAGAAAACCTGGGTACCGGGAAAACCCGCGAAGCCGGAGTCAAAAGTGTTTTTCGTGCCCTACAAGCTCAACGTTGACATTGACAGATGGCCAGTTATCACGTTTTTGATCATCGCATTATGTCTTGCGGTGTTTTATGGCCAGGTCACGTCGAGGATTGCCTACAGTCAATCCGTGAAGTCAGTCTGCGGCGAGGCGCAGGCAGCCTCCGTGCGCGACATCTTGAGCAGGGTCAACCACGAAGGTCTCTCGTGCCCGCAGTTCTGGCAGTCCATCAAGGAATCGGCCGATCCGGAACAGACCATCCGCAGGCTGGCTGAAGGGGCGGGAGGGCTCGATCACGTCGAGGAAAGGCGCGTATATCTCGATCACTACTACACGGTGCTGCTGCGCGAGTATCACCAGTTCAACCGGGTGGTTCCGCCGAATCTGACGGACAGGCTTTTCTTCGATCCAGACGACCCTAGTCTGTTCAGCATGATTACGTCCAGCTTCAGCCATGGAAGTCTGGGCCACGTGCTGGGTAACGTCATCGCTTTCTACGCGTTTGCCTCGGGTATCGAGATCATTGTGGGATCAGCCACCTTTCTGGTTCTCGTGCTGGTCATGTCGGTATCGACCTCGCTGGCTTACCAGATGAGCGTGGCCGGACTCGATGTCGCCATGCCCACTCACGGATTATCCGGTGTCGTGATGGGTATGCTGGGCATGTTGGTTGTGCTGGTGCCGAAGGCTCGCATCAAGTGTTTTCTGTGGTTCATCTTCATCTTCAAGAGACTTTACGTTCCCGTAGTGTTTCTTGCCGTGGGGTACATCGGCTGGGACCTCTACAGCTTGCATCATGAACGGGACAGTATGATCAACTATGTGGGTCACGTATCCGGGGCCTGCGCGGGGTTGTTTATCGCCGTTGTCTACCGCATTGCGCGGCCGGGCTACATCAGGAACCTGACGGATCCCTGACGGTTAGCGTTGGGTTCGGTGCAACCGGAGTCGGTTCTGGCTAGGACAGTGTAGGATCCAGCCACCCCGCCAGCATGCCTTCGCAGGCAAGCAGTGCCTGGTAGTTTGCTTCGTACCGCTGCGGATCAATTTCGCTGCTGTACGCAACCAGGAGCGTATTGCAGAACACGCGTCCGTCGGCGCCATGGCCAGCAAGCGTCTCGTACTCCGCGCCGGTCACTCCACCATCCAGCATCGATCTCAGCGGGGTAATGACGTTCAGAAACAGATCCTCGCGGTTGAGCTCTTTGAAGGCGCCGATTGAGTTGCGCGTGCCGTTCAGTAGCGCGACGCGTTGTGCGACCTGGCGATCGATCGTTTTGAGGATGTTCTCCTTCTTCTTGGCCCGATTGGGATTCGTCTGCTCCGCCGTAAAGCTGCCGTAGATCTTCTCCGGCCATTGGCTCCCGATGATCTGCATCTTGCACATGGTCCGCAGATAGTCACCGCCTTCCGTCAGGCCGAGAAAATCGGAGAGGCGGTAGAGGCCTTCGTAGGACTGATAGATTCGGAAGCGAATCTCTTCCCCGAGTATCAGGCGCTCGACGGCAAAGGTGTGCGTCCCTCCTGTCGCGTCGAACTTGAACTGCAAGACTCCGGGAGCTTTGACCTTCGTCCATTGCAACAGCTCGGCTCCCACGGTCGAACCATCGCTCTGCTTGTAGCGTCGCACACGATCGCCGTCCTTCGTTCCCCAGCGCGAAACTCTGCCGCGCAGGGCCTTCACCCGCTCCAATCCTGCGCCGATCACCATCATCGAGTAGGCGGTTACGTCACAGATTGTGCCTGCCTTCTTCTCGTACAGCTCACTCATAGTCTGCGGGTTGCCAGGATTTGCCGCGAGGTCCTCCAGCGCCGCGCTCAGCACAGCGTTGAGTGCGGCGTAGTCCGGAACGCCGTCGGTGTGCGTCTTCCAGACATTGAGCGGTGGATTACGTGCGATCATCTTGGCGAACGGGGCCAGCCCTGTATCACTCATGTTTCCATGATTCCTCTGTGTACTCTGCGGATTATTTTGATCAGCGACAAAGACCGCCGCTTTTTCTCGATTGTATTGCGCAAATGGTGCTCAAAGGATACTGTAATTTCAGCTCATCCGCGTCTGGCAGAGACCAGGCCCGACAACGGCGCGGGCCGAAAAGAAAATAACAAGCAACATTCGGGGGAGAAAAGCGATGAATCACCTTGGACTTGCGTCGGTGTTCGGCGCACTCGCGCTCAGTCTGGCAGCAACGGCCGGCGCCGGCGTCACCACCATCGAACTCAACGGCGTTGACAGCTGGGACCTTCAGGGCGATTCAGACAACGTAATTCTGGCCATCGACCTCGGTCCGGCCACGGCAGTAACTGGAATCGGCTGGGCGGTGGACATCACGCCCGTCGGGTTTTCCTGGTACAGCGAGGCGACGTTGCTGTTCACAGACTCGCTTGGGGGGCAGGGCGTCTCGGTTACTCCCGGTGCGGGCGACGACTTCGCCGGTGCTGGAATTCCGATGAGTTACAGCAGCGGCGGCATCATCGATCTGACGAACGCAGGTATTCCGAATATCAGGCTGGCCGATGGCG
>JBCAXP010000342.1:0-5374 GCA_038533995.1 Pseudomonadota bacterium
TGCCGGGGTTCGCTTCTGGCCTGTCGACAGCCTGCCGCCCGAACTCGATGAAGCATGGCGCGGTCCTCGTCCGGATGCTCCTGACTTTGGTCATCACATCGTGGCGGCCCGGACAATTCGCATTCGTCCGCGCTACTGGAACCGGCACGTTGTCACTCATGAACTTGCACACGCATGGGACAGGCTGCGCGGGCGCGCAAACCTGGAGACGTTCGACAGCCTGGGCGTGGCGCGCCGACGCCGTGCCATTATCCGGGAAAGCCGGATTGGGGCATGGTCGCAGGGCCAGCTGCAGCAGGCATTTCAGAGCTATCGGGCAACGATGTTGCGGTACGGCCGAAACGGCGCGGCCTCGCAGCGCAGCTTCGAGCTGTCGTTTGACGGTGGGGGAACCGCGATGAGGGGCTACTCCTTCCAGCACAACGTGCGCGAGTTCTACGCGGAAGGCTATGCCGTGTTTCACGGTGGCTCCGAGTATCATCAGATAAAGATGTACGCGTTTGCCCGTCCGCTTTTTGACTTGCTCACCCTTGAGGCGCGGGCCCGCGGCCAGACCGTGCCGAACCAGTCGGCGCTGGAACGGGCGGCAAGGCGCGACGGATTGCTGCGGCAGTGATGAACAGAAGGAAAGAGAACGGCATGGGCTTCGGAGTGCTGCATTAATGAACATACGTCGCGCAACGGCGGAGGACGCCGCCGACATGCTGGCGATCTACACGCCGTTGGTGGAACACACGACCGTGTCCTTTGAACTGGAGCCACCGACGCTCGAGGACTATCGCCAGCGCATCGCGACGGTGAACCAGCGGCACGAGTGGCTGGTCGCCACAGCCAATGATGAGACGCTGGGTTTTGCGTACGGCACGGTGCATCGGCACCGGGCTGCGTATCAGCGCTCGGCGGAAACCTCCGTCTACGTGCACGAGGCGCACCGCGGCAAGGGCGTTGCCAGGCAGCTCTACGAGCGGCTTTTCGAACGGCTGGCAGAGCTTGGCTACTACAACGCCTACGCCGGGATAACGCTGCCAAACGATGCAAGCGTTGCCTTTCACGCCGCCACCGGTTTCTCCCACATCGGCGTGTTTCCCGCGGTCGGCTTCAAGTTCGGCGAGTGGCGGGACACCTCCTGGTGGCATCGCCAGCTACGGACGGGCAAACCCGCCTGATGGCGTTCAATCCGTTCAGACCGCCCTCTGCGCCGCTGCGCGTTTCCTCCGCCGGGCGCGCGCAGCCGGTGCGTGGCGTGGTGCTCGGTCTCACGGTTTACGTTGCCGGTTCCTTCGTGCTCGTGAACGTGCTGGTGCTGACCGCAATTCATCTTGGCGTCTACCGGTCGCCGTTCAACGCGGGCCTGGCGCTCATGTTGACCAGTGCGCTCGATCCGCTGTCGGCCGTTGGCGCGCTCGCAACCGCCATCGTGCTGGCCATGTCATTTACGGCGGGATACGTTTGCGCCACCTTTGCCAGGGTGAACAGCCTGATTGCCCCGACCGTGGTCGCTACGGTGGCGGTATCGCTGGAGCTGTTTTTTGGTCCGGGCGCGCAGCCCACCGGCATGTGGCTGGGGCTCACCGCGCTTACGTTTGTGCTGACGCTCGCGGGCGGGTTTGCGTGGCTGCGACAGGAGTATCGCGACGTGGTAGCCGAATGACCGCTGACCGCTCGACCGGTCAAACGTGGCGCTACCTGGCCTACGGCTCAAACCTGCATCCGCTGCGCCTGACCGCACGCACGCCCTCGGCGCGGCTCGTGGGCACCGACGTGATCCAGGGCTGGCAACTCGTATTCCACAAGCGCGGTCAGGACGGCTCGGGCAAGTGCAACATTCGCCCCGCAGACGGCGCGGTGTTTGCCGCCGTGTATGAACTGGAGACCTTTGACATGGAGACGCTCGACGCCATCGAGGGCGTCAACCGTGGCTACCAGCGCCACACGCTCCAGGCGAAAAACTTCGGCCGGTGCGAGGTTTATCTCGCCGAGCAAAGCCACGTTGACCCGGCGATCCGGCCGTTCTGCTGGTACCGCAGCCTGGTACTTGAAGGTTGCCGCTATCACGGCTTTCCGGATGACTACGTCGCACCGATCCACGCGGTGGACCACGTGCGGGACGAAGACCCGGCGCGCCGCGGCCTGCACGAAGGTTTGCTGGCGCGCATGCGGGGGCACACGCGCTAGGCACAACTGCTAATTGCAACGGGCACCGCGCGGCAGGAATATTGTCCCCATGGTTGCCATCTGTTACCCGCAAAGCCGCCGCCGCCGCTGGTGGCGGGTTATGCTTGGCCTGGCGCTGATCGGCGTTGCGGGTTGCGCGCGGTCTGACGATCGCATCGAGGATCAAGTGCAGCAAATGCTTGCAGACATCGAGCGAACGGTGCAGCAAACCGCTGCCGAGACCGGCCTGTCAGCGCTAGACCCCGCCGTGGCAGACGCGCTGCGCACAGTCCCCAGGCATGAGTTCGTGCCCAAGGAGCTGACCGGGGCTGCGTACATCAACCGCCCCCTCCCCATCGGCGAAGGCCAGACCATCTCGCAGCCCTACATCGTGGCCCTCATGACCCAGCTGGTCGACGTAGAACCCGGCGCGCGCGTCCTTGAGATCGGCACCGGCTCCGGCTACCAGGCGGCGGTACTCGCCGAGCTTGGCGCCACGGTCTACACCATCGAAATCGTCGAGCCCCTCGGCCGGCGTGCCGCCGCGGTGCTCGAACGCCTGTGCTACGACGACGTCCACGTGCGCATCGGCGACGGCTACGCGGGCTGGCCGGAACACGCCCCGTTCGACGCAGTTGTCGTGACCGCCGCCCCGGAAACCATCCCCCAACCCCTCATCGACCAACTCGCGACCGGCGGCCGCCTCGTCATTCCCGTCGGACCGCGCGGCGGCGTGCAGCAACTCCAGCTTCTCGAGCGCCAGGAAAACGGCGAGGTGCGCACACGCCGGGTTCTGCCCGTTTCCTTCGTTCCCTTCACTCGGGACCCAGCCGACTAGCCCAGCGTTGTGCCAGACTGACCGCGGCCCGCGATTTGGGCGCGACCAGGTTGCGTAGTGCCAGTCTGGCCGCTTGCTGGAGGACGGTAGGGGTGTCCCCGGGAACGCCGTGAACACGTCCCTGTGGGCTTGGTTCGGCATCCCTGCCTCACACATCCCGGTGACACCCCTACCGCCCTCCAGCGCTACAACTTTGGTACCCATGGTTGCAGGTGATCTTTGCGGCAAGGGTATCGGCCAGCCGCGAGCTCAACGCGGGTCAGCTAGCGACGCCGTCAGTTCAGGGTTTGGACCTTTCGGTTAGGTGAAACGCAGCGGTCGGGGGCTGGGTGGTGGCAGCAGAAGTGTCGGAGCCAGGGATGGCGACGGCAAGCCCACAGGGACGTGTTCACGGCGGCTTCTGATGGCACCACCCAGTTCCTGACCGCGGTCAGGCTGGCACGACGTCAGAAAAACCGCCCTCAAGCAAGCGGCCAGACTGGCACGACGCCAGAAGAAATCGTCCTCCAGCAAGCGCCCAGACTGGCACAACACAACGAAAGAACGGCAAAGCCCGGCAAGCGCCCGGGCTGGCACGAGATTTAAGTAAAGTATGTGACCCAAGTCTTTGATTGCGCGCCGGTCGTGGTATAACGTCCACGCGTGTCAGCAGCACCACTAACGACTCTGGAACAACGCAGGTGACGATGGCCCCGGAACAACAACGTGCAGGCGAGGCAGCGGGCTCGTCCGGCAGCGATGTCGAGCTGTCCATCATCGTGCCGCTGTTCAACGAGGAAGACAGCGTCGGCCCGTTGTATGAACGCATCGTCAAGGCCGTGGACCCCGTGGGCATCCACTACGAGATGCTGTTTGTGGACGACGGCAGCAGAGACGCCACCTTTGCACGAGCGAGTGAAATTGCCGCGGGTGACACGCGGCTGCGCGTCGTGCGGTTTCGCAAGAACTACGGCCAGACGCCGGCCATGGCCGCCGGCATTGACCTGGCATCGGGCCGCACCCTGATCACGATGGACGGCGACCTGCAGAACGACCCCGCCGACATACCAAACTTTCTCGAGAAGATTGCCGAGGGCTACGACATCGTTGTGGGCTGGCGGCACAAGCGCCAGGACAAACTCATCACGCGCAAGATTCCGTCGGTGATTGCGAACCGGCTTATCGGCAAGGTGACCGGCGTGCCGATCAAGGACAACGGCTGTTCGCTGAAGGCGTACCGGGCAGACCTCATCAAGAGCGTGCCGCTGTATTCGGAGATGCATCGCTTCATTCCGGCGATGACGTCGCTGGCCGGGGCGCGGGTTGCGCAGATCAAGGTGCGTCATCATGCGCGCCAGTTCGGCGAGTCGAAGTATGGCCTGTCCCGCGTGTACAAGGTGCTGCTGGACCTGCTCACGATCAAGACCATCGTGTCGTTCTCGGCACGGCCGCTGCTGTGGTTCACGATGCTCGGTTTGCCGGCCGCGCTCATCAGTGCCGGCTGCCTCGTGGGCAGCGTGGTGCAGTACGTAAACGGTTCGGCGTTTCCGGTGCCTCTCGCGGCCACCGGGCTTTTGCTGGGAGCGCTCGCTGGCTTTGCGCTGCTCGGCGGCCTGCTCGGCGAACTCGTCTTTCGCACCGGCAACGTTGACCTTGCGCGCCTCAGCGCGCTGACGCTCAAGAGCGAGGGCGTGGATACGCCCCCTACTTCATGACATGGAACACCAAGACATCATGAGCCACTCCATCGACCTGTCTGTCATCATTCCGATTAGCGAGCGCTTCGACGAAGTTACCGAGCTGTACCAGGCGTATCGCTCCGCGCTCGACACCACCGGCAAGCAGTACGAGGTGATCTACGTACTGGACGGCGAGTTTCCGGACTGCCGCGCCGAGCTCGAAGCATTGAGGGCAACCGGCGAGAACATCACGATCATCCAGCTCGCCAAGTCGTTCGGCGAGGCGACCGCGATTACCGCGGGCTTCGAAAATTCCTCGGGCGAGCTCATCCTGAACCTGCCGGCGTACCACCAGGTGGAACCAGCGGAGATACCGAAGCTGCTGGCCGGCATGGACGGTAACGATATGGTCATTGCGCGGCGCTGGCCGCGCGTCGACTCCGGCCTCAACCAGTTCCAGACGAAGGCGTTTCATTTCTTTGCAAACGCGCTGACCGAGTCGCGCTTTCGGGACCTGGGCTGCGGCGCGCGGGCGTTCCGGCGACAGGTGATGGTCGAGGTGCCGGTGTACGGCGACCAGCATCGCTTCCTGCCGGTGCTCGCACAGCGGCGCGGTTTCCGCGTGGCCGAGGTGGACGTGGCGCAAAGCACGCGCGACAGCTTCCGGCGCATCTACCGGCCGGGCGTCTACCCGCGGCGCGTGCTCGACGTGCTCACGGTGTTC
>JBCAXP010000343.1:0-5325 GCA_038533995.1 Pseudomonadota bacterium
GATCACGGGTTTGACGGTGATCTTCGACAACGGCACGGCCGGTGATGCGGCGAACGATCCGACCGCCTGGACGTTCCAGTTCGATGATATCGAGCAGACGAGCAACGCCTGCCCGACACCACCGCCGCCGCTGCTGCCGCCCACGGCAATGTCATCGAAGTAGAACGTCTGCGCGCCCGCCGTGGCACCGTCCGTGCCGAAGTTAAAGAAGATGGCGATCTTGTTGTAGGTCGACGCCGGGTTGAAGGCCGCCGTGCCCGAGACTTCATTCGAGAAGTCGAACGTCAGCGTCTCCCACGTGTCGGCCGCCGTCGTCAGCGTCTCCGTCTCGACAGAGATCGCAGGATCGCCCGCGTTCTCAATCTTGAAGCGAACCGGAATCCCAGCCGCCGGCGAACGCACACGCATCGTCATCGTCGTGTTCATCGCGTCCAGCGGGATGTCCGGCACCGACTCGTTGGCGCCCGTTGATACCACCGTGCCAGCGAACGTCTCAGCGGCTGCCGAGCGGTTCACCTGTACGACGTTGTTACCCGCATCGTCCGGATCAGCCTGCACCGTCGAGTCTTCCGCGCCGCCGAAGCCGCGCAAGGCGTAGGTAATCGCGGAATCGTCAAACGTAATCGGGTCAAACGCAGCCGGCGGTGGCGGCGTCGTTCCAACGACATCGAGGTCGTCAAAGAAGTACGTCTGTGCACCGGCGGTCGCGCCGTCCGTGCCAAAGTTAAAGAAGATGGCTGCCTTGTCGTAGGTGGCGGCCGGGTTGAACGCGGCCGTACCTGAGACTTCGCTCGTGAAGTCGAAGGTCAGTGTCTCCCACGTATTGGCAACAGTGGTCAAAACTTCGGTTTCGACCGAGATGGCCGGGTCACCAGAGTTCTCAATTTTGAGGCGAACCGGGATACCCGCAGCAGGTGCCCGTACGCGCAACGTCATTTCGGTGTTCGATGCGTCGAGCGGAATAGCGCCCAATGATTCGTTGGGGCCCGTCGACACGACCGTGCCAGCAAACGTCTCTGCAGTCGCCGAACGGTTGACCTGAGCGACGCTGTTGCCGGCATCATCAGGGTCAGCAACGACAGTCGAATCTTCCGCACCACCAAAACCACGCAGCGCGTAGGTGACTGCAGGATCGTCAAACGTTACAGCAGCGAAGGCCGCCGGTGGCGTGCCACCACCGCCCGAGCAGTCGGCGACCTGCTGAATCTCGTCAAAGTAGAACGTCCAGTTGGTCGGATCATTTTCGGCATCGCCGACAACGGCGCCATCGAAGATGAAGGTGATGGCGTTGCTCGTGAAGCCGTTGGCAGAAGCACCAAAGTCGAAGCAAAGTTCCTGCCACTCGCTGCCGCCTGGATGGTTTTCCGTGACCTCAATCCCCGCATTCGGGTCGCCCGTGATGGCGTCCTCATACTTAAAAAGCACAGGAACGACCCGCGGCGACCAGACCTGCATCGTGAACGCCGTGCCCTGCGTGAAGTCGACGTTACCGGCCAGGGACAGCGTCGTGCCACCAAAGACCTGATCAGCGAACTTACGCATGCGTGCGGTCTGGGCCGTCGTATTGCTGCCCGTCTGATCGGGGTTGGCAATCACATCAGCTTCGCCACCCGCGAAGTTTGCGAACTGATAGGTGGCCGGATCGTCTTCAAAGTCGACGGGTAGCGTCGTGGTCGGCGCACCGGGACAGGAGTCAACCTGCTCAATCGCGTCGAGGTAGAAGGTCCAGTTATCGGGATCGTTGTCTGCGTCGCCGATGACACCGTTGTCGAAAATCAACGTGATGGAGCTCGTCGTGAAACCAGCGGTTGCGCCCGAGAAGTCGAAACACAGCGTTTCCCACTCGGCGCTGCCGCTATGCGACTCGACGCGCTCGATACCCAGCGCCGGATCACCCGAAATGGCATCTTCGAACTTGAACGTGAACGGCACGGCGCGTTGCGACCAGACGCTGACCGTAAAGACCTCACCTGGCGTGAAGTCGACGTTCGTGCCGAGCTGGAACGTGCTGCCGCCAAACGGTTCGGCCGCAAATTTCTGGTAGCGCGCAACCTGCGGCGTCGGGTTCTCCGCGCTGCAGACGGGGTTCTCAACCACGACCGTGGCGCCGCCGCCAAAGCCCGCGTCCATGCCGAAGTCATAGCTGCCCGCGAGGTTCTCAAAGAACACCGGGAATGGTGCGCCATCCCCTTGCGCCGTTGCCGGGTCACACAGTGAAGGTGGCGGCGGTGGCGCTGGCGTGCCTGCAATCGGTTCAGGACCGTCACCCGTTCCGAAGCAGCCGGCGAGGGCTGCAGAAAAGACGAAGGCGCCAAGAGCGCGCACCGGGCGCATGAAGGAGTCTGAGTGCATATCAGTAATCTCGCGGATCGAATCCCGACAAGCGCACGCTTGCCGATGTCGTTCTATTTGTTATGCAGGCATGTTGCCTGGCGACGGCGCCGTGCCGTCGGTGAAGCGCGTCTTCGCGCGTTTACCCTGACCACCTGTCCCTAAGGCGGTCTAGGGTTCCCCCGAATACACGCGTACCCAGTCAACTTCCATCGTCGCTGGGAACGCGGTGGTCGCGTTCGGCGAACCCGGAAGGTTGCCGCCCACGGCCAGATTGAAAATGATGTAAAACTGGTGATCGAACGGCGCCGGGAAGGGCCCGTTGGTCGAGAACCAGTTGTTCTGAACGGCGTAGAGCACGTCGTCGACATACCAACGCATTTCGTTGGCGTCCCATTCGGTGGCGTAGACGTGGAATTCGTCCGTGACACTTGAGGGCACCGTGTAATCAACAGAGGTGAACTGGTTGCCCGGGAATTCTGCGCCGTAGTGGATGGTGCCGAAGACATTGTTGCCGCCAACGCCGCCTAAATTGACCGCTTCCATGACGTCGATTTCGCCACTGGCGGCCCAGGTGCCGTAGGGGCTGTCCTGGGACAGCAGCCAGAACGCAGGCCAGAGGCCCTGGCCAGCAGGCAGCTTCATGCGCGCCTCGATGCGCCCATAGCGGAATGCGAAACGGTCCCGCGTGTTAATGCGTGCCGAGGTGTAGTTGAAGATGCCCGTGTTTTGGCCCGCGGGCGCCACGAGCTCTTCTTCGCGCGCCGTGATCTTGAGCATGCCGCCTTCGAGCTGCGCGCTGTCTGGCAGGTAGTACTGCAGCTCGTTGTTGCCCCAACCTGGGATGCCGGCTTCGGTGCCGTCGCCCGTTTCGAAGAACCATTTCGACGTGTCGAATGTCGTCCCGTCGAATTCATCGCTGAACACGAGGGTCAGGCTTTCGCCTGGGTCGACCTCTTCGTTCAATGCGACGGTGAGCGTGGGGTTCGTGCTATTGACGTTCGTCTGTACAGGTACAGCGCCCGGTGGGGCGATATTGACGTCTCCGAGCTCTTCGGCCCGATCACTGCCACAGGCAGCCAGCGTAGCCGACACGAAAAGCACCGCGAATGGACGCACCAGCGCGCCCTTTGCCGTTGTCATGTTCTGTCCCCCCGCCGATGGATGTGTCAGCCGCCCCCTGCGGCCACCCACCTCGACTGGGGGATGGTTTAACAAACGATGACAGCGTTGTCAATTTTCGCCTTCTCGGGAGGGGGTTGGACGAAAATTGGACGCGCTGGTGCGCGACGCCGGGCGGCGCCAGGGGGTTAGCAGCCAGGCTGCTCCGCGGGTTGCCAGTCGGCCCGGGGCTCGGGACGACTCACTACGGGGGGCTTCGGAGCTGCTTTCAACCGGTCATCAGCCACAATGACGGGCGCCATGAACGACGCCATCACGGAATGGCCGCGGAGGCTGAAAGCATACGGATCGCGCTTGGCTTTACGTTGCGTTGCCATGATCAGGGTCCTCCTGTTTTGGCGGGATCGGAGGGGGGTTCCTCTCCCACGCCGTCACAGTATGGGCGCCTCATAGCGATCACAAACGAGACGTTTTCAGCCCGGACTTGAGTTTTTCTCAACGGACTCGCGGAACGTTTCGAGGACCCAGTCACGCAGCAAACGAACGCCGCGGCGCTCTCCTGCACCCGACTTCCAAACCAGGTAGTAGGCGCTCGGCATCAGCAGCTCTTCTCGAAACAGGCGCACGAGGCTGCCCTCTTCGAACCAGAGCTCACCCATGGGCATGGGCACGAGGGCAGCGCCCAAACCACGCTGCGCGGCGCGCACGACCGCGATCATCGAATCGAACTGCGTTGACTGGCGCGAAGTCGGCAAAGCGATGTTTGCCGATTCGGACCACTGCGGCCATGCCTTGGACAAGGTCTCGTGAACGATCAGCGGAAAGTCACTCGTGATGCGGCGCTTGGACACCTTGAGGCTGGCTTTGAAGTCAGGCGCACCAGCGGGCACGAGTCGCAACGGGAAGAGGCGTTCATGCTCGTAGCCCACAGGGGGCGTGCTAAACAACCGCACGGATAAGTCGGCGTCAGCGGGATGCTTCTCGGAAGCCTCGTCGCTCGTGCCCACCCGAATATCGATCTCGGGATGGTGCGCCGTGAAGTCCTTCAGCCGGGGTACGAAATACTCACTCGCAAAAAATGGCTGAACAGAGACCCGCACGGTTTCCTGTGCCGCAGCACCGCTCTCGTATCGCGAGACCACATCATCGACCGCATCAATCAGCGGTGCGAGCTCTTCGTAAAGGGACTGGCCGGCTTCCGTTAGCGAGACCTCGCCGCCGCGGCGTCGAAACAGCGTGATCTCGAGCTGTGACTCCAGCGTCTTGATCTGGTGGCTAACGGCCGAGGGCGTGACGAATAGCGCTTCCGCTGCCGCACGAAAGCTCGCGTAGCGCGCCGCAAGGCAGAAGGTCCGGAGACCACGCAGCGGAGTTCGTGCCGGTTTATTCACGGGTGGCGACCCCTGTGGTGATCAGTCTTCGCGGAAATACGCTTTGGGCGTGCGATCAACAAAGAATAAGCCCCAGTGCTTCTCAGCGCCGGCCGGATTATCCGGGTTGCCTTTCCAGGGCTCATCAAACGCCTCGAAAAAGAAGATAGTGACGTTGGCCTTTGTGGCCCAGCCCTCGAGCTCCCTGTAGTAGCGCGCCTGGTTTTCCTCGCTCGCCCGCTCCCCAAACTCCGATGCCGTTGTGGCCCAGCCCGCCTCGAGGATCGCGAGGTTAGACTCCGGCAATGCGCCGTGCACGCGATTCATATTTTCGATCGTGTAGCTCAAGCCTTCATCAATCGGCTTGTCTTCCCAGGCGGGATAGGTGTGCACCCCGACGTAGTCCAGCTCCGCGGCGAGCGGCTGGCCCTCGGCGATCCACCATTCATAGTTTTCGGCGACCGTCACAGGCTGGTCGATTGCGGCTTTCACCTCGCGAACG
>JBCAXP010000344.1:0-5300 GCA_038533995.1 Pseudomonadota bacterium
CAGGGCAATCGTGATCGCCTTGCCTGTGGCTGCTACGGCCGTACTACTCGTCAGCGCTGTGCTCCTCGAACTGGCACGACAACGGCAGTTCGCACGGCGCGCCGTCGGCCTCGTAGCCACAGCAAACGAACAGCTCGACAGCCGCTCGACGTTGCCGCTGGAAGCGCGCATCAACCGAATACTGCGTGAAGCCGCGGAGTACCTCGACGCGTCGGACACGGCGCTGTACGTTCGCGCCGCAAACTCTTCCCTTTTCCGGCGAAGCTACCGGCATGCCCGCGACCAGGCCTCACTGCCGGACGCGATGCTCTCGAAGCAACTGCGTTCGCTGGGCGGCCATGATGCCAGCGTCGGAACCATCGTGCGGGAACAGCAGCAGGGCACGCCAAAAACGCTGTCGAGCACGAACAGAATCGTTGCCGTGCGCCGCCCCGGCGCGGATGGCGGCGAAGTTGTTCTGGCCGCCGAGTGGCAACTCACGGACGCAGCGGCGCCAGACGCCGCCGCTGCACTGTTGCGGCTGCTGCTGCCGGCATGCTCCGCGGCCTTGAGCGAGTCACGCGCGGTAGCAGACCGTCAGCTTGCCCAGGACAGGTTTCGTCTCGTTATGCAGGGCGTGCCGGACGCAGTCTGCCTGATACTCCCCGACGGCACCGTGCTCGCGGCAAATCCCGCCTTCGAAACCCTGACCGGCAATGAGCGCGAAGCGTGGCGCGGGCGGCGCCTCGGCGAGCTCGAACTGTTCGACGCCGAAACACTCGACGGCGCCCTTGCCGCCGCCACCGTCGGCGGCCCCGTTCATCGGACCACCGTTCTTCGAAAGGAGTCGGGCGAAACCACAAGCTGCGATATCCACGTGTTGCAACTTGTCGGTGGCGAGGACCCCCAGGTGCTGCTCGTAGCCAGGGAAAGCACGGCGGAAACCGACAGGCAGCTACAGCAGCAAAACCTCGAAAGGCAATTCAGCCAGGCACAGAGAATGGAAGCGATCGGCCAGCTCACGCAGGGCGTGGCACACGACTTCAACAACATTCTCGGCAGCATCATGGGCTATACCTCGCTGGCGCGCATGCAGGGCCCGGTGCGCGAGGACGAAAAGCTCAGTGGATACCTGAGCGAAATTGAAACGGCTGGCAAACGCGCCACCCTGTTGATTCAGCAGATGCTGACTTTCAGCCGGCGTGGCCGCAGCAACCCGGAGTCTGTCAGCGTCAGCGAGGTACTTGGCCGCGTCGCCGACCTGATGCCGTCACTGCTGCCGGACGGCATCATCGCGCGCACGGAGATCAGCCAGAACCTGCCCCGGCTGGTCGTGGACGTTGCGCAGTTCGAGCAGGCGGTGATCAGTCTCGCCGTCAACGCGCGCGATGCCCTGGGATCCCGCGGAACGATTACGCTCGGTGCCAGGCGCTTCTCTGCAGCGGTTGCGACCTGTAGCAGCTGCCGCAAACCGATTGGCGGAGACGGCGTCGCGATTTTCGTGGCGGATACCGGCACAGGCATCGCGCCGGAAGTCATGGACCGGCTGTTCGAACCGTTTTTCACCACCAAGGAAGTGGGCCGCGGTACGGGCCTTGGCCTGTCGGGCGTGCATGGCTTCGTTCACAACAATGAAGGGCACGTGCTGGTGACGAGCGAGCCCGGCATCGGCTCGGAGTTTTGCCTGGTGCTGCCCGCCGAAGTGGAAACGGCCAGGGCGCCCGCCTCGCCCGGAAAACTGCCCGCACCGACTGCCGAACGCAAGCCCCACGTGCTTCTCGTCGATGACCAGCAATCGCTGGCATCGCTGATGAAGCAGGTGCTCGAGACCCGAAACTTTCGGGTCACGGCGGAAACCGATGGCATTGCCGCCCGCGACCTGTTCACCTCAGCTCCGGAGTCCTTCGATGCCGTTGTCACCGACCGCTTCATGCCCGGGCTCGACGGCCTCGCGCTGGCGCGGCACGTGAGGGCTGCCCGGCCCGGCATCCCGGTCGTTCTATGCACGGGCGTCAACGCGAGCCACTCCGACGCCGATATTGCCGACGCCGGCATTTGCCGGGTATTCCGCAAGCCGCTGCGGGTTATGGAGTTTGCGCAGGAGCTGGAAGCGATGTTGCTCACGGCCGAACCAGAGGCCCAAGAATCGTAGCGATTCCATCGATTTTCGCGCTTTAATTGCCTCAACCGAATATTTCGAATAGCATTACGTACGCAAACTGTGGACTGCGTACTGTCAGATGCTTGACGCTTCTCCTATCGTACGTTCACAGGCGACCCGGTAGCCCCGGCCGGTACGCCGCCAAACATCTGACAGTACGAACAAGGAACTGGATTCACACGATGTCCAAGGCGCGAATTGTAATTCTGGACAAGGACCGTGATAGCGCGGAGCGGCTGCGAGATCTGCTGGCCGCGGGTAACTGGCCCGCGCCGTCCATCGCGACCCCGGATTCGGTGCAGAGCGGTGCCGGCGCTGACGAGCCGCTAAGTGCCGTCGTGCTGGGGCAGTCACTCAGCGACGTTGAACGTGACAGCCTTAAGGCGACACTGTCCTCCCGCGCCGCGGCCATCGTTAACGTGGCAGGTGTACCTGACGTGGAGCAAAGCAGCAACGACCCTCTCGCCCTTCCGTGGCCGCCGTCAAAAGCGGACATTTCAAGAACTCTCAGGGCCATCGAATCGACCTGGGCAGACAGTGGGAGCGGCGAGCAAGGGCCACGACTCACGGGCGTCAGCGACGCCATCGAGGACGTACGCACGCTGCTCAACCAGGTGTCGACCTCCGATGCCACGGTAATCATCACGGGCGAGTCGGGCACCGGCAAGGAAGTCGCCGCCTGCCAGATTCACAGCCTGTCCAATCGCGCGAGCGGTCCGTTCGTCGCCGTCAACTGCGGCGCCATTCCGGCAGAACTCATTGAAAGCGAACTGTTCGGCCACGTGAAGGGAGCCTTCACCGGCGCACTGCAAAACCGCAAGGGCAAGTTCGTGCAGGCGGACGGTGGCACCCTGTTCCTGGACGAAGTAGGCGACATGCCGCTGGACTTGCAGGTGAAGCTGCTTCGCGTGCTGCAGGAGCGCCGTGTTGAGCCCGTCGGAAGCTCACGATCGGTGCCAATCGACGTACGCATTATTGCGGCCACCAATCGCACTCTGCCCGACGAGGTCGAGGCCAACCGCTTCCGCGAAGACCTCTACTATCGACTCAACGTTTTCCCCGTGGAAATGCCGCCGCTGCGCGAACGGCGCAAGGACATTCCCGCACTCGTCGAGGAGTTTCGCGCCGCCAACGCCCGACGCTACGGCGTCGAGGTATCGCTGGCAGACGACGCCCTCGATGCCCTGACGCAGTATCACTGGCCCGGCAACATCCGCGAACTGTCAAACGTGATGGAACGCCTCGCGGTGTCATTCCCTGACCGCCCGGTCACGGCAGCGGACCTTCCACTCGGCCCCGCGGCCGGCCGCGAGAAACCGGCGGCCGTTACCGACAGCCCTGCTGCTACACCGAAGGCCACCACCGACAGCGGCACCGATCAGGCAGCGGCGCTGCAAATGGAAGGCGTGGACCTCAAGAACTTCCTGACGCAGGTTGAGCGCAACCTGATCGAGCAGGCGCTGGCACGCAGCAATGGAGTCATCGCGAGGGCCGCGAAGCTGCTGCAGATGCAGCGCACTACCCTGGTGGAAAAGATGCGCCGCTACGAGATCGTCGCGGCCGACTACGCTACCCAGGATTAAAGCCGGTCGCACCCTTGCTCGCGCTGGTCGCACATCCTTCGGTAAGCGTGAGCGTTACCGCGTAGTCATTCAACAACGCCGAGCCACTCGATACCCGTTCCGGGTCAAGCCGCAGCAGCCGCACCGTATGGTCGAAAACGCACCGCTCGGTGGCATGCTGCTCGTCGGCCGCCGTATGCAGCGTGACGGTGGACGCGCGCCTGCCGTCGAGCGTTTCTACCAACAGCCGGATCTCGGCGTTGCCTCCCCATGAGCAGCGCGTGTCGCTGGGACAGCGGGAATCGGCAATGACGCCGTGAAACTTCACCGAGAAGCCCGCCGTTTCAAACTCCTGGACCTCGCGCTCGGCAAGAAGGAAAGGCTCGCCAGGCAGCGGCTCCATGACGCCGCCGCCCGCACACGCACTAAGCGTTGCGGCCACTGCCAGCAGGCCGAGGCCACGTAGGCCGCTCAATAACGCGCCCGCGGGCTTCCGGAGCACCACGAAACCCGACATCAAAAGGGAATGTCGTCGTCGAACTCGCCACCACCGGACGGGCCAGGCGCGGCCTGGCTGGACTCACCGCCGCCGCTTTCCTGCCGCGCCGGGCGCGGGTTGTCATACGTTTGCTGACCACCCATGCCCCCGCGGCTGCCGAGCATTTGCATCTCATTGGCAACCACTTCCGTGGTGTAGCGGTCATTGCCGTCCCGGTCCTGCCATTTGCGCGTGCGCAGTTTCCCTTCCACGTACACCTGCGAGCCCTTGCGCAGATACTCGCCGGCAATCTCTGCGAGGCGGCCGAAGAAAGCGATGCTATGCCACTCCGTGCGCTCCTGCTGGTCGCCCGTCTGCTTGTCTTTCCAGGACTCGCTGGTCGCGATGCGAATGTTGGTGACCGCGCCGCCGCTTGGCATGTAGCGCGTTTCAGGGTCTGCCCCGAGGTTGCCGACCAGGATGACTTTGTTGATACCGCGAGACATGACAACCCCTTGATTGATATGAGAGCCCGGACCGGGGCGCAGCGCGCGATGGCTGCGCTGATCAGGGCCTCATTGTATGCCCTGCCCGGGCAGAATTCACGTTCTAAATTCCGGCTTTGTCAGGTAGATTTGCGCCATTAGGGCAGCCCATACGGTGCCGCCAGAGGCGCACGCAACGAACACGCCCTCCGGGCCGGCGACGCCGAGCAGCGCACCACCGACGGCACCGCCGGCGAAGGCCCCCGTGAACTGGGCGCTCGCGTAAACCCCCAGCGCCGCGCCACGACGCTCGTCGGGCGCGAAGCGGCTGATCAACGCTGGCAGCCGCGCCTCCAGGAAGTTGAACGCGGCAAAGAACAGCACCAGCACACCACCCACGACCGCTGCACTCGGGCCGGCCAGCGCAAGGCCAGCGAAGGACACGGCGAGCAATGCCACCGATACCGGCGTGCCGAGATAGCCGGCGGGGTGGCGCTCGACGAAAAGTATGAGTCCGACGGTTCCGGGCAGCGACAGCACAACGACGGCGATGTACATCTTCCAATGGTCGGCCAGCGCGATGCCTTTCCTGTTGCGGGACAGCGCCGGCATCGCGCTGGCCGACCATTGGAAGA
>JBCAXP010000345.1:0-5291 GCA_038533995.1 Pseudomonadota bacterium
TGCTTCTTCAGTGTTTTCATCAGCTTGGTAACACGCGGGCTGGGCTGGGCGCCTTGCCCGATCCAGTATTCCGCGCGTTCCAGGTCGAGCCGCAGCTCTTCTGCCTTACCCACGGCCACCGGGTTGAAAAAACCCAGTCGCTCGATGTAACGGCCGTCGCGCCGGTTACGGCTGTCGGTGACGACGATGTGGTAGAACGGCTTCTTTTTGGCGCCGCCCCTGGACAAACGAATGCTTACCATCTTGTGGTGAATCCCTAAAAAATTGAGTGATCTTCAATAACTTGCGCTACCCGCGGCCACGCAAAAACGCGCTCGGCCCGGAGCGGACCCGGCATTTTACGGCAATCCCCACCAAAAAAACAATGCAAATCACACCGGTAAGACAGAAACCGGGCTCCCACGCCCGGCACAGCGATCTACGAGGGTCGCGGTCCTAGCGTCCGAAGCCCGGTGGCAGCTGCCCCTGCATGCCCCGCAGCATGTTCTTCATGCCCCCGCGGCTGAACTTCTTCATCATCTTCTGCATCTGCAGATGCTGCTTGAGCAACCGGTTGAGATCCTGCACCTGCTGGCCGGCGCCGTTGGCGATGCGGCGCTTGCGGGAGCCGTTAATCACCTTGGGAAAACGCCGCTCGTGCGGGGTCATGGAGTTGATGAGCGCTATCTGGCGGCGCAGCTGGCTGTCATCCATCTTTGCCATCGCGGCCTGGGGCAGCTTGCCGGCGCCCGGCAGCTTGTCCATGAGAGCAGACAGGCCACCCATGTCGAGCATCTGCTCGTACTGGTCCTTCATGTCGGACAGGTCAAAGCCCTTGCCCTTGCGCACCTTCTTCGCGAGCTTGTCGGCCTTCTTGCGGTCGACCTTTTCCTGGACTTCCTCGACGAGGCTGACCACGTCGCCCATGCCGAGGATGCGCGAGGCGATGCGCTCGGGGTGAAAGGCATCCAGCGCGTCGATTTTCTCGCCCGTGCCGATGAACTTGATGGGTTTGCCGGTGATCTTGCGCACCGACAGGGCCGCGCCGCCGCGTGCGTCACCGTCGGCCTTCGTGAGCACCACGCCGGTGA
The DNA here is from genome assembly GCA_038533995.1 of Pseudomonadota bacterium. Classification (GTDB taxonomy): domain Bacteria; phylum Pseudomonadota; class Gammaproteobacteria; order Steroidobacterales; family JBCAXP01; genus JBCAXP01. The sequence goes on from JBCAXP010000345.1 coordinate 1,071, forward strand.
GCGGCAGCGCGTCGTTGAAGGCCTGCGCCGCGTTTACCGCGTCCTGGCCGGTCATGCTGTCGACCACGAACAGCGTCTCAACGGGCCCGGCGGCTTTATGCACCGCGCGGATCTCGTCCATCATGCTGTCGTCGATATGCAGTCGGCCGGCAGTATCGACGATTACGACATCACACACCGCACGACGGCCCGCTTCGACCGCGCGCTTTGCAATGTCGACAGGCTTCTCACCTTCCGACGACGGCTCGAATTCCGCGCCGACCTGGCCCGCCAGCGTCTGCAGCTGCAGGATGGCCGCGGGCCGGTACACGTCGGCACTGGCGAGCAACACCTTTTTCTTTTCTTTGGTGATCAGCCGGTGCGCGAGCTTGGCGGCAGTGGTGGTTTTACCCGCACCCTGCAGGCCCGCCATCAGCACTACCGCTGGCGGCTGGGTGCGAAGGTCCAGCGCCTCGTTGGCCTGACCCATGGTGGCTATGAGCTGGTCGTGCACCAGCTTGATCAGTGCCTGGCCCGGAGTCAGGCTCTTGATGACTTCCTCGCCGACCGCCCGTTCACGAATCGACGCGATGAAATCCTTGACGACCGGCAGCGCAACGTCAGCCTCAAGCAGCGCCATGCGCACCTGGCGCAGCGTGTCCTTGATGTTGGCTTCGGTGAGCCTGCCGCGGCCGCGCAGGCTGTCAACGGCGTCTGTCAGCCGTTGGGAGAGATTGTCGAACATTGCGCTGGGGTCTCCGTGACCTTCTCATGTGGCCGCGTGCGCGGCCGAAGGCCACAGCAAGGGCAAATCAGCGCAGGATTATAACTCGAACTCTATAACTCGCCCTACAGTTCAAAATAGTCGCCCGACGTCAGCCAGCGGACCCGGCGATCAGGCACGGCGTCGAACAATTCCTTGTAGATGCGGTGTTCCTCACCCGGCTTCATCGCGGTCAGCCAGATGTCCGGCTGATGCTCCAGCCGCTCAAGGTCTTCAGCCAGGGTCTTGGGACAGTAGTGCCCCACCGCGGTGGCCAGTTCCTCGAGGCTGTTCGGAAAAGAGACCTCGATGACGAGCACGTCGACGCGCTGGCACGCGTTAAGCACCGGCCAGAGCGTCTTGTTCGTTGTGGTGTCACCGCTAAAGCCAACGGTGCGGTCTGTTGTCTGCAGTACGTAACCCACGGCAGGAACCGAGTGCTTGACGTCCACGCTAAGCAGGGTGCGGTCACCCACCTGCACGGATTCGCCGGGCTCGAGCGGACTGAACTGAATTACCGGGTTCTCCGGCGTCGGGATGCGGGTGAAATCCGGCCAAAGCACATCGTTGAAAAGGTGCTTGCGCAGGGCGTCAATGGTCTCGTGGCGTGCGTGCACCATGAGCGGGTTTTCGACGAGCTGGTCGTAGACCGAATCCAGCATCAGCGGCAGGCTGGCAATGTGGTCGATGTGAGAGTGGGTCAGAAAGACGTGCCGGATGCGGGCAAGCTGGTCCAGCGACAGGTCGCCCACGCCGGTACCTGCATCGATCAGCAGATCGTCGTCGATCAGTGTCGACGTGGTCTTCAGGCCGGCGCCGATTCCGCCGCTGCATCCCAGCACCCGTAGTCTCATCCAGTTTGTCCCGGTGTCGGGCCTGCCTGCCCTGCAATTGCACCTGAGCCCGCGCTTCTCTTGGCGTGCCGCATGTGCGATGATTTCAGCTTCTTGGGAAGCTACCGACTCCTGTCCCGTAAATCTGTGTTTCAAGTCACAATTTTTGTTGGTTACGCCGCCGCGGGCCTCAGTATGCTGAGCGCTGCGCGACGGATCGAAGGCACGGAAGCCGGGCGCATGATTGTGGCCCTCGGGCTCATCTGCCTGACTCTCGCTGCGCATGCCGTGAGCCTGTGGCAGGCCATCGATCCGACTGACGGCACCCGCATCAGCCTGGGTACTACGGCGTCCCTCATTGGCGCCGTCATAGCGGTCGCGGCACTATTCAGTTCGCGGCGCGTCAGCCTGCGCGGGGTTACCGCCATCATGCTGGTCATTGCTGGCCTGCTCGCGCTTGCCGGCAATCTCGGCGATGCAGGCGCCAGCGCCGCTGGCAGCTACGACCGCTGGTATCTCTACGCTCACGTTGTGCTGTCAGTCGTGGCGTACGCCATGCTGAGCGTGGCGGCAGTGCTCGCGGTGCTCATGAGCGCGAAAGACCGGCTCATACGCAGCGGCACGCCGGGCGCGTTTCCAAGCCTGATGCCCCCGCTCGAGACGATGGACACCGCGCTGTTCGGCGCAATCGGCGTCGGCGTCGCGGCGCTTGCCCTGTCGATCTTCAGCGGCATGATTTTCGTTGACAACCTGTTCGCCCAGCACCTGGTGCACAAGACCACGCTAACGCTGCTTTCACTGGTCGTGTTCGGCACCCTGCTCGCCGGCCGCTGGCGCTTCGGCTGGCGCGGCCGCAAGGCGGTCAAGCTCACGCTTTGGGGTTTTGCCACCCTGCTGCTCGCCTACTTCGGCAGCCGCGTCATACTCGAGGTCGTGCTTGAACGTCAGTGGGGCTGACGGGATGCAACTAACCCCACCTTGAACGACCCCGACAGTCTGACTCCGCTTTTCATCGCGCTGGGCGTGCTGCTCGTCATGTCCGCGTTTTTCAGCGGCACCGAAACGGCGCTGATGGCGCTCAATCGCTACCGGCTGCGCACGAAGGCGCGTGCCGGCCATCGCGGCGCCCAACTCGCCGAGAAACTGCTGGCACGGCCTGACCGACTGATTGGCCTGATCCTGCTCGGCAACAATGTTGTCAACATTGCCGCGACGACTCTGACCAGTGTGATAGCGCAGCGCATTGGTGGCGAACCCGCAGTGGCGATCGGGGCCGGCATTCTCACCTTTGTCGTGCTGATCTTTGCCGAGGTGGCACCCAAAACGCTGGCAGCGTTGAAGGCCGATTCCGTGGCCCTGCCCGCCGCGTTTGTTTACTACCCGCTGTCTATCGCGCTGTACCCATTCGTGTGGTTGATCAACCAGATTGCGAACGGGATGCTTCGCCTGTTTGGCCTCACGAAAGATGTCGGCGACGGCACCGCCCTCACCCGCGAGGAACTGCGCACGGCCGTCGCCGAAGCAGGCGCGCTGATTCCCCGTCGCCACCGCGGCATGCTGCTCGGCATTCTCGATCTGGAAAAGGTGTCAGTGGAAGACGTCATGATTCCGCGCAGCGAGGTCATCGGCCTGGACCTCGACGACGACTGGGACGAAATCCTCGCGCAGATTCGCAGCAGCCGCTTCACCCGCATGCCCGTATTTCACGGCAGGCTCAACAAGATCGTAGGCCTTCTGCACCTGCGCAAGGCCGTGCCGTATCTCGCGCGCGGCGAACTCGACGTCGACTCCCTGGTCGAGCTGGCCGAAGAACCCTACTTCGTTCCCGAGGGCACAGCGCTCTATGACCAGTTGCTGCACTTCCAGTCGAACCGCACGCGCTACGGTCTGGTTGTCGATGAATACGGCGACATCCAGGGGCTGGTGACGTTGCAGGACATCCTCGCGGAAATCGTCGGCGAAGTGCAGAGCGCCCAGGCCTACGCGACCCGCGACGTGCACCCGCAGGACGACGGCAGCTTCGTCGTGAACGGCAGCGCCAACGTGCGAGCACTTAACCGAACCATGCGCTGGCAGCTACCCACCGACGGCCCCAAGACCATCAACGGCCTGATCACCGAGACGCTCGAGACCATCCCCGAACCAGGCACAAGCCTGGAACTGGCTGGCTATCCGGTCGAGATCATCCAGACGAGCGGCAACGCCATTCGCACGGTGCGCATTACGGCGCCGTCTGACAATTCGTAAGTCAGGAGTATCGGCACAGCCTATTCGTCATAGTCCACGCCAAGGTCCTGGCCAAAGCCAATGTCGTAGCCGTCAAGGTCCTGAATGCCAAACTCCAGGCACCCGTAGGGTTGCTCACACAGTTCGTAGTCAATGGTGGCCCCACGCCCTTTCAGTTCTTCGAACATCGCCCTGGCATCATCGACCCAAAAGTAGACATTCCACATCTTGTCCACGACCTTGTAGTGGGGTCTGATGGCCGTGCGATCGTCAACACAGCTCAGCATGACGCAAAAGCCGTCTCGTTCGAGAATGCAAAAGCTTGGCGGGTCGCCCCACATTCCGTTGACTGCAAACCCGACCTGGTCTCGATAATAGTTGGCAGACTTCACCACATCGTGCACCAGGAGTACTGGCGCG
>JBCAXP010000346.1:0-5289 GCA_038533995.1 Pseudomonadota bacterium
GCCGAGTTCCTGCTGCAGCTTTGCTTGCAAGCAAAGCTGCAGCAGGAACTCGGCACGTTTCCGTTCTTCAACTTCTGGGGGCCGACGGCCGACATTCGATCTTCAAAATGGATCGCCGCCTGCGCGCGCCGTGTGTTCGACGACCACCGCCCCACCTTGAGCCTCGTGTACCTGCCGCATCTCGACTACAACCTGCAGCGCCTTGGCCCATCGGACCCGGCGATCCGGGACGACGTTGCCGCCATCGATACCGTCGCAGGCGAGCTGATCGACCACGTGCGCGGCGCCGGCGCTGAGGTACTGGTGGTGTCGGAGTACGGCATCTCAGACGTTACGGGGCCGGTGCATATCAACCGTGTACTGCGTGACAACGGCTACATCGCCGTACGCGAAACCCTTGGCTGGGAGTTGCTGGACTGCGGCGCGTCGCGTGCCTTTGCGGTGGCCGACCACCAGGTGGCCCACGTTTACGTGCGCGATCCGTCGGACGTCGCGGAAGTGGCCGCGCTGCTCGCGCGGACCGACGGCATTGAACACGTGCTGGATGAAGACCGGCTGCGCGCGGAGCAGCTTGATCATGCGCGCAGCGGCCAGCTTGTCGCGGTGGCCGAGGCTGATCGCTGGTTCAGTTACTACTACTGGCTGGACGACACGCGCGCGCCGGATTTTGCACCAACGGTCGATATCCACCGCAAGCCCGGCTACGACCCGGCCGAAATGTTTGTCGACCCGGCGATTCGCTTTCCGAAGCTGAAGGCCGGCCTGCGAGTTGCCCAGAAAAAGCTCGGCTTTCGCATGCTGATGGACATGATTCCGCTCAATGCCGACATGGTGCGCGGCAGCCACGGCCGGCATGCACCGTCTGCCGACACCGGGCCGCTCGCGATTGGCAGCCGCCGCGACCTCGCAACGGACAGGTTGCCAATGACCGGCATCAAAGCGCTGATGCTGAATCACTGGTAAGCGGCGGGCGCATGCGGGCGCAGGTGCTCTCAGCTGTCGTTCTGTTCGTTGCAGCGCTTTCACCGTTGTGGGGCCAGACGAATTCCCAACCCTCCGCCCCCTCAAACGCCGGGGCTCCGTTGGACCAGATCAATGCCGTGCAGGCCACGCTCGAAGCCGCGCGCCAGCGTCAAAGCGAAGTGGAGCGGCTGGACGACGAACGGCGGCAACTCAGCGACTCGGTTACAACCATTGCCGACACCGGCGATGCCTACGCGGCGCAAAACACGCAGCTTGAAGATACGCTTGCCGCACTGAGCGCTGAGCGCGCTGTGCTCGAAGGGCAGTTGGCGCAGGCGGCGCAGACGCGCCAGGACATCCTGCCGCTGCTCCGGGAAATGACGAACGCGCTGGAGCGGTTCATCGCGTCCGACATCCCGTTCGATCTGCCTCGCCGCCAAACGCGTCTTGACGAGGCGAGGCGCGACCTCGACAACCCCAGCCTGCCGCTCGCGAGCCGCTACCGCAGCATCATGAACGCATGGCGCGCCGAACTTGACTACGCCTTTCGCATTCGCATCGCCCGGGAGCGGCTTACGCTGACGGACGGCGCGGTGCTGGCCGATACCCTGCAGGTTGGACGTGCCGGGTTTTACTACCTGCTGCCAGACGGCAGCGCCGCCGGTTTCTGGAACAGGACCGCGAACCAGTGGGAAGCGCTGCCCGACGCGCAGCGGCCAGCGCTGCAGGCGGCGATGCTCGCGGCGCGCGATGGCGACGCTGGCGCCGTGCTGCAACTGCCGGTGGCGGTACCGTGAAGCGAACCGCAGTCGCACTGCTGCTCGCTCTCGCGGGCCTCGCCGGGCCGTCGATCACAAGCGCGGCAGACGCATGGCCGAACAGCGGGCCTGCCAATCGTGCGCAGCGCGACACAGAACGCGTGGCCGCCATGCAGCAGGCGCGCGACGCGCTGGCCGCTGAGCTTGGCGTCGCGCAACAGGAGCGCAGCGCCGGGCAGCGCGCCAACGAGCGTTTACGCGCAGGCATCGCTGAGGCAAACAACGCAGTGGAAGCAGCGCGCGCAGAGCTCGCAGCCGCCACTGCCGACCTTGACGACCTGATGGCCGCCGCCCGACAGTTTGCCGGGGACCTGCATGCGCTTCGCCAGCGCGAGCGCATCGTTGCCGCCAATGCGGAAAGGGATGGGGCACTGTCGGCTATCGCAAGCGCGAAGCGCCCGCTGACCAGTGCGGAGCTCAGGGACACCTGGCAGTTCTTGCTCCGCGAGCTCGAAGCCGCCACCGGTTCGCGACGCCTTGAGGCACTGCCTGGCAGCGACGAGGCACTGCTGAAGGTTGGTGCCTTTGCTGCGTACAACGCGGACGGCTTCTACGCGCTCAATGCGCCGGACCCGGTGCGGCTTGCGGCGCCCGGCGCCCCGCTTCCGCCGGCAGATGCGACAGGCCTGGTAGCTGCGCTGATTGATCCTTCGCGCGGCGCTTCGCCTGCGCTGCTCGCTCAGCGCGGCAGCGCGGCAGCCTACTGGCAGCGTATTCTCGGTGCGAGCGGCGGCATTGGCATCACGATCGCCGCGCTCGGCGCGCTGGGCTTCAGCATTGTGCTGGTTCAGCTACCGGCACTGATGACCGCAAGGCGCAGGATGCAACGCATCGTTGCCGGGCAACCTGGCAAAGCCAATCCGCTCGCACGGCTGATGCAGGCTGCTGAGAAGTCCTCGGACGGAAGTGCGCTGGAGCGCAGCCTGCGCCGCGAAGTGGCCCGGCTGGAGCGCGGGCAGCCGCTCGTTGGCCTGCTCGTTGCCATGGCGCCGCTGCTTGGTCTGCTTGGCACCGTGACCGGGCTCATCGTTACCTTTCAGACCCTCGGGCTTTACGGCGGCTCCGATCCGTCGCTCATGGCTGGCGGCATCTCGCGTGCGCTCACCACCACGGCGCTCGGCCTTGCCGTCGCCGTGCCACTTGCGCTTGCGCTCGCGCTGCTGCGCAGCCTGAGCGCCGCCTGCGTTCGGATGCTGGAAACCTTCGCCGCCAGCCACGTGGACGCGACATGAGACTGGTTGCGTCATTTTTCATCGCCGTGCTCATCAGCCTTGCGCTGTTCGTGCTGATGCGCAGCCTGATCTGGAACACCGTCACACCGGGCGGCGACCAACTCACCAACCTGCCGCTGGATGAAGTCGTTGTGCGTGACGAAACACCACCGCCGCCGATCAGCGAGCAGCTGCCCAAGCCGCCCTCACCCACGACGCTGCCGCCCTCCGCGTCGCTACCGAGCACAGCCGCGCCGATCGCGGCCCCGGCACTGCCAACGGTCGAGTTGCCCGGCCTGGCGGTTCCCGCGCAGCTGGCGGGGCGTCCCCAGACTGGCAGCGTACTTTCAGGCGTGGTCAGCGCCGGCACCGACGCGGATGCCTTTGCCGCTGGCAACAGCGGCTTTACCGGTGCGGATCTTGTACCCATGGCGAGCGCACGTCCGCGTTACCCGCGCTCCGCCGCTGACGCTGGCCTGGAGGGCTGGGTCGAGGTGATCTTCCGGATTCGCGGAGACGGGTACGTGGAGGACGTGCGTGTGCTGGACGCGAGCCCGCGCGGGGTCTTCGAGGACGCTGCCGTGCACGCCATGCAGAAGTGGGTCTACGTGCCGTACGCCGAAAAGGGCAAGCCTGTAGATCGTGAGGCGACGCAGCTCTTCGAGTTCCGCGTCGAAGACATCCAGCCGCTGTACATTTGGGAGGACTGATGCGCCGCGCTGTCGTCATGCTCGCACTGATCGCGTTGCCAGGCGCGCATGCGCTTGCCCAGTCTGCCCCGCCCGGCGACGAGCCTGACCTGCGCACCAGGTCGCGAATGTCTGAGTTCGGGCCGTACCGCAGCCGCATGCGGGTGCTGCGTGACAGCGCCGACCTGGCAACGCCCGCCGACCCTGCGGCGCTGCTGGAGTCGATGGAGGGCAATGACTATGGCCGCGCGCTGCTGCTGCGTCGCCTCGCTCACGATGCGGTCGGCGCCAGCGACGTCGACGGTGCCATTGCCCAGCTCGAAGAAGCGCTGGCGCTCAACGCGCTGGCCGGCCCGGCACAGCAGCAGATGGCGCTCAACCTCGCCCGGCTCTACGCCTCGGCGGGACGCCATGAGGACACCGTTGCGCTGCTGAAGCCCATGCTCGACGAAAGCCCGGACATCGACCCGAACGCGCGCTTTGCTTACGGCCTGGCGCTGGTAGAAACCGGCGACCCGGCCGAGGGCGCACGACAGCTGCGGCTGGCCGCACGCACCCGCGATCCAGTACCCGAGGACTGGCTGCGCGCGCTCGTTTTTGCGAGCTACCAGTCCGGCGATTACGCCGCGGCGGCGAGCGACCTTGAGCGCCTTGTCGCCTCGTACCCTGGAAACCGCGATTACTGGCTGCAACTGGCGGGCACCCTGCGCGCCGCCGACCGCCCGCTGCGCGCCGCCGCCGTGCTGGAAACCGCCGCTACCCGCCAGCTACTCACGCTCCCGGCGCACTGGCTGAACCTCGTCAACGCCTACCTCGCTGCCGGTTTACCGCTGGACGCGGCGGAGCTACTCCAGGGGCTCCTGGCGCGCGAAACTGTCGAGCCGACGACGGAGCACTGGACGCTGTTGGGACAGGCCCGCCTGGCGGCGAGGCAGCCGGCCGAAGCAATCCCGCCGCTGGTGGAAGCCGCGCGCACCGCCAGGGATCGCACCGCCTGGCTGGCCGTGGCCCGGCTGCAACTCGCCGAGCGGCAGTGGGATCAGGCCGTTGCGTCGCTGGAGCGCGCCCGACGCGGCAACCGCCTGGGCCCGCGCAACGGCGAGGCGCTGCTGATGCTCGGCGAGGCCCAATACCGCGCCGGCGACACCCGCCAGGCCCGAAAAGCCTTTGCCCTGGCTGCCGAGGAAGGCGTCGTTTACCGCGCCGCGCAGGCATGGCTCGATTACCTCGATGGCAGGGCCGCGGACGGGCGCTGATTCAGCCCTCGGATTGGCGTACAATGCGCAGCCGGCCGATTTAGTGAAACGAGATGGACATAATGAAAAACTGGAATCGCAAACTCTTCGCCACCCTGCTCACAGGCGCGCTGCTCGGCGGCTGCGCCAGCACGCCAGACGACGCCGCACCGGTGGAAGCGGCAATGGCCGGCGAGAAAGAAAGCGTCGAGAAAAACATAGCGACAATGGTGGCGGCGTCCTTCGGCAAGGGCACCTACGAGATGGACGATGGCAGCCGCGTCGACTTCGCCTTCGATGCCTACATCCACAATGATGATTCCGTCGGTGGCTTCTTCGCCTTCCAGGTCGATCGTGCCGCCGGGCAGGTTGC
>JBCAXP010000347.1:0-5276 GCA_038533995.1 Pseudomonadota bacterium
GTGACATCGTTCAGAACTGAAATTACGCGGGGTTCGATTTCGGTTTTCGTAAGGCTTGTTGTGTTGGTCATGACTATCCGTGCTTTGTTGTAGGTACGTTACGGTTCTTCCTTGCATCTCACAGGAGCGCATTTCGCGCCACCTTCGGCCTTCCGGCGGGCGGGGCCCACCAGCGATCCTCCGTGCCGCGGGCCTTAAAAGCGCTGGTCCCTCACGCTTCGAATGCGGCAAGGTTTATCTCCACCGGCTGAAATGATCCGGTCATTCCGGCCTCGTGTCAATCCCGATTTTAGCTGACATTCTTATGACAAACGCTTGATTTGATGGAGAACACACAGAATCGCACGCGCCTGCTCGAACGCGATGTGCGTGCGTCACGGTTTCAGCTGCGGCGTTGCACAATCGTTGCCACGGTCTGCACCAGGTCAGTGCATTTGACGTCGGGAATCTTTACACTATGAATACGATTGCATTGTGACAGGGGCTAAGTCACTGACTTTGCCCGTCTGGCATAGTGCTTGCATCGCTTTGCCGATGCTACGGGAATCGTGGCGAACAAGGAACGTTGCGCCCTGACGGGCGCGCCAGGTACTAAGGAGAGGCAGCATTGATGCGTTGCCGGCCACTGACACAACAGAAAAGAACAAATGCCCGACTTACGGACGTTCAGAAAGGACGCGGGCCCGCACCCGAGATGCGCGGCCACGGAGCCGTCCGCCCGCCGCACACGCGCCTGCAACGCCTGGCAAGCACGGCCGCTGGCCCGGCTGTAGTCAGGGACGCGCAATGAGCCAGAAGGCCTTTCGACAGCTTGTGATGACCGCGGCGGACACGGCCGGCCCGGAGCTGGCCATTGCCGCCTGCCGCGCCGGTGCCATTGGGATCTTCAATGCTGGCAACGCTAATGATGCTGCCCCGGTAGACCATGCGCTCTCGAGGCTGGCGGCCCAGGGGCGCAATCCCTTTGGCCTGCGCCTGCCCGAGACTGATGCGCTGTCGCTCGACACGCTCATCGATACCTATCGCACGGTTGGCCTGGAGTGGCTCACCGTGCCGCGGTCCGGACGCGCGCCGGATGCCGAGTGCCTGGCGCGATTCCGGAAGGGTGGTGGCAAGGTGCTGCTGGAAGCACAAGAGTGGCCTGGAAGCGACGGCGTGGCGGCCTATGACGGGCTGGTAATTCGCGACGTCGACCAGACCCTTGGCTCGGCCCTGGTAACGGCGTGCGAGGCCAGCCCTGTGCCGGTGTACGCCGCCGGCAATCTCGGTTTGTCTGCCCATGCGGTGTGCCTCGCTGCAGGTGCCGCGGGCATGGTCTATGACGCTCAGCTGCGCGCGCTCGCCGAGTCCCCTGAGACCGATGGCGCGGACGAGCGGGCAGTTTCGTGGGCCCGGCGCTTTGCCAACGTTGCCGGCGCGCTGAGCGCTTGCCGCGATGCGCTACGTGACGATCTCGATGCGCTGCTCAGCCACTTTGGCTCCGGCGAGGTCGACCGGCTGGTGGTGGTGCCCGACGTATCCGGTGCGCAGCTTGACGACGACAGCGACGTGCCGATTATTCGGCTCGACGCAATTGGCGGCGATGTTGCCGACGCCTTGGCGCCGGCAGCCAAGGCCTGGTCGAAGCGCCCGTGGGGCGTCGAACTGGTCGCGGCGGATGGCGCCCCGTCAGTTGCTGAGTTTCAAAGTGCCTGCCGTGCCGCTGGCGCCAGATTCGTTGTGCTAAGCGGTGCACGCCCTGACCAGGCGCTGCCTGCCGGAAGCGACGGTCTGCCGGCGTTCCTGCCCGTGCACTCGGCCGGGCTCCTGGAAATGTGCCTGCGCCAGGGCGTGAGCCACTTCGTCTGCGAAGCGGACTCGCTCGCGAACTGGAGCGCCCTCTTGAAAGCGCTTCAGCGCGGTCTGGAAAACGGCGCAAAGGCCGGTCGCCTTACGGTGCTGCTGCGCTACGCCGGAAGCGACGCGGCGCAGGCGGCGGCGATGCTCGCTCCGTTCGCGTCACTGGGCGTGCACACCGGCTTTGTCGTGGATGGCGAGGCTTCCGTTGCGCTGCCCGACATCGCGGTAATCAAAGCGCTGCGCAAGCGCCGCCGCGGCCTCGACAAGCGCAAGCGCCGGTTGCACAGGAAGCCCGCCGATATCGCAATCGTCGGCATTGGCTGCAAGCTCCCGCGGGCGGGCGATGCGGCTGAATTCTGGGAAAACATGCTGGATCGGGTGAACGGCATCAGCGAGATTCCGGCGGATCGCTGGGACTGGAGCCTGTACTTCAACGACGACCGGCACGCCGAGGACCAGATCTACTCACGGTGGGGCGGCTTTCTCGATGACGTGCCCTTCGACCCGATGCGTTTCGGCATGCCGCCAAAATCCATTCGGGCTATCGACCCGATGCAGCTGATGGCTCTCGAGGTTGTGCGGCAAACGCTTGAGGACGCCGGCTACGACAAGCGCGAATTCGACCGCGAGCGGGTATCCGTGGTTATGGGTTGCACCGGCGGCACGGGCGACGTCGGCTCGCAGTACGCAGTGCGCGCGGAAACGCCGCGCTACGCAGGCCACCTGCCGGACGCCGTCGCAGAGCGTCTGCCGGAATGGACCGAAGACAGCTTCGCCGGCATTCTGCTTAATGTGACGGCCGGGCGGGCCGCCAATCGCTTCAACTTCGGCGGCGTGAACTTCACCGTCGACTCGGCCTGCGCCTCGTCACTGACGGCGGTGTACCAGGCCGTGACCGAGCTGGAGTCCGGCCGCAGCGACATGGCCATAGCCGGCGGCGTCGACACGGTGCAGGGCCCGTTTGGCTACCTGTGCTTCAGCAAGACCCAGGCGCTCTCGCCGCGTGGCCAGTGCAGCACGTTCGACCAGAGCGCAGACGGTATTGTAATTTCCGAAGGCATCGCGATGGTTGCGATGAAGCGCCTCGCAGACGCCGAGCGCGATGGCGATCGCATCTACGCGGTGATCAAGGGCGTTGGCGGGTCCAGCGACGGCCGTGCCCGCAGCATGACCGCGCCACATCCCGATGGGCAGATCAGGGCGCTGGAACGCGCCTATGACCACGCTGGCTACTCACCAGCCACCGTGGGCCTGTTCGAAGCTCACGGCACCGGCACGGTCGCTGGCGATACGGCGGAGCTCGAAACCGTTGTTCGGGTGCTGGAAAAGGCCGGCGCGAAGCCGCACTCGACCGTCATCGGTTCCGTGAAGACGCTCATCGGCCACACGAAGGGCACGGCGGGCATCGCAGGCCTGGTGAAGACAGCGCTGGCTGTGTACCACGGCGTCCAGCCGCCCCACGCGAACGTGACAAGGCCCAACGCACGCATCTCGCGCAGCGATTGCCCCGTGTCACTGCTGCCCGCGCCGAGGCCGTGGATCACGGCGCCGGGTGCGCCGCGGCGCGCCAGCGTCAGCGCGTTCGGCTTTGGCGGCACCAACTTCCACGTGACGATGGAGCAGTACCAGGGCGATTTCCTGGATGAACTGAAACCGGCGCGCCGCCGCCACTGGCCCGGCGAACTGCTGGTCTGGCGCGCGGGCGACGCAGCGGCGTTGGCGGCGTCCGTGCGCGCTACGGCGGGCTGGCTCGCTACCAGCCGCGAGCCGAGGCTGCGCGACCTGTCCTGGACACTGCTGTGCAAGGCGCCAGAGGAAGGGCTGACGGCCTGCGTGGTAGCCACGGACACGGCAGGACTGCCGGCACGGTTGTCGGCACTGGCCGCTCACGTGCTGGATCCCGGGGCCCAGTGCCCTGAGGACGCCTGGTATTCGGCCGATCCGCTCGGCGCGGACGGCGGCGTGGCGGTCGTGTTCGCGGGGCAGGGCACGCAGTACCCCGACATGCTGCGCCAGGTGGGCGTGGCCTTTAGCGAACTCGGTGAAACGCTCGCTGTTGCCGATGCAACGCTTGACCGTCCGCTCAGTAACCTGGTGTTTCCGCGCGGTCGTTACTACGAAGACAGTGAAAGGGCGGCTGCCAGTGCAGTGATGTCTCCACCGGATGGCCTGCCGGCCCTTGCCGCCGTGCAGACCGGCATGTTGCGCCTTTTCAGGCGCTTCGGGCTAAAGCCCGACATGGCGGTTGGCCACAGCTTCGGTGAATACGCGGCGCTGCACGCAGCGGGCGTCATCAGCCTCGAGGATTTGTTCAGGCTTGCCCGGGCCCGCGGGGAAACGCTGGCAGAGGCGTCCGACAACTATGCGCTTGCCCAGGTGGCATGCGAGTACGAGAAGGTGGCCGAGGCCGCTTCCGCAGTCGGTGATGTGTGGGTGGCAAGCCACACCGCGCCGGGCAAATGCACAGTGTCGGGCGTGCGTTCAGCAGTGCTCGCGCTGCTGGAAACGCTCAATCTGCCGCAGAAAGTGCTGCCGACGTCGATCGCCGTTCATACGCCGTTGGCCGCGGCCAGCGCCCGCAAGCTGTTCCGCGAAGTACCGGCCGGCATTTGCAATTCACCGGAAATTCCTGTTTATTGCAATGCAACAGGGCAGCCGTATCCGGAAGACGGCGACGAGCTACTTGCGGCCTTCAGCCAGCAAATGGCTGAGCCGGTCCGCTTCGTCGAGCAAATCCGGAACATGCACGATGATGGTGCGCGCATCTTCCTGGGCCTCGGTCCCCGGAACAAGCACGGCAGCCCGATTGTGGACATTTTGGGCGACAGGCCCCATCTGGCCGTACATGTTGATGACGGCGAAGGCGGGATGCTTGGGCTCTTGCGCTGCGTTGGCGCCCTGGTTGCGGAGGGCGTCCCGTTAGCTTTGAAGACTTTGAGTGCCGGGCGTAACTGCCAGGTGCTCGAGCTGGACCGCCCCGATCCGGGTGGTCCTGGGCGAGGTAGCAAGGAAGACCTGCCGCGCCACTACTGGCTGCTTAACGGCAGCTCAGCCCGGCCGGCAGGTGAACCGGCACGAGAACCACTCAGGAGAGCGGCAAATGCGTCGCTACCCCTGACCAAGACTACAATTTTGGAACCGCAAGTTTCCGAGGAAAAGGAAACGGGAAATAAATGGGAGAACGAAGCAATGTCTACCACTGCTAAAGAAATACCGGCTCAGTTGATGGATGGTACAACCGACGAGTCGCATGAGTTCGTTCTGGCGGACGAACGGGACGTGGTGTTCCAGGCCTACCAGGACACGATGCGTCAATTCCTGAGCTCGCAGGAAAGCGTCATGATCGCTTACCTGACGGGTGAGGCGTCTCAGGCATTGACGCATCGTGTCCTGGTAGGCCTGGAACACCACGTCCCGTTCGTCCGCCAGAACGAACT
>JBCAXP010000348.1:0-5276 GCA_038533995.1 Pseudomonadota bacterium
CCGTGGTGTGCATCTATCTACGGGGCATCGACGCCGGCGGCTTTCGCGACTGCCCGCAAACCCTTCATTTCGGTCCTGGGTTCGAGAACCTCAATGTCCATGAAGAACCGCTCGCCCTGCGCGGGCCAGTCGCGAAAGCCGCCGGCGTCGATGCCCCGTAGATAGATGCACACCACGGTGGCATCAGGCACGAGCTTCAGCAGGTGGCCGGTCGCGTACGAGTAGTCCTCGTCGTCGACGTAGCCGCTGCGGCTGCGTTTGCCCTCGGGAAAGATCGAGATGATGTCACCGCGATTCAGCACGTGTTGCATCCGGGCCTGCGTGCGCTTGCTTTCCTCGGAGCTGCCGCCGCGGGTCACGGGAATGCAGCGGCCGAGGTAACAGGCCAGGCGCCAGGTCAGCGCGTGGTTGAAGTTCTTGCGCTCAGGCAGGTTCCACGCCAGCGCCGAAGGACGCGTGAGGTAGGTGCTCAAGGGGCACAGCATGATGCCCTGCACGATGCTGTCGATGAGCGTCAGGTGGTTCGTACACAGCAGCATCGCCCCGGGGTGCTGCCGGCGTATCTCACGAAAACGCTCGCGGACCTCGTCGAGATCAACCGCGGAGTAGCGGTAGCGAAGGCGAAAGGTCGCAAAGCAGATCAGACCGAACACTGCCAGGCAAAGAAATGACAGTGTTCGCTGAACCTCCAGCGCGAGTTTGCCGCCGAAGCCCATGTCGCGTTGGCTTAGCTGGTCTGCTGCACGATGAGTTTGACGGCGTCACCCACGGTCACGATGCTGTCCGCGGCTTCGTCCTCGACTTCAATGTCGAACTCGTCTTCAAACTCCAGCACGATGTCCACGAGGCGCGCGGAGTTAACCTGCAGGTCATCGAGAATGCTCGTCTCTGCGCTGACGCTCTCGAGCGCTTCGGCGTTTTTGGCAAACGGCGTAATGACCTTGACTACTTTTTCATAAACTTCAGTTTCGTTCATGGTGATTGCTTTCCTGTTATTGGACCTCGTTAGTGGATCCTGTTGTTGGAGCTGTGAACCGGCATCGCCGGTCAGTCACTCCATTTCTTGAAAATTACGCAGCCATTCACGTCGCCAAAGCCAAAGCTCGACTTCGCAATGACTTCGCCGTGAAAGGGCATCGTCTCGTGGATCACCGAGCTTGCCACCGGTTCGATTTCCGGGTGCAGGTCTTCGCAGTTGAGTGATCCGTGAATAAATTCCCGGTGCAGCTGCAGCACCGTCGCGACGCATTCGATGCCGCCGGCAGCACCGAGGCCGTGGCCTACCATCGACTTGGTTGAGTTGATGAGCGGAAACTCGTCGGCAGGCACGCCGAGCGCCTTCTGCCAGTTTGCGATTTCCTTCGGGTCGGCAAAGGTCGCCGTCAGGTGACCGTTGACGGCGTCCACCTCGTGGCCGCCGAGGCCGGCGGTGCGCAGCGCTGCCTGCACGCAGCGCACGACGCCCTCCGGGTTGGGTGCGGTCATCGAGCCGCCACCGCGGTGGCCGCCGCTGTTCACGTTACCGCCGGCAACCTCTGCGTAGATGCGTGCACCGCGCGCCACCGCGCTGTTCAACTCTTCGAGCATCAGGAAACCGGCGCCGGAGCCGGGGATGAAGCCGCCGGCGGACGCGCTCATGGGGCGACTTGCCTTCTCGGGCGCATCGTTACTGCCGCGGTTCAGCACGCGCATGGCGTCGAAGCCGGACCAGATGTAGTGGCTGGCCGCTTCCGTACCGCCGGCCATCATGCGCTTGGCCCGGCCCTCGCGAATGTTGATCCACGCATCCACCACCGCTTCAGTGCCGGTCGTGCAGGCGCTGCTGTTGGTCGTGACCTGGCCGCCGAGTCCTAGCAGGCCGCCGAGCTTCGCGGACACCGAGCTGGACATGACCTGTTCGACGAGCGTACTGCCGAGGCGCCGCACCTTGCCCGCGTTAACCCTGGGAATGAGCTTTTCGGCGATGGTGTCCATGCCGCCGATGCCGGTGCCGATGATCGCGCCGGTGTCCCAGTCGACCGGCGAAGCAATCCCAGGCTCGGGCAGCCCCGCGTCGCGCCAGCAGTCGAGCCCTGCAATCGCGGTGAAGATCATGGACTGGTTCATCGCCATGAGGTCTTCTGCTGACAGGTACTGCTCTTTCAGCTCGTCCACGCCCTGCGGAGCGCCTGCAACATGGCAGGCAAACTTGTTTTCGGCCATCGCCTCGATAAAGCGAATGCCGCTGACACCGTCTCGCAATGCCTGCTCGAACGCATCCAGACCGTGGGCATTCGGGGCAAGCACGCCCATGCCCGTGACAACTACCCTGCGGCTCAACGTTTTACTCCCATGCCGGCAAGCTGGCCCTCGGCCGCCAGCTCTCCAGTTGATACATGCAGCCGCACGTTGCACTTGAGCTTCATGCGGCGAAAAAACACTTTCTCTCCGGTGATCGTAACCACCTCGCCCGGCAGCACCGGCTTTAAAAACTCCACCTGGCAGTCACTGAAAAACGTCGTCCACTGTGGCAGTTCCGCGGCGTCCACCGCCAGGCTGGTGAGATAAAGGCCAAGGGCAACAACGCCGGTCTGCGCCATGGCCTCCGTCAGGATCACGCCTGGCGTTACCGGGTCACCCGGGAAATGCCCGGCGTAGAAGAACTCGTCTTCCCGAAACCGGTAGCGGCCAACAATGCGCTGTTCGTCCAGCTCGACGATTTCGTCGAGGAAACGAAACGGCTTCTGCTGGGGCACGAGCGCCAGCACCTGTTCTGGTGTGAGCTTTGCGGTCATCGGTTCAGCAGGCCTCCCGTTGCGTTGGCGGAGCGCGCCGGATAGTCGTCGTAGCGAATGCCGGGAAACACTCCGACGCGCGCGTCGCTCACTGTGTAAATCTGTTCGCCGTCGACCGAGACCGTGCCGTTGCCAATCACGACGGCGGCACCCTGAATAATAGCGTAGCGGCGCACCTCGACCGAATAGGTCACCACCTTGTCGTGTGGCCTGATCTGTCCGGAGAAGTCGACTTCCTTGCAGCCCAGTGCCCGGCCAGAACCCGTGGCGCCGCGCAGCGCGCAGTACATGCCCAGCAGCTGCCAGATGGCGTCTACGCCGAGGCAACCGGGTTGCACCGGGTCGTTGCCGAAGTGGCACATGAAGTACCAGGCGTCGAGCAGCACGTCCTGTTCGGCGACGATGCTGCCACGCTTGCCCTTGTGCGTGATCGACGTAATGCGATCAAACATCAGCATGGGCGGTGAGGGCAGCGAGGGGATAACGTCGGGCGCGTCGTCGATCAGGGTCTGTTTGCCCCAGGCGATGAGCTGCTCCTTTGTCAGCTGCTCGCTGGCCAGAAAGTCCGCGTATTTCATTGCACGGTGTCCTGCACGTCAATCAGCATGCCACCCCAGCTCAGGCCTGAGCCAACGACGGCGACAACAAGTTGATCGCCGGCACCGAACTGGTTCCAGTGTTGCGAGAGCACCGAGGGCGCGCCGGCGGCACCGCAGTTGCCGAACTCGTCGACGTTGAAAAAGTGATTGTCTGCCTCGACCCCAGCCCGCTTGCAAACAGACTTCAGCATGGTCAGGTTTGCCTGGTGGCCGATGAACTTGAGGTGGCCGTCGACGTTTTCACCCAGCGACCGAATCAGCGCAATGGTGCGCTTGATCGCGAAGGTCTGCACCGTGCGGCCCTCCTGGCGGAAATGTCCATGCGGCAGGAACTGCACTTTGTCCCAGCCTGCAGGCTGGGACGTGAACGAGCTGTTCACGATGCGCATTGCCGCTGGCGCCCGCGGCGACACGACAAGCGCCGCCGAGCCGTCGCCCCACAGCACGC
Organism: Pseudomonadota bacterium; assembly: GCA_038533995.1. GTDB lineage: Bacteria > Pseudomonadota > Gammaproteobacteria > Steroidobacterales > JBCAXP01 > JBCAXP01. Next base: position 3,822 of record JBCAXP010000348.1, read on the forward strand.
AGTTGTTGCGATCCGAGTAGTCGATGTGCGGTGTGCTGTTGTCAGGGTTCACAACGAGCACGTAATCGGGCAGCGCGTCCGGATGCATGTTGTTCAGCAGGTGCACCTGGGCAGCAAGCGATGAGCAGGCGGAGTTGATGTCCAGCGACGGTCCGTCGATGTCCAGCTCGGCGGCAATGGTGCAGGCTTCGGCCGGGCATGAAAACTGCGGCGTGCAGCTTCCGGCCACCACCATGCCAATGTCAGCCGGCGACAGCCCCGCGCGGCGAAGGGCCTCGCGGCCAGCGTGCGCGCCGGTCTGCGCGTTGGTGTACTGCGCGGCGTCGAGCGCGTCGGCCGGGTTTGCGTTGCGGGTATCGCGAATGTAGTCCAGCGACAGCACGGTGCGCCGGCTGTGAACGCCGACGCGGTCGACAATCCACTGGTCGGTGGTGTCGATGTCCAGGCTCTCCAGGAAGTGATTGTCGATCACATTCTCCGGATGAAAATGGCCGGCGCCGTGCACGTATAGCATGGAAGTGTCCTGGCCCTTGTGGCCGACTATAAAGAGGCGATGCGCTCGCCGCCGTCTACGCGAAGGATGCTGCCGTTTACCCAGGCCGCCTCATCGGTGCACATCAGCGCAATGAAGTCGGCGACGTCTTCGGGAGTCGTAGTGCGCCGAAACGGATTGCGCAGGGCCGCGACAGCCTTCATGTGATTACTGCCCGGGATAAGTGCCAGCGCGGGCGTGGGCGTCACGCCGGCCTGGATGATATTGGACCGAACGCCGTGCGGGGCAAACTCCACAGCAATGGCGCGTGACACAGACTCCAGCGCAACCTTCGCAGCCGCCACGGCCGCGTAACCCTTCCAGGCCACTTCGTTACCTTCGCTGGTCATGCCAAGCACGCGCGCGTCGCTGTCGAACAGTCCGGCGTTGTGCAGGTCCTGCACCCACAGCAGCAGCGACGTGCCCATGCTGAAGATGGTGCGCTCCATGTCTTCGGCGTCCATGAGCGTGTTGCCGTAGCTGGCACTCTGCAGCGTGTGCAGGGAATCGACGCCGTCGGCAACCAGCGTGTCCACGGCATCGGTGAGTTTGTCAGCCGGCACGTCCAGCGCATCGCTCAGGCGCGCGATGGCGTCCTGCGCCGGGTTGTCGTCGGTGGCCGGTGCGACGGGCTTTAGATTGCCAAAGGCGATCGAGTGCATGAGCAGGCGAACGCGACCGTCGCCCATTGTTGCGCGCAGTTCGTCGATGACGCGCTGGCGACCATCGTCGCTGAGAGCGTCGAGGTTCATCGAAACGAACTGGTGGCCGCACGCCCGGATCGCATCGAACTCAGGCTCGATGCGTTTCATTGCGCCTCGCCGGTCACGATGCACGACGAGCACGTTCATGCCATGGCGCGCGAGTTTCTTTGCGGTGGCAAGCCCGAAGCCGCTCGACCCGCCGAGAATCACGGCCCACTG
>JBCAXP010000349.1:0-5267 GCA_038533995.1 Pseudomonadota bacterium
GCAGCATGTCCAGCATGCGGTCGGCTTCGTCGCTGGCAGTCAGCTTCAGGCGCACGAGGCGCCGCGTGTCCGGCGACATGGTCGTTTCGCGAAGCTGCACCGGGTTCATCTCGCCAAGGCCCTTGAAGCGCGTGACGGTGACCTTGCCCTTGATCTTCTCCGCATCGATGCGGTCGAGCGTTACTTCGCGCTCCGCGTCGTCCAACGCATAGAACACGAGCTTGCCAACGTCGATGCGATACAGCGGCGGCATCGCCATGTACACGTGCCCCGCGCTCACGAGCGCACGGTAGTGGCGTAGGAACAGCGCGCAAAGCAACGTAGCAATGTGGAGCCCGTCGGAGTCGGCGTCAGCCAGGATGCAGATTTTGTTGTACCGGAGGCCGCTTAATTTGGCCGAGCCGGGCTCCACGCCAATCGCGGTGGTGATATCCGCGACCGCCTGGGAGGCGAGCACTTCCTGCGACTCGACTTCCCAGGTGTTCAGTATCTTGCCCCGAAGCGGCATGATGGCCTGGAACTCCCGATCGCGTGCCTGGCGCGCAGAGCCGCCGGCCGAGTCGCCCTCGACGAGAAACAGCTCCGTGAGCGCCGGCTCCTGGCTCGTGCAGTCGGCCAGCTTTCCGGGTAGCGCCGGCCCGCTCACAACGCGCTTGCGCACCACCTTGCGGCTCGCCTTCAGGCGGCGCTGCGCGTTGGCAATAACCAGTTGACCGATCTGCTCGCCGGCGTCGGCGTGCTGGTTGAGCCACAACGCAAAGCCGTCCTTTACCGCGCCGGCCACGAACGAGGCGCACTCCCGGGACGACAGGCGCTCTTTCGTCTGACCGGAAAACTGCGGATCGCGCAGCTTCACGGACAACACAAAGCTCACTCTGTCCCACACGTCGTCCGGCACAATACGAACGCCGCGTGGCACGAGGTTGCGGTAATCACAGAACTCACGCAGGGCTTCGGTCAGACCGGTTCGCAGACCGTTAACGTGCGTGCCACCCTGCGGCGTTGGAATCAGGTTGACGTAGCTCTCCGTGATGCCGTCGCCGCCATCAGGAAGCCACGCTAACGCCCAGTCGACCGCCTCCACGCTACCGTGCACGGCGCCCGTAAACACGTCCTCCGGCAGACGTTCGGCGTCGCCCAGGGTTTCGGTGAAGTAATCCTTGAGGCCGCCGGCGTAGAGCCACTCATCCTTCTCACCGGTTTTTTCCTGCGTGAGAGTCAGCCGCAAGCCGGGGCACAGCACTGCCTTGGCGCGAAGCAGTGCCTTCATGCGCGCAATGGAAAACTTCGCGGAATCGAAATACTGCGGATCCGGCCAGAAGCGAATACGCGTGCCGGTGTTGGCCCTGCCGACCTTGCCGACCACTTCAAGGGCAGAGGCCTTCTCGCCATCCTTGAAGGACATGTTGTACTGCTTGCCGCCGCGGCGAATCCACACTTCCAGGTGCTTCGACAGCGCGTTAACAACCGACACGCCCACGCCGTGCAGGCCGCCGGAGAACTCGTAGTTCTTGTCCGAGAATTTACCGCCAGCGTGTAGCCGGCTGAGGATAAGTTCAACGCCCGGAATCTTTTCGTCGGGATGTTCGTCCACCGGCATGCCGCGACCGTCGTCGGTGACTTCCAGCGACCCGTCCTTGTACACCACAACGTCGATGCGCCGTGCGTGCCCCGCCAGCGCCTCGTCAACGCTGTTGTCGATGACTTCACGCGCGATGTGATCCGGCCGCGCCGTTTCGGTGTACATGCCGGGACGCCGGCGCACGGGGTCAAGCCCGCTTAGGACTTCGATGTCGGCTGCGTCGTAACTACGGGACATGCTGGATCACTGTGTTTGAATCTGGAGCCGCACTTTGCGGGCCGACCGGATTCTAGCAGACTGCTGGCCCCGATGGTTTGCCAAAGATACTCGCCGGAAGCGGACCGGCTGATGGCGCGGCGTCAGGCGAAATCCGCCACGAGGGATTGCGCTATCGCCGGGGAAACCGGCGCGGTCTCGTGGTGATAGTGCGCGTGGCCAATGCCGGCCGACAACGCGGCGCCTTCGCGCAGGGCACCGATCATCTCCGCGGTAAATTCAAAGCGCAGAAAGTGCACGGAAGAGGTCTTTTCGTCGTCCGTGCGATCGAGATCTTCGTCGGCAATTGCAGTCACCGGCGGGAAGCCGGCGACCTGCAGCCACGTGCTCTGCTCGATGTCCGTTAGCATGCCCAGCTGTTGGCGGCGCTCGTCGGCATCCGGAAACTCGATGAGCATCGTCGCCTTGAGGTTCTCGCCGTCCGGTATCAGCGGGTTGTAGGCAGATAGCTCCTCATCGATGCCCGCAGGCTCAAAAATGCGCTCGATGCGAAGCATCTCCTGCACCTGGTACTGGATCGTGAGCCGGTCTTCGAACAGCAAGCGCACGTTTGGGCCAATGCCGAGCGCGCGATTACGTTTGTGCGCGAGCACATGCTGGCGAAACGCGGCGCGCTCCGAAGCGTAGCTTTCGAGGGTAAAGAGGTCATCTCTGGACAAGCGTTTCATTGTGTCAGGCCGTAAGCGATAGAGAGCAGTTCCAAAGGATGCACGGCGGTGTCAGGTTGTGCCACTGCACCGGCAACGTGGTGACCAGCCAGGGCGCAATCGCTGCCGAAGTAGTCGGCCTTTGCTGAATCCACCTTGCGCACGACTGGCCGCGCAATTTTCTTCGCACTCTCGTGGAATTCGGTTTTTACCGCGTACGTGCCATTGTGGCCCGCACAGCGTTCGATGGGCATGACCTCAGTTTCGGGAACGAGTGACAGCACATCGCGAGTCTTAAGGCCGATGTTTTGCACGCGCAGGTGACACGACACCTGGTAGGCGACCTTGCCGAGCGGCTGCTTGAAATCAGTTTTGAGCAGGCCGGCCCGGTGACGCAGCATCAGGTACTCAAACGGGTCAAAAAAGGCCTGCTGCACTTTCCTGATGTCCGCATCGTCCGGAAACATCAGCGGCAGCTCCTGCTTGAACATCAGCACGCAGGACGGCACCGGGGCAACGATATCGTGGCCGGCATCCACGAGGCGCACAAGCATCGGGATGTTCTGCTCCGCCTGCCTGGCCACAGCGTCGAGATCGCCAAGTTCGAGCTTCGGCATGCCGCAACAGACTTCGGACGGCGTGAGCGATATGTCGATGCCGTTGTGCCGGAAAACGGCGAGCAGGTGCTCCCCCAGCTGTGGTTCGTGACGATTGCCGAAGCACGTGGCGAACAGGGCGACACGGCCCGTTGTGTCATCGGTAGGCTGTGGGTCGACGGGCGCTGACGGGGTCTTGCCTACGCCTTTTGGGCCGACACGCTTTCGGCCGACCCGTTTTCGCAAGTTGTTCGAATCGTAGGGCGGGAGCCGGGCGTCGCGGTGTACGCCAAGCGTCTTGTCGAGCATTGCCCGACCCGTTCTGTTGGCCGCTACCGCGTTAACCGCCTGGGCAACAACCGGCACGCCGGCGATGCGCCCTACCGCATCCGTGCTGGACAGCACGCGATCGCGGAGGCTGGTCTTGCCCCTTCGAAACGCCGCCGCCTTGGCGCGCAGCATAAGGTGGGGAAAATCCACGTTCCATTCGTGCGGTGGGACGTACGGACACTTGGACATGTAGCACATGTCGCACAGATAGCAGTTGTCCACGACTGCCTTGAACTCACGCTTGTCGACGTCTTCCACCTCGCCGCCGTCAGACTCGTCCACCAGATCGAACAGCGTTGGAAAGGCATTGCAAAGATTGAAGCAGCGGCGGCAGCCGTGGCAAATGTCGAAGACGCGCTCGAGCTCACTCTCGAGCGCATCGGCGTCATAGAACTGCGGATTCTTCCAGTCCAGCGGGTGGCGCGTTGGCGCCTCGAGGCTGCCCTCCCGGCGCTCTTTCATGGCGCCTTCCCAACGGCCGCGAACGCCGCTCGCTGGCGGCGATCACGGTAGCTTTGGCTGCGTCGAGCGGCGCGGCCCAAAACGCCTACTTGTCCAGCGTATCGAGCGCTTTTTTGAACCGGTTGGCGTGGGACCGTTCGGCTTTCGCCAGCGTCTCGAACCAGTCGGCGATTTCCTCAAAGCCCTCGTCGCGGGCACTGCGCGCCATGCCCGGATACATATCCGTGTACTCGTGCGTTTCACCCGCGATAGCGGCCTTCAGGTTCGACTCGGTACCGCCAATGGGCAGGCCGGTTGCCGGATCTCCGGTCTCCTCGAGATACTCCAGGTGGCCGTGGGCGTGGCCGGTCTCGCCTTCCGCCGTTGAGCGGAACACCGCGGCGACGTCGTTGTAACCCTCAACATCGGCCTTGGCGGCAAAGTACAGGTAGCGCCGGTTGGCCTGCGATTCGCCAGCGAATGCCGCTTTAAGATTGTCTTCTGTCTTCGAGCCCTTGAGTGCCATGACTTGCGTTCCTCTGCTTGGGTTTTGCGGTGAAGCAAACACTCACCGCGGTGCCTGGCGAACATCCCCGGTGCCGGCGCGCGACGAGTGGCCGGGGCCCGCGCGCGAAGCGGCAAGGCGGGGTGCCTGAACAGGTCTGGTTATGCTCGGAAAATGTAGACTTGTACTTAGTTTATGTCAACCGACCCGACGTTGAGGGGTATACTGCGCCGAGCAACTCCAGGCGGTCGCCCACGAGACCGCCTGCCATGACATACGCGGGGCACATCTTGGCGAAAAAAAAGCAACCAGACTTTGAAAAATCGCTGGCCGGGCTTGAGGCGCTGGTGGAAAAGCTCGAGAAGGGCGACCTGCCGCTGGACAAGACGCTCAAGGAGTTCGAAGAGGGCATTCGCCTGGCCCGCGTGTGCCAGCAAGCGCTGGCTGATGCAGAGCAGACGGTGGAGATTCTGCTGTCGCAGGACGATTCAGACGAGCCCGAAGCGTTCGATTCCGACTAGCCCGCGGCTCGGACTTCCTGCTGGTACTGGGACTGCTCGGCGCGTTGCAGGCGCTCGATCAGCGCACGCAGAAATTCCTTGTTGAACCGAAGCTGACATGCCGCCGACACCTGTTCGAGCAGCGTCGAGCTCACGCGAATCAGCGTAACCTGGTTGTCGGCGTTGATGCTCGCGGTGCGGCGCGCCTTGCTGACGAAACTGCTCTCACCGAAACAGTCGCCCGCCTTCAGCGTGCCCATCTGCCGGCCGGCGCGGCGTACGCCCACGCGGCCTTCGACAATGATGTAGAAGCGATCGTCCATTTCGCCTTCGCGAACGATCTCCTCGTCGGCCTGGTAAGTACGCCAGTCACTGGCGCGAAGCACCTCC
>JBCAXP010000350.1:0-5223 GCA_038533995.1 Pseudomonadota bacterium
AAGAAAAGTTGGTGTTGCCCGTTGAGGTGTTACGTGACAACCCGCGCTGGCGGCGTTTATTGACCATTTGACTAGTTCCCCTGCAAGGATTTTTTGGCGACGCTGGACTGCACAAAAAACGAACATGCAGCCGATTGCCCGGTATCTTATGAACGTCGCAATCATGGAGCAATAACTTGTATACGTATTCATGTTGTATTGATGTTGTATTCGTATTCATTGCTAGCGTTTTGATTTGCACTGCAAAACCGGGGCGGGGGCATCGTTTGTTGCATAAATGCCAGTGACATCGTTGTCATTCGCAAACGACTCGACGATGGCGTAAACGTGTTTAAGGGAAAGTGAAGGGAGGCATGGACAATGGCGAAACTTGCCGTCGCTGCTGGCGCTGTTGCAGGACTGGCGGTGGGGTTTGTCGCCGCACAATACCTGGCCTCTCCCGAACCTGGCGCCGTTGAGTCACCGCAGGTTCGCGACATCGTCGCCGTGCCGGTCATGTCCGACACGGCCGCAACCGCTCACAGGGAAGATCACTACGCAAGAATCACAAGCATCGAAGACGTGCTCGCATTGCCGTCCGACTTTGCCCAGTCCGAAGCCCTGTACGCATTGGCCGGCAGATCTTCCGCGGATCAGTTGCAAAAACTGGTCTTTGACGCCGATCGGATCGCCGATGAGCTGGATCGGCAGGGCGCACTGTTCATCCTGTTTTCCAGGCTGGCCGAGGTAGACCCGGCCTCCGCGCTCGCCGTTGCACGAACCCCGAGCTTCGAACACGACAACCGCCTGCGCGAATCCGTCTGGCGCAGTTGGGCACGCAGCGACCTCGAAAGCGCCCTGGCCGCCGCCGCGGCTCTGGGCGATCGTGGTGAACGTGCCCTTGCCGCCACCAGCATTTACGCCGCCCACGGCTACCTTGGCAACGCCGCCACCGACAGAATCGAGGCAGTGCTCGGAGTTGCACCAGACAGGGCCACCCGCAACCGTTTCCTGCACTCACTCATCAGCCGGTCACCGGAAGGGGCGATCGCCTGGGTCGACTCTCTGTCGGGTGGCAAGGTTAAGGACGGGTACATCTCCTGGCTCGCCTATGAGATGAGCTCGCGCGAAGGTTCCGCCGCGTCTCAGTACGCTCGCCTTCTCAGCCAGGAACGGGACTCGCGACGCTATCTTGAATACGTAGACCAGCGCGTTGCAGTTGCCAACCCGCGCGAGACCATCGAGCGCCTCCTCGCGACGAACATAGCCGGCAACGCCAAGGCGTTCGCTTCGCTGCAGTATGCTGTCGCGCAGTTGGCTGCCGACGACCTCGACACTGCAATCGACTACTTCGAACAGGCCAGCAGTCCCGAAGCGAAGTCGTTCATCGGTAACGTCATCGCACGCGAATACGCTGCACGGAATCCGGAGGACGCCCTCGCCTGGGCGCTGGCAGTAGATGCGGAAGGTACTCTGACGTTATCGGTCCTCAGCGCAATCGCCGAATTTGACCCGAGTCTGGCGATAGCAAACGCACAGGACCTTCCCGACGAAAGAAGAGCTGCAGCAGCCGTGTCGAATTTGATGATGCAACTCATGCGGCGTAGCCCGGCAGAGGCAGTGAAGTACGTTTCGATGCTGCCCGAGGGAGAGCAGCGCATGCGCTTTCAGATGGAGGCTACCGAGCGATGGGTCTTGACTGATCCGGCCGGCGCGCTCAACTGGATACTGAGCCAGGAAATTGAGGTCCGAGAGCGGCTGCTGGGCTCAATGGGCGACAGGCTGGTAGAGGCTGACCTGGATGCGGCAATAAGAACGCTACCAAGCGTTGCTCCTCGCTCTCAGCCGTACTGGCGTCAGAGAATCATGGAACGCCTGGCGCACGATCGTTCTGCAGAGGAAGCCGAGGCGTTCCTGCACCGCTTCCGGGGCATGCCCGACTACGAAGCGCTGAACACGACTTACACCAAGGCCTCTATCGGGCGTGTTGCCCACGACAATCCGCGACAGGCTGCCGCGATGTTGCAATCGATTCCAGATGACAGAGAGAGAGCCGAGGCAGCCAGCCAACTTGTTGACGTGTGGCGCCAGCACGACGACCGGGGCGTCGAGAGGTGGGTTTCAGATCTGCCACCAGGACCGGAACGCGACATGAGCATTGGCAGACTCGCGTGGTACTGGCGCGACCCCACTCAGCAGCAGTTGAACCTCATTGAGACCATGGCCGACGAACGGATGCGCTACCGTGTCCAGCATCAACTCGTTAGCAACGTCGCCAGCGTAGATCCGGCGGGTGCCCGCCGCCTGCTCGATGACATGGACATGCCACCCGACGCCCGAACACGGCTTGAATCCGAGCTCGAGCGGCGAATGTCGGGGGGTCGCTAGCTCAGCCTAGTCGCTGCTACTCATCGCCATGAAGAACCGCAGCACGTACCAGAACATCAGGGCCACCGAGCCGAACAGCTGAAGCGCTGCCGCCACGTGCCGGTCCTGAGGGTAGTGGTGAAGAATGTTTGACGTGTCGTACAGGATGGCGGCACCGGCAAAGCCGATCATGCCCACCGTGAAGAACGTGCCGAGGTTGAAGCCGAACAGCGCGCCCAGCACGATCAGGCCGAGCGCGGCGAAACCGCCCCACATCAGGAAGCTGCGCAGGAACGAGAAGTCCTTGCCGGTGACGAAGGCGATGGCCGTCAGGCCGCCGAACGCAATCAGTGTGGCCCACGCGGCACTGTCGATTACGCCCGGCATCTGCGTCTGCGCGATGTACAGCATCGGGCAGAAAATGATGGCCTCGGCAATCACGAAGCCGCCAAGCGCCGCATACTGCAGCGGCACCGATTCAACGGTGTGGGCCACACGCGTGGCAATCCAGCTCACGACCATGAAGCCGCCGAGGATGAACAGCCAGCCAATGCCCAGCATGAACTGGGTCAGCGGCAGCGCCATACCGGATTTGAACAGGTACGTCTCAACCAGGAAGAAAAAGGCAATTGCACCAAACAGGTGCATGTAGGTGCGGTTGATAAAGGCGCCGCGGGTTTCCGCTGGCGCGTTGGCGACGGGCCGGGATGGGGCCAGGTAGTCAGTCATTATGCAATTCCTTTGTAAGCGTCGGTTGCCTCGCGCGGGCATCACCCGCCGGATAACAAAATTATACTCCAGGAGTATCGTCTGCGTGACGGGTACGGATGATAATGTCGATGCGGCGGTTGCGCGCCCTTCCCTCGCGCGTGTCGTTCGTGGCGATCGGCCGGGACTCCCCGTAGCCCGCTGAATCCACCAGAGCCGGCGGCAACTCCATGTTGGTCAAAAGAAATTTGCGCACCGACCGGGCCCGGTCGGTTGACAGCCTGTCGTTGTACCGGTTGCTGCCGTGGGAGTCAGTGTTGCCCTCCACCACGATGCGCGCGCCCGGAAACTCGCCGATGGCGCTCATCACCTTGCCAAGCAGGGCCGTGTGACTGTCAGTAATTTCCGATTCGCCGGTGTCGAACTGGAGCCCCGTCAGCCGCAGAATTACGTCCGCCCCGCTGCGGAGCACCTCGCCCTCTTCCGGCTCGAACAGGCCCTCAACCCGCTCGAAGCGCTGGCGCTGTTCGTCCTGCTCGGCCAGCCGACGGGTGAGCGCTGTGCGTTCCTCGGACACGCCGCCAAGCCTTTCCTCCAGGCGCGACAGTTCCTCCTGCATGGCGTAGATCTGCTCGTTGCGTTCCTCAAGGTCGCGCTCAAGCCGCCGGCGGGCCGCGCGCTGCTCCTGCACGTAATCAACGATGGACGAAGTCGGGGGCTCCACACCGTTGTCGAAGGTCGCCGGCAGCTCAGCCGCCGCGGCGATGCTGTTGATTGACCGCTCGCAGGCCAGAATCACGTCTTCCCAGCCAGCCTTCGCCTTGCGTTGTTCCTGGATGTAGTTGCTTAAGAAGAGCGCATGACGAGCCTCGTAGTTCGCATCGCGGGCAAGGCTGCGCGGCAGGTCGGCGTCGTAGCGGTTCTGGGTCAGTTCGTTGTCGGCCTGGGACAGCAGTGACTTTGCCGACGCCAGGGTCTTTGGTGCGTATTTCTTTGCCTTGGCGGCCTCGGCACTCGCCACAAGGCTGCGCGACTCCAGCAGCAGGCTGGCCTTGATGGCGGAAAGCTCCGCTGCCCGATAAGCATCTTCGGCTTCGTCTGCCCGCCGCGCTGCCATCACCGAATCGCCAGCCTCGAGTTCGGCCAGGGCATCCCGAAAGCGAGCCTCGGCGCGCTTCCAGCTGTCCGGGCCGTGCAGGTAGCCGTCCACCGAGCGCGCGTCCTCTCGAACCTTGAGCAACCCCGAGAAAGTCTCGTGGGCCCGTGCCGCGGCCGCGGCGGCGGCCTTGAAGTCGGCCTGCGCGCTCGCAACGCGTTCGCGGGTGCGCTGCAGATTAGCCTCGTTGGCAAAATCGACCTCAGCCAGTTCCAAAGCTCGGGTGGCGCGCGCCCAGTTCTTCGGCGAGAGCAGGCTGGCATTTTGCTCCTCCGCCGCCTCCCTGGCTGCGTAGACCTCGGCGAAGATGACATCTTCGAGCTGGTTTTCCGCGGCAGGCGCCAGACCGCCCGCTGCCAGCAGCACTCCGGTCATCGCCAATGCAAGCAACGCTTTTTTCACCCTCGATCTCTCCCAACGAAAAGCGGCCGTCGAAATTCGGCCCGAATCGTGATTCGGCGGGCGAAGCTTACCCTTTCCGAACAGACAAAACTGTCCGAAAGAGAGCGCAGTGTTCGTTTGCGGACACTCAGGTTACCGCACAGCGAGGTACGCAAATCGGTCTTTTTCGATTTTTTTCAACACTTTGAGAAAGAATCGCTGGTTTGGCACGGACTATGCACCGTAACAGGCAAAGGAGAAAAGCCATGCACGTACTCACTACACCCAGAGCCACCGCCCTCGCCGTTAGCAGCGCGATGTTCATCATGCAGCTTGTTGCGTTCGGCAGCGTAGCCAGCGGCCCGGCCACCGCCGCGGACTGCCCGGACATGAGTACTCCCATGAGCACACCGGGGGCGATCACGGTACCGCCTGTAGCACCCGAGACGCCGGCGTTCTCACCGATTGTTGGCGAGAGCAGCCCGGTCAGCATCTGATGCGGCTGGCGGCGAAGGCCGCCCATCCTGTCGCCGCTTGGTAGTCCTCCACCGCCCATCGGTGCAACCACAAGGGGCCTGACTGACATCCATTCACAAACAGAAGCCGTCGGCAGGCTATCCTGCCGGTCAAAG
>JBCAXP010000351.1:0-5221 GCA_038533995.1 Pseudomonadota bacterium
CGATCGCCAGTTCGTGGACGGCGGCTTTTTCGTACCCGAAGCAAAAAGCGGCGTCGCCTGGGTCGATGAGGACACGTTGTGGGTCGGCACCGACTGGGGAGAAGGATCGCTGACCGAGTCCGGCTATCCACGCGTGGTCAAGGAGTGGAAGCGCGGCACGCCACTGTCTGAAGCCCGCACCCTGTTTGAAGCCGAGGCCAGTGACATCGGCCTTTGGCCCGTGTCCTTCGAAACGGCACAGGGCCGCATCAGCATGTTGTTTCGAAGCCTGACCTTCTTCACCTCGGAAGCCTACCTTGGGCTGGACGGCCGGCTGGTGCGCCTCGACCTGCCTGTCGATAGCGACTTCAAAGCGGTTTTCCAGGATCACGCGGTGTTTTCCCTGCGCAGCGCCTGGACCACCGGCGGCCGCACTTACGCTGCCGGATCGCTGCTGGCCATCGATCTGGACGACCTGCTCGCCGGCCGGCTGTCGCCATCGGTGGTGTTTGCGCCGTCAGCTCGCGTGTCGCTCGATTCGGTCGCAACCACGCGGGACCGTCTGCTGATAACGACGCTCGACAACGTGAGGAGCCGTCTCTACCGAGTTAAATTCGCGGACGACGAATGGACGAAGGAAGAAATGGCTCTGCCCGGCCTGGGCGCCGCCAGCATCGCGGACGCCAGTGACGACAGCGACATCTTCTTTTATACCTACGAGGACTTCCTGACGCCCGACAGCCTGTACCTGTCGCTGGACGGCAAGGACGAGAAGCTCAAGTCATTGCCCGCGTTTTTCGACTTCGACGGCATCGAGGTTTCCCAGATAGATGCCACCTCACGGGACGGCACAAATATCCCCTACTTCTTCGTTGCGCCCAAAGGCTTCGAGGCAGACGGCACGGCGCCGACCCTGCTCTACGCCTACGGCGGCTTCGAGGTCTCCCAGCGACCAAGCTACAGCGCGACGGTCGGCACCGCCTGGCTGGAACGCGGCGGCGCGTTCGTGGTTGCCAACATTCGCGGCGGCGGCGAGTTCGGCCCCGAGTGGCACCAGGCGGCGGTGCAGGAGAATCACCACCGCAACTTCGAAGACTTTATCGCGGTTGCTGAGGATCTTGTTGCCACAAATCGCACCTCACCGAATCACCTCGGCATCATGGGCGGCTCGCAGGGCGGGCTGCTGGTTGGCGGCACCTTCACCCTGCGACCGGAGCTCTTTAACGCGGCGGTCAGCCAGGTGCCACTGCTCGACATGAAGCGCTACCACAAGCTGCTGGCCGGGGCGAGCTGGATCTCGGAGTACGGCGACCCGGACAACCCGGAGCACTGGGCCTACATCCAGACCTGGTCGCCGTACCACCTGCTGCGTGAAGACGCGACGTATCCGGAAGTATTTTTCTGGACAACAACGCGCGACGACCGCGTGCACCCCGGCCACGCGCGCAAGATGGTTGCCAAATTGATCGACATGAAACACCCGGTTCTGTACTTCGAGAACACGGAGGGCGGCCACGGTTCAGGTTCAACGAATGCGCAGCGCGCGCAGATCGACGCGCTGCAGTTTGCTTACCTGTGGAAGAAGCTCGGCGGCTAGCTCACTCTCCCCGACGATCCGGAGTGCACAGAAACTCCGGCAGATAGGGCATGTCGTAGTTGGGCGGGAAGTTCGTATCTACGCCCGGCATCACCTGGTGACCCACGTTGCGCGGCCGGAACGGCCGGCCGTCTGGCCGGGTGCGCGGCGGACCACCGTCGAAGGTAAACGCGCGAAGCGCGCTGTGCCGCATCCACACCACCAGCGTCGGATGCTGGCAGCCGTCGTCCTTTTGGATCAGTTCGTGGTAGTGCACGTAACCCTGCAGCAAACGGCGCTGGGCAATTTCCGGGCTCCACGGCGAAATGAGCACGTCCACCCAGTAAAGCTGCTGGTGATCTTCCGCATCGGACGACCAGAAGCGCGGCGGCCCACCCATGGCAAGCGGCCCCGTATTGAAATGCTTGCCGATAAAGTGCTTCGCGCCGCCGACGTCCCTTGCCGGCGCCCAGCAATGGCCCGGCACGTCCTGCGCCTGGCCCCGCTGCGCAAAGTTCAGCTCGAGTTCGGGTCCGAGGAAATACCAGAGCCTGTTGTCGACGAACACTTCCAGACGATGCGTGAAGCCGAAGAAATCGGCCGTTCCCGGATTGGCCAGGCAATCCGGCATCTCGTCTGCCGCTGCGCCCACCGGCACCATCATGGTGGCGGTGGCGCAGAGCAAAAGGCCTGTCAGTGTCGAATGAATCCGTTTCATTTTGTTGCCTCCCGTGGCTTACGGCACCTGGCCGCTCGGACCCGGCGGACCGAAGAAGCTCTGCTTCATCAGCCCGAGGTCAGTGAAGTTAACCGCACCGTCGCCGTCGAGGTCCGCGTCAGCGTCGTTGCTGAAAAACACTGACTTCAACAGGCCAAGGTCGCTGAAATTGATGCTGCCGTCATTGTCCAGATCGGCGTCGCAGATGTTGCCGAAGCCATCACCGTTGGTATCGCGCTGATCCGCATTGGCAACCTGCGTGCAGTTGTCCACGTCGTCAGCAACGCCATCGCTGTCGGTGTCTGCCGGCGCTTCACACAGGAAGACCTCACCGCGCACGAAGTCCACCGCGGCCTCGGTGACCGAGTCGTTGGGATTGTCGCTAACCGAGAACCGTATCCGGATGTCAGGGCCCGGCGTGACCCAGTCGCCCACCGACACGGCGTCTGACACCCAGCCGCCGTTGCCGCCGGTGTAGCGCGTTGCTTCCACCCACGGGCCGCCGGCGCTGGAAAGCTCGACGACGAGGCTGTCATCGCCGTCGTCATTCGACATCCAGTAAACGTAGCTCACCTGGCCGTCGCCCAGGGAAAAGTCCATCGACGGCGACGTCAGAATCGCCGGCCCGCCGTCCACGTCGGCATCGCCGATACCGCCGCCCGCAGGGCCCTGACCGGTGAAGTAGCACTGGCTGCCCGCGTCGCCCGGCCAGTCGCCGGCCGGCTGCGCACTCGTACCCAGCGGCGTGCCTCGCACCCAGCCGCCGGTGGCAAGGTCAATACTGGTCGCCTGCCAGCCCTCATCGGCAAGGAACAGGTCCTCGAAGGTGGTAATCACCTCGGTGACAACGTCAACCCGATAGGTACCGTTGGCCGGGTCCATGAACGTGTCACCTTCCGCGTTTTGCGCCATCACGGCGTACTCGATGACGCTGCCGCAAGGCGCCGCTGGCAACGACCCTTCGAACGTGTCGTTGCCCGCCGGGCTCATTGGCACCGGCGCCTGCGGCATGCCGTCGATGAAGGCCTGAAGCACGACGCTGCTGGTATCGAGTGGCGAACCCACTTCTGAAACACGAACGCTCACCGGCGTTGGCGCACCCGGCGTCGTGGTTGCGGGCTGGCCGTTGGGGTAATCAAAGCTCAGGAGTGTGGGGTCAACGTCCAGGATGAACAGTCCAAGCTGAACGTCACTCGCCAGGATGCGGTCCGGGCCGAGAAACGGATACACGCCCCAGTTGCCGTCAAAGAAACCGTTTTGCCCGGTGATCGGCGTCGTGTCGTAGCTGGCGACGACATCCCAGGTTGCGGTGTCGGGATCGATCTCAAGAACCTGCAGGCCAGCCTCATACCAGGAGACGTACACGGTGTTACCAACGACCACCGGGTTGTGCGTGC
Source organism: Pseudomonadota bacterium (assembly GCA_038533995.1). Lineage (GTDB taxonomy): Bacteria > Pseudomonadota > Gammaproteobacteria > Steroidobacterales > JBCAXP01 > JBCAXP01. The sequence goes on from JBCAXP010000351.1 coordinate 3,671, forward strand.
TAAACGCGCGGCTGCTGTCCAGCGTCAGGGCATCGCGCAGCGTCAGCGTCACCGTGGTGCCGTTGTCGTCAAGTTCGTAAAGCGTAATACCGCCGCCGGAGCGCTCCTCGGATACCACGAGGAAGCGGCTGTCTTCGGTCGGCCAGGCGGCGTGCACTGCGTTACCTGGCGCCGAGCCCATGAACACCGGCGCCTGGCTGCCGAGGTTCGACACGTCGTAAACGCGGATGGAGTCCCACGCGGATGCATACATACGTCCGTCCTGCACCGTAATGTCGTGCACGAACTGGTTGCCGACGTTGAACAGGCGGTAAGTCGAGCTGGAGATAACCGGCGGTGCGGCGTCGGGGTTGTAGCCGCGCAGGTCAACGACGTCGACCTGGTTCTGCTGACTGTCAACGAGGTACAGCCAGCCGTTGTCAAAAAATACGTTGTGGACCGCGGTGCGCACCGTGATGTCGGTGAGCTTCACCGGGTTGAACGGGTCGCGCACGTCGACGATCTGCGCGCCTGGGTTCGTGTTCTCGAGGCCGACGTACATGAGGCCGTTGTCGACTTTCACATCCTGCGCACTCGCGCCCCCAATGCCGCTGTCATAAGTCGCGGCCAGCTGCGGGGATGACGGATTCGATATGTCGACAATGTTGATTTCGTTGACGCCAAAGCGCGCGAGGTACGCGAAGTCACCCTCGCCCCAGATGTCGGCGTAGTTGTTCGCCTGGTCGAAGGTGCCAACAAGGCCCACGTTGAACGGGGCTTCCTGCGCCTGCACGTAAAACGGCACGGCCATCGCGACTACTGCGGCGCTTACGGCGGCACGCCGAATCACCCTTCCTGACAAACCAGACATTTGCTTCTCCCAGATAGGCACTGATTGAGGAAGCCGGTCCCTGTCGTTGATGGCGGAGTTAAGCCAAATTGTTATTGGTTTGGGGAACCGGCGTCTTTTGCCCAATGCTAGCACAACGCAGGTGGAGAGGTTTCACGGCCTGCCGCGGCCGGCTTGGGGGCATAATGGCGGGCTACTGCGCTGCAGCAACCTGTTCTTCCCCCTCACATTCTTTCAGCACCTGGTTCGACAGATCCAGGAAGAGGGTCAGCGTGTCGTCTGCGTTAAGGCGCTCGTCAATGAGAAGGCCAAAAACCTCTTCCTGCACTTCCCGCACGCCTGCCGCCACCGCCTGCAGTTCCTCCAGGGACGTGCGGCCCTCCATGCGCTTGCGAAGATCAATAATTTGACGGTAATAGACGTCCACGCGGTCTTTCTTGCGCTGCTTGCGCGCGCGGTACAGGGCGATCAACGCGCTGGTGAGAGCGGCAAACAGGGTGAAGCTCAGCGCGAAGATGTCGGTGTTTTCCTCAAAGAAACTGGGTTCGTCCCGGTTGATGAAACGTCGGGCGCCCGGGTGCAGCGGCAGCGCCAGCATGCCGGGATCGAACGCGGTGTGAAGCTCCTGCGTCAGCAGCGGGTAGTAGTTCGACAAGGCCTGCGCGTTGGCCACGAGCTGCTCGGCAATAGCGTACGCCGCGTCATCATCAAGGGACGGCGGG
>JBCAXP010000352.1:0-5218 GCA_038533995.1 Pseudomonadota bacterium
CGACACCGTCACCGCGCGGCGGCTGGCAGAGCCCGGCGTACGCATCGACGCCATCGGCGGTGTAGTGGACGACCTGCCGACGACGCTGGAAGGTAACACCGCTGGCGTTGCCGTGCAGTCGCTGCTGCAGGCACAGCGGGCTTCCTTCGGCGTGGCGCTGACCATCGACAAGGGCGTTCCGATGAGTTCGGGAATGGGCGGGTCCGCGGCGTCTGCCGTAGCCGCTACCGTTGCCGCCAATGCGCTGCTCGAGCGACCGCTGACGAAAAACGAATTGCTCGTGCATTGCGTGGCTGGTGAAGCGGTGGCCAGCGGCTCGTACCACGGTGACAACGTGGCGCCCTCGCTGCTTGGCGGCCTCGTCCTGGTGGGCCTTGGACAGCATCCGACAATGAATGCTGTGGCGGTGCCCACCGGACTTCGCTGTGTGCTGCTGCATCCGCACCGCAACCTTGAGACCCGTGCCGGTCGCGCCATTCTCAAGCGGGACTATCCACTGCCTGACGTAGTGGCGCAGATGTCGCGGCTGGCGACGGTGCTGACGGCGTGCTTTACGAACAACCGTGCGCTGCTTCGTGGCGCGCTGGAAGACGTGCTGATTGAACCGCAGCGCGCGAGCCAGTTGCCCGGCTTTCACGACATGAAAAATGCGGCGGTTCGCGCCGGCGCCTATGGCTGCTCACTGTCGGGCAGCGGCCCGAGCCTGTTCGCGTGGTGTGACGAGGGCGACGCGGAACGCGTTGCGCAGGCAATGACCGAGGCCTGTACGGCGTCCGGTACAACGTCGGACGTCTGGGTGTCGCGCATCGACGCGCCCGGTGCGAGGTTGGTTGCCCAGGACAGCATCGAGGCGGCATCGTGACGCGCATGACGTACATCAGCACACGCGGCAATCCGGACGCGGTGAGCTTCAGCGAGGCGGTGACGCTTGGCCTCGCGCCGGACGGCGGTCTTTTCGTGCCGGCGTCGTTTCCAAGGTTTGAGGTTACGGATTTCGATGGCCGCGACTCGCTGCCAGCGATCGCCCAGACGCTGATCAGGCCGTTCTTCGCTGGCGATGCGCTGGCCGGCGAACTGGACGCCATCTGCGAAGACGCGTTTTCCTTTCCGGTGCCGCTGAACGTGGTCGATGAAAATGCCACGAACCCGGTGCGTGTACTGGAGCTTTTTCACGGCCCGACGGCTGCGTTTAAAGACGTGGGTGCGCGTTTTCTCGCGGCGTGTCTTCAGCGCTCGGCCGGTGCCTCCGTCGACGACCCGCTGCTGATTCTTGTGGCGACGTCTGGCGACACGGGCGGCGCGGTTGCCGCGGCGTTCCACAACCGGCCCGGTATCGACGTCGGCGTGCTGTTTCCGAAAGGGCTGGTATCGCCAAGGCAGGAGCAGCAGCTTACCTGCTGGGGCGGCAACGTGAAGGCGTTCCGTGTGTCGGGGGTCTTTGACGACTGCCAGCGAATGGTCAAGGCAGCGTTTGCGAACGAGGCTTTCACGCAGCGGCGCCGGCTGTCGTCGGCAAACAGCATTAACGTTGGCCGTCTGCTGCCACAGATGGCTTACTACGCGGCGTCCAGCCTGTGGTGCTTGCGCGAAACCGGCAAAGCGCCGTCGTACATCGTGCCGACAGGCAATCTCGGTAACGCGCTTGCCTGCGTGTGGGCGCGCCATGTTGGCCTGCCGATAGACCGCATTGTGCTTGCTACCAACGCGAACCGCACGATTCCGGATTTTCTCGCCTCAGGCGAATGGTCACCGAGGGACAGCGTAGCGACGCTGGCATCCGCGATGGACGTCGGCAACCCGAGCAACGCGGAACGCTTGCGGCATCTGTTTCCGGACTCCGGCGAACTGGCCACGAAACTGCGTGCCGGATGGGTCGACGACGACCATATTCGCCAGCGCATCGCAAGCGATTTCGGGCGCGGTGCCGACGCGTGGTGTCCGCATACCGCAACGGCCATGGAGCTGTATGCGCGGATGTCCGACGAAGACAGGGCATCGGCGCCGTGGATAGCGGTTGCCACAGCGCATCCGGCAAAGTTCGAAACGGTCGTGGAGCCGTTGATCGGCCAGACTCTGCCGGTACCGGCGGCGCTGGCGGAGCTGCTTGATCGGCCGGCTCACGCGGTCGATATTGCGCCTGACCTGGATGTGTTGTTGTCCCATCTGTGATTCCCGCCGGCGCGGTGTCGATGGCGCCTGAAAAAAAGGGCGCGTGTCGATGCAAGCGTGTAGAATCCATGCTGGCTGAGAGAAGACGGCTGGCTTAATTACACGCACGATGGACGCTGACGTACTTCGCAATATTTCCCTGGTAACCGCCGCTGCATTCGTGCTGATTGCCGCGGCCGTGGCGCTGTATTTCTGGCATCGAAGCGGTGGCCTGACACGCTGGCAAATCCGCAGAATCATCGACGCCATCAGCCACGATCGCCTTGACGACGTGGTTATCCCCGACGGCCTGGACGGCGAGGTGCAACTCCAGCACCTGTTGCTTACATCCCGCGGAATACTGGTGCTCGACATCAAGGACGTACAGGGCGCGATTTTTGCCGGTAACAACATGCAGAACTGGACCGTAATGAACGGTGCGCAGCGCTTCACGATCCCTAACCCGCAGGAGGCGACGCGCCGCCGGGTTGGCGCGGTCAAGGACCTTGCGGGCACAGTGCCGGTCATTGGGCGCATAGCGTTCACCCCCAACGGTGAATTCGCCAAGGGCGTGCCGGAGGGAGTCACCATGCTGGGCGCCTTGCGCTCCGAATTCGACGAAGCCAGGCAGGCATCGCAGCAGTCTGTGGATGCCTACTATCAACAATGGGTCAAGCTGCGGCAGCTGGCTGTTGCCGCCTGACACGAAAAACAGATGGGGAAATCGAATGAGAACCGCTGCCGGAAGATACTGGCACCTGGCTGCCGCACTCATCACGCTGTCGGTGTTCAGCGGCTGCACGCTTTTCGCTGACGATCCGGAACCTGAAAGCGAACCGGCGCCGGTCAAGACGGCGTCACCGCTTGACAGCGTCGCAGAGGACTTTGTGCGGCTTGCGCTGGCGCTCGGAGTGCATGACGCGGACTACGTGGATGCTTACCACGGGCCCCAGGAGTGGCGTGAAAAAGCCGAGTCTCGATACCTGTCGATAGGCCAGATCAACAACCGTGCGGGTTCGCTCATGACCAAGCTCGCGCAGGTCGACGCGACGACGCTCGAAGCCGACGAGGGCAAGCGCTACGTGTTCCTGGAGGGGCAGCTGCGGGCGCTGGCCGCTCGGGCGGCGCTCGTCGAGGGCCGCAACTTCAGCTTTGATGCCGAAGCCCGCACGGTGTATGACGTGTTGCCGCCGGTCAACGGCCCTGAAGCGTTCGACGCCGCGATTGGCAAGCTCGACGAGCTTTTGCCGGGCGAGGGGCGCCTGTCGGAGCGGCTGGATCGCTTCCGTAGCGATTTCGTCATTCCGCCAGAGCGTCTCGATACCGTGTTTCGTCTTGCGATCGACGAATGTGCACGACGCACTTACGAGCACATTGAACTGCCCGCGGGTGAGTCCTTCACGCTGGAATACGTGACCGATAAACCGTGGAGTGGTTACAACTGGTACCAGGGCGACAGCATCAGCCTGATCCAGGTAAACACCGACTTTCCAATACACATCAGTCGGGCAGTGGACCTCGCGTGCCACGAGGGCTACCCGGGCCACCACGTGTACAACACGCTCATCGAGGAACACCTTGTGCGCCGTCGCGGCTGGGTTGAGTTCACGCTGTTTCCGCTTTTCAGTCCCCAGGGACCAATTGCCGAGGGCAGCGCCAACTTCGGCATCGGCCTTGCGTTTCCCGATGACGAGCGCATGGCGTTCGAACGTGACGTCCTGTTTCCTGCCGCTGGCCTCGACAGCGAACGCGTGGCGGAGTACTACGCCGTGGAAGCGCTCGCCGACGAGTTGAACTACGCCCACAACGAGGCCGCAAGAGGCATCGTGAACGGCACGATGAGTGACGACGAGGCGCAACAGTGGCTGATGACTTACGGCCTGATGTCCGAAGAGAAGGCCGGGCAGCGCGTTGCCTTTATTCACAAGTACCGCGCCTACGTCGTGAATTACAACCTCGGCAAGGACCTTGTGGCCGAGTACGTGGATTCGCGGTCTGACTCACCAGACAACCGCTGGCAGGTTTTTGAAGCGCTGCTGACGGAGCCGACGCTGCCGTCGGCTCTCGTGGTCAAATAGGCGGTCGGCGGTTCCGGTTTTCTAGGTCTCGCGCGCGTAGTGGTCGGCGAGTACCCGGGCGACGCAGGACGTCACGTGCTTGCCGGTCTGGATGTGCAGAAACTCGTTCGGGCCATGGGCGTTTGAATGCGGGCCAAGTACCCCGGTAACAAGGAACTGCACGCCGGGGAATTTCTCACCTAGCATCCCCATGAACGGAATGCTGCCGCCGGTACCCATGTACATCGCGTCGGCACCGAAGAACTCCCGGGACGCAGCCTGCATCGACTGGCCCAGCCATGAGGCCACCGGCGGCGCGGTCCAGCCGGCCATGGCGGACTCAACCGTGAACTCAACGCTGGCGCCGTAGGGTGGGTCTTTCTCAAGCGTTTCCTTCACAGCCTCGGCTGCCATCGTGGCGTCGCAGTCGGGCGGCAGGCGGAAGGACAGCTTGAGCTCTGTGTAGGGCCGCAGTACGTTGCCCGCGTGGCCCATGGTGGGCAGGCCTTCGGCGCCGGTAACCGACAGGGTGGTACCCCACGTGTTGTTCAGGATCAGTTCCACGGGATCCGCATCGATGGGGCCGGTTGCGCCGTGCCACGGAAAGCGGTTGCTGACCATATCGCCGAGCACCACCGCGGTTGCTTCCGCCTGGGCGCGCCGGTGGTGGGGCACATCTGGTACCAGCGCGGGAACCCGTGTCATGCCCGTCGCCGGGTCTTCCAGCCGGTCGAGCAGGGTACGCAATACGCGAAAGCTCGACGGCACCACGCCGCTTGCGGCGCCGCTGTGTACGCCTTCCGTCAGCACGTCGGCGCGCAGCGTTCCAACAAGGTTGCCGCGGAGCGTAGTAGTACACCAGAGCTGATCGTAGTTGCCGCACTCGGCGTCGAGACACACCACGAGAGTTGGCTTGCCAATTCGGGGTTCAAGCGCGTCGATGTAGTAGGGCAGATCGAAGCTTCCGCTTTCTTCGCAAAACTCGATCAGAACAACGCACCGTGCGTGAGGAA
>JBCAXP010000353.1:0-5150 GCA_038533995.1 Pseudomonadota bacterium
TGTGTTAAATTTGCGCGCGCAAATTTAACACAAAATAAAGTCAAATAGCCACTGTAGCGGCCCGGGTGTTTAGCCCTGGCGCTGCTTGTGCCGGCCGTCCTTGCAGATCACCCGCAAGACACCATTGCGCCTCACGATCTTGCAGTTGCGGCAGATTTTCTTGACGGATGCTCTAACTTTCATCGGTTTTCTCCGGTCTTTTCCTCGACCCAGCCTCGCCTCAGCGAATCTTTAGCGAATCTGGCCCGCGCGGCCGTAGCCTTTCAGGTTTGCCTTCTTCATCAGGCCCTCGTACTGGTGCGACGTCGAGTGCGCCTGCAGCTGGGCCATAAAGTCCATCACTACCACCACGATGATGAGCAGCGAGGTGCCACCGAAGTAGAACGGCACGTTCCACTTCAGAATCATGAATTCCGGCAGCAGGCAGACCGCCGTCACGTACAGCGCGCCCCAGAACGTCAGGCGGGTCAGCACCGTATCGATGTACTCGCCGGTCTGGCGGCCCGGGCGGATGCCAGGAATAAAGGCACCCGAGCGCTTCAGGTTGTCTGCCGTCTCGCGCGAGTTAAACGTCAGCGCGGTGTAGAAGAAGCAGAAGAAAATAATCATGCTGGCGTACAGCAGGATGTAAATCGGCTGCCCCGGGCTCAGCGTTGCGGCAATGTTCTGCAGCCAGCCAAAGCCTTCCTGCGTGCCGAACCAGCTCGCGATCGTCGCCGGGAACAGGATGATGCTGCTAGCGAAAATCGGCGGAATCACACCGGCCATGTTGATCTTGAACGGCAGGTGACTCGACTGGCCTGCGTAGAGCTTTCGCCCCTGCTGGCGCTTCGCGTAATTGACCGTGATGCGCCGCTGGCCGCGCTCCATGAATACCACGCCGTACGTCACGGCCAGCACCAGGATCAGCAGCAGCAGCGCAAGCCACGCCGGCAGTTCGCCGGTGCGCGTCAGCTCAACCGTGCCGGCGATAGCCGACGGCAGGCCGGAAATAATGCTGGCCAGGATGATCATAGAGATACCGTTACCGATACCCCGCTCGGTCACCTGCTCACCCAGCCACATCAGGAACATCGTGCCAGTCACCAGCGTCACGGCGGCGGTGAACACAAAGCTCGGACCGGGCGCGATCACGACGCCCTGGTTCTGGAACGCAACCGAAGCGCCAATCGACTGGAAGGTCGCAAGGCCGACGGTGCCGTAGCGCGTGTACTGGTTGATCTTGCGACGCCCTGCTTCGCCTTCCTTCTTGAGGGCAGCGAGGCTGGGCATCACCACCGACATCATCTGCATGATAATGGCGGCGGAAATGTAAGGCATGATGCCGAGCGCGAAAATACTCAGGCGCTCGAGCGCGCCACCCGAGAACATGTTGAACATGTTCAGGATGGAACCGGTGCCCTGCTGTTCAAAAAACGCAGCAAGGGCCAGGGGATCGATACCGGGCACAGGCACAAAGGTGCCAATGCGGTACACGATAAGTGCACCGACTAGGAACAGCAGCCGATTGCGAAGCTCCGAGAATCTCGGGGCCTCGGGGGCTGCCATGCCGCCTGGAGCTTTCTTCGGTGATTTTGCCACGGTTATCTGACCTGAAATTCTCTAGAGAGTCGCTTACTCGACTTTGCCGCCGGCAGCCTCGATTGCCTCGCGGGCACCCTTGGTCACCTTGATGCCACGCACGGTCACGGCGCTGCCGATCTCACCCGACAGCATTACCCGCGCCCGCAGCATGCGGTCGCTGATGATGTCGGCCTTTTTCAGCACGTCCAGATCCACCACGCTGTCGTCGGTGGTCTTCGCGGCCGCTTCCAGCTCGTTGAGGCGAACCTCAGCGACAAACGGCGCCTGGCGCGAGTTGAAGCCGATCTTCGGCAGGCGGCGCTGCAGCGGCATCTGGCCGCCTTCGAAGCCCACCTTGTGGAAGCCGCCCGAACGCGACTTCTGGCCCTTCTGGCCGCGGGTGGAGGTTTTACCCAACCCTGAGCCTTCGCCACGACCGACGCGCTTCGGCGCTTTCTTGCTACCCGATGCCGGGCTGATGTCGTTCAGGCGCATGTCACGCTTCCTCGACTTTAAGCAGGTATGAAATCTTGTTGATCATGCCGCGGTTCTCAGGCGTGTCGATCACCGACACGGTCTGGTGCATACGGCGCAGGCCCAGGCCCGCCACGCAAGCCTTGTGCTTTGGCAGCCGGCCGAACTTGCTCTTGATCAGCGTTACTTTGAGTGTCTTGTCGCTCATGGCACTACTATCCCAGGATCTCTTCCACGGTCTTGCCGCGCTTGGCCGCCACTGCCTCGGGCGAATTCACCGACGACAGCGCATTTACCGTGGCGCGAACCACGTTAATCGGGTTGCGCGAGCCGTAACTCTTGGCCAGCACGTTGCGCACGCCGGCGCACTCGAACACGGCGCGCATCGCGCCTCCAGCAATAATGCCGGTACCGTCAGAGGCCGGCTGCATGAACACCCGGGTGGCGCCATGGCGGCCGTTAACGACGTGCTGCAGCGTGTCGTCTTTCAGATGCACGCTTCGCAGGTTGCGGCGAGCGGACTGCATCGCCTTCTGGATCGCCACCGGCACCTCGCGGGCCTTGCCATAGCCGAATCCGACCTTGCCGGCACCGTCACCGACCACGGTAAGCGCCGTGAAGCCGAACTGACGGCCACCCTTGACGACCTTGGCCACGCGATTCACGGTAACGAGCTTCTCGAGAAGATCGTCCCCTTGAGAGCCGCTGTTATCGAATTTTGCCATGATGAAAAACCTTTACTCTTTCTTTATGTGGCGCTGTTACGCCCAAAAACAAGACTAGAACTGTAATCCGGCCTCGCGGGCCGCGTCCGCCAGCGCCTGCACGCGTCCGTGGTAACGGAAGCCCGACCGGTCAAACGCCACCGACGATACGCCGGCTGCCTTGGCCTTCTCGGCGATAGCCGTACCCACGGCCTTGGCCGCGTCGATGTTGCCTGTGCCCTTCAGGTCCTTCACCAGGTCTTTCTGCAGCGTCGATACCGCGGCCACAACCGTGCCGCCGTCCGGTGCAATAACCTGGGCGTAGATGTGCCGCGGCGTGCGGTGCACGCTGAGGCGATGCACCTCGAGTTCGCGAATTTTCGCCCGGGCACGGCGCGCGCGCCGCAAACGTGAAACTTTCTTTTCCATTACCTTGACCTTGTCAGTAACGATCTGTCGACGCGCCTTATCGGCGGTGACTACTACTTCTTCTTCGCTTCCTTGATCACAACGTGCTCGTCAGCGTAGCGAACGCCCTTGCCCTTGTAGGGCTCCGGCGGCCGGAACGCGCGAATCTCCGCGGAAACCTGCCCGACGCGCTGCTTGTCCGCGCCACGCACCACCAACTCCGTCTGGCTTGGCGCCTCAATCGTGATGTCTTCCGGAATCGGATACTCGACCGGGTGCGAGAAGCCAAGCGTCAGGTTCAGCTTCTTGCCCTGGACGGCAGCGCGATAGCCCACGCCGATCAGGGTGAGCTTGCGCTCAAAGCCGGTGCTCACGCCGGTGGCCATGTTATTCAGCAGCGCGCGGGTCGTTCCGGCAATTGCCACCGCGCCACGGCTGTTGTTCAGCGACTTCACGGTCAGCACGTTGCCGTCCTGCTCTACGGTCACGTCACGGTGCAGCTGCATGGTCAGCGTGGCCTTGCTGCCTTTGACGGTTACGTCACGGTCGCTGAGTTTGAACTCAACGCCCTTTGGCAGTTCCACCGGTTTTTTTGCAATTCTGGACATCGTTGTAGCTCTGTTAAGAGTTAAATTCTGGGTAATTCTGCGCCGGGCGTCAGGCCACCACGCAGAGGACTTCGCCGCCATGGCCTGCAGCGCGTGCGCTGCGGTCCGTCATGACGCCACCGGAAGTGGAGACAATCGCCACGCCGAGGCCGCCAAGGACGCTCGGAAGCTCATCCTTGTTCTTGTAGATGCGAAGCCCCGGACGACTCACCCGGTCCAGGGTGTCGATCACCGGCTTGCCTTCGTAGTAGCGAAGCCTGACCGTCAGCGTGGTTTTCACGCCTTCCTGGGCCGTCTCGTAACCGTCGATGTAGCCCTCGCTCTGGAGCACCTTCACGATGTCCACCTTCACCTTGGAAGAAGGCATCGACACTTCGGTTTTTCCAGACGACTGACCGTTGCGAATGCGCGTCAACAGGTCAGCGATGGGATCCGTCATACTCATGGGTTCAACCTTAAAACTTTATCTATGGGCCGGGTGTTGCCGCCCGGATTACCAGCTCGCCTTGCGCAGGCCCGGAATCTCGCCGTTCATGGCCGCTTCGCGCAGCTTGTTACGCGACAGGCCAAACTTCCGGTAGAAGCCATGGGGCCTGCCAGTGATCGCGCACCGGTTGTGCTTGCGCACCGGGCTCGAATCACGCGGCAATGCCTGCAGCTTGCGCTGCGCCTCGTCCTTTTCGGCGTCGGTCGCCTCAGTGGAACTCAGCACCTTTTTCAGCGCCGCGCGCTTGGCCGCGAAGCGAGCCACAGTCCGCGCGCGCTTGCGCTCCCGCATCAACATGGACTTCTTTGCCATCTCTTAACCGCTCACTTTTCTGAAGGGGAAATTGAATGCTTCGAGCAGGGCCTTTCCGGCCTCATCGTTCTCGGCACTCGTCGTGATCGTGATATCCATTCCGCGAATCGCGTCGATCTTGTCGTAGTCGATTTCGGGGAAGATGATCTGCTCACGCACGCCAACGCTGTAGTTACCGCGGCCGTCGAACGCTTTGTGCGTCAGGCCGCGGAAGTCACGTACACGCGGAATTGCAATGCTGATCAGGCGGTCCAGGAACTCGTACATGCGCTCACGGCGCAGCGTGACCTTGCAGCCCACCGGCCAGCCTTCACGAATCTTGAACGCGGCAACCGACTTGCGCGCCAGGCGCACCTGCGGCTTTTGCCCGGCGATCTGGGCCATGTCACGCACAGCGTGCTCCATGACTTTCTTGTCAGCCACAGCTTCACCCACGCCCATGTTCAGCGTGATTTTCGTGATGCGCGGAACCTGCATGACGTTTTCCAGACCCAGTTTTTCCTGGAGCTGCGGCACCACAGTTTCGCGATAGTATTCTTGCAGTCTGGCCATTACGGCACCCGTACCTTAGTAAATTCCTTAAGCGTCGACGAG
>JBCAXP010000354.1:0-5133 GCA_038533995.1 Pseudomonadota bacterium
TGATCCGAAACGCGTTACCCCGGTTGTTGATCTGCACGCCGAGACCGCGCTCCACCTGGCGCAGGTGTTCGTCGAGCTGACCACACAGATTTGCCAGGCGCTCGTTGTCTGCCGGCTCCAGCAGCAGGTCGCGGGTTTCTGCCGCCTCGTTGACGGCGGCGTCCGGGTCTGGCGCACTCATGCGGAACGGGCGGTGTCGAGCGTTGCGCCCGCCAGGCGGCCGCGCAGTGAATTAGGCAGCGCCTCTGTGATCGTCACGTCAACAAACTGGCCAATGAGCTCTGCGCCGCCGTCGAAGTTCACCCAGCGCATGTTCTCGGTGCGTCCGCTCACCTGGGCGTCGCTCTTCTTGGACACACGCTCCACGAGCACCCGCTGCGTCGTGCCCACCATGCCGCGGCTGATTGCCTGCGCATTGGCCGTGATGCGCGCCTGCAGGGCGGCCAGCCGCTTCTGCTTCACGTCATACGGCACATCGTCCGGCAGGCTCGCTGCCGGCGTGCCGGGCCGCGCGCTGTAGATGAAGCTGAAGCTCTGGTCGAAACCGATGTCCGCAATCAGCCGCATCGTGTTGTTGAAGTCTTCTTCGGTTTCGCCGGGAAAGCCCACGATGAAGTCGGAGGACAGGCTGATGTCCGGGCGCACCGCGCGCAGCCGGCGAATCTTCTGCTTGTACTCGAGCGTCGTGTGCGTGCGCTTCATCAGCGCAAGCACCCGGTCCGAACCACTCTGCACCGGCAGGTGCAGGTAATTCGCGAGCTTTGGCACTTCCGCGTACGCGTCGATGAGGCTCTGGGAGAACTCCGACGGATGCGACGTGGTGAAGCGAATGCGCTCCAGTCCGTCAATGGCGGCGATGAACCGAATGAGACCGCCCAGGTCGACGATCTTGCCATCGTGCGTAGGGCCGCGATAGGCGTTCACGTTCTGGCCGAGCAGCGTCACTTCACGTACGCCCTGCTCCACGAGTTCGTACACTTCCGCGACTACGTCGTCGAACGGGCGGCTGAACTCCTCGCCGCGGGTGTACGGCACCACGCAGAACGAGCAGTACTTGCTGCAGCCTTCCATGATCGACACGAACGCAGTTGGTCCTTCCGCGCGCGGCTCTGGCAGCGCGTCGAACTTTTCAATTTCCGGGAAGGTAATGTCCACCACCGGGCGACTCTCGCGCCGCCGTTCGTTGAGAAGCTCAGGCAGGCGATGCAGCGTCTGCGGACCAAACACCAGGTCGACACAGGGCGCACGGCTAATGATGGCATCGCCTTCCTGGCTGGCCACGCAGCCGCCCACGCCGATGACGACTTCCGGGCGCTCTTCCTTCAGCGTCTTCCAGCGGCCGAGCAGCGAGAACACCTTTTCCTGCGCCTTCTCTCGAACCGAGCACGTATTGAGCAGCAACACGTCGGCCTCGGCAGGCTCGGTGGTCAGCTCGAGGCCGTGTGACTCGTTGAGCACGTCGGCCATGCGACCGCTGTCGTACTCGTTCATCTGGCAACCAAAGGTTTTTATGTACAGCTTGCCCGACATCAGATCTTTACAAACGCTCTATCAGGAATGGGGGGACGATACTTTCCGAGCCGGCCATTTTGCATGATCCGGGGGCGCCGCGCTACCGCAGCGCAGCACAGTTGCCTGCACTCGGGCCATCTGGCGGGTTGCGGGCCTTGCCGGATTCGCGCAGGGTAGCCGCTTGAACGCCCCCACTGACAACCCTAATCACGGGCTGGCCACCCGGACCCGGTTCATCCTGACGCTTGGGATGCTGACCTCGATGTCAGCCTTCACCGTGGACCTCAGCCTGCCCGCGCTGCCTGCTGCGGCCGACGCCCTGGGCACGTCGATGAGCAGCATCCAGAGCGTGGTTGGCCTGTACATTGCCGGCTTCGGCCTCGGCCAGTTGCCTGCCGGCTTTATGGCGGACAGGGTGGGCCGCCGGCCCGTGCTCTTCGTTGGCCTGGCGGTATTCATCGTTGGCGGCATCGTCTCGGGACTTGCAACGAGCAGTGGGGCGCTGCTCGCGTCCCGCTTTGTGCAGGGCCTCGGTGGCGCCTCCGCTGCGGTGCTCGCGCGCACCATCGTCCGGGATGTCTCCCAGGGCACCCACGCCGCGCGGCTGATGTCGCTGCTCATCATGCTGGTGACGGCGGCGCCGATGCTCGCGCCAACGCTTGGTGGCCTGCTCGTGGACCTCTCGAACTGGCGCAGCCCGTTCCTGGCCAGCGCGCTCCTGGGGCTTGCCGCCACTGCGATGGTGCTGGCGTTCCTCCCGGATACGCATCGACCGGCGCCCGATCTGCCCCCGCTTGCCCAGCAGGCCGGGCGCAGCATCCGGAATTTCTTTGCTGAGCGCGAGAGCGTGTTCGGGCTGATTCTGCTGTCGGTGTTCTCCGCCGGCTTCATGGCCATGATTGCGGGCGCGTCAACAGTCGTTGATGAGGTATACGGGTACTCACCCACCGCCTTTGGCCTCATCTTCGCACTCGCCGGTGCCTCCTTCCTTGTGGGGTCGCTTTTCAGCCGCGCCTGGGTGCACCGGCTCGGGCTCGACCACATGATTCGCATTGGCGTGCTCGTCATGGGCGCCGCCGGCATCTTCCTCCTGGTGTGCAACGCGCTGGGAACAGTCGCCATCGGCTGGTTCTGGGGCAGTGTGTGCCTGCAGATGTTCGGCGCAGCGTTCTTCATGCCCAACGCCACGGCGCTGGCTCTGGAACGCCTTCCACACATGGCGGGCGCCGGCGCGTCAATCCTGGGCACTTTGCAGGGCGTCACCGGATGGGCCGGCGCGCTGCTTGGCGCGATGCTCTACAACGGCACGATTTCGAGCATCTCAATCATGCTCGGCGTTGCCGGTCTCGCCAACGTCGCGCTGTATTTTGCCTTGCGAAAGTGGGCCTCGGCGGACCAGGCCGACGCCACCGTCGTCGGTCGGTAACCGCGCCGCCTCGTACTGTTCGAGGCGCACTCACGCGTCGTCGCGCGCGCAGGAACAGACAGAATCTAAAGTTTCGTATTTCCCTGCCGATAGGCTCTTAATCGCAGGTTTCGCGATATCGATTCGCGGTTTCAGCGATTCACGAGAAAGGCACCGCATTTTTCATAACATGGCAGGCACCGATATCCGCATCAGTTCCCAGCAGCAGGATGCACAGCTGATCGAGAACCGGTTCGGCCACTACTACCTCCAGCGCACGCTGCCAATTAGCCGGGCTGGCCTCGGCCTTGGCATGTTCCTGGTGCTGTCTGTGTGCATGATTGACTACTCCATCATGCCGGAGCCGTTCTGGCGCAAGATTGTCCCCTACAGGCTGACGGTGATGTTCATACCGTTGGTGGTGGCATTCACAATGACCTTCCTTTTTCGCGACCGGCTGTGGTTGCCGTGGATGTTGTCGGCGATCGGACTCCTCGTTGGCCTTTCCACTATCGGCGCAGGCCGGATCGCGGCCAGCACCGGGGTCGAGATGGTGCTGTGGGGGATGATCTTCACCACGTTCAACATCTACCTGATCCTTGGTCTGAACCTGCGCCAGAGCATGCTGGCGGGCTGGCCGATCTTTCTCGCCTACGTGGGCGCCGGCTTCTACCTCGGCGCGCCGGCGGAGAAGTTCGTGTACGGGTGTATGTTCATGGCGTTTTCCAACCTGGTGGGCAGCTACGCCGCCTACCGGCTGGAGCGCAACGCCCGGGAAATCTTCGCTACCCGGCAGGAACTGGAGCTCCTTGCGCAGACGGACGGGCTCACCGGACTTTTCAACCGGCGCACCTTCGATGAACATCTGCAGCGCCTGTGGAGACAGGCCAAACGCGACGACCGAAACGTGGCACTGTTCTTCGTCGACGTTGACTACTTCAAGCTCTACAACGACTGCTACGGCCACCAGAAAGGTGACAGCTGCATCCAGGCAGTAGCCGCGGTACTCGCAAACAGCGTGCGCCGGCCACTGGACCTGGTGGCACGCTATGGCGGCGAAGAATTCGCCATCATTCTCTACGATCCGAGCCCCGAGTTTCTCGAGTCGTTTGGCTGGCAGCTCTGCAACGAAGTCGCTGCTCGCCAGATCGAGCACAAGGCATCGAGCGTATCGCCCAACGTCAGCGTCAGCGTCGGTTGCGCCAGTACCCACACCATGAAAAACGACGCAGGTAACTTCGGCGTCGAACAGCTGCTTCGCTCGGCGGACGATGCCCTCTACGAGGCAAAGAGCCGTGGCCGGAACCAGTTCGTCATTCACGAAGAAATGCCTAAAGCGCCGCCGCTGCCGGCGCTGACCAGGGTCGCGAGTTAGGCGGCAATCTGATCCACGGTTCTGCTCTCGCAGTGCCGAAGAGCGCCGGGCAAAGGCGCGCACTACCTGTCTCCTGTTGCGCATTCGGCAGGCGCGCATACCCCGGGAAAATTCGGCACGGACCCGCTTTGCAACAAAAACTTCACTATTAGTCCGCTACGGGCGAATTCCTGCGCACGATAAGGCAGCGCGCCGCACCATTGCGGCTGTGCGTCTTGACGTAATACGGCAAAGGGACTACAACCGACTCAACAATAATGTGGCGTCACATCCCGGCGGGAGCGCAAAACGGCCGAGATAAGAACGAGTCCAGAGACTCATGTGCCGACCACTTATTGGCTTGCAGAAAACAACAGCTAAGAAACCGGCTTACCGGCAAGCAACATGAGGCCTGGGGAGGTCTCGCACCCCTATCGCCTGCCGGCGAGCAAGACAATTTGACGACCACTCATCGTCACTTTGATCGGCTTATTGCAAGGCCGAATTGCTAGGAGGCAACCATGTATATCGTCCGGCAGTCCACGCCACGATTCGACATAACTCACCGCGTTCAATGCGCCCTTTTCACCGCCCTGCTCTTTGTCGCAACGGCCGCACTCGGCGACGGTACGGAGATGCTGGACTCACCCAGCATTCCCATCAGCACCGGCAGCGGCGCCGTGGCGAACGGGGTGGGCACGCAGCAGGCACAGCCTGTTGACCTGATGCTGATGGTGCCGGCTGGCGCCACCATCAACCAGGTGCTGCTCTACTGGGGTGACCGCTATCCGCAGGGGTCCGCCAATAAGCGTGCCGGCCACCGGGATGCCGTTGATGACCGCCATGTCGTCTGGCAGGGACC
>JBCAXP010000355.1:0-5132 GCA_038533995.1 Pseudomonadota bacterium
TTTCCGTAAGCTGCCGATCGAGCGCCTTGGCGACACCGAAGTCGATGACCTTTGGCATCGGGCGACCGTCCTGCATTGCCACCAGGACGTTGGACGGTTTGATGTCGCGGTGGATGATGCCTTTCTGGTGCGCGTGCTGAAGTGCGTCGCACACCGGCATGAAAAGTTCGATGCGCTCGCGAAGCGTCAGGCGGTGCTTGTCGCAGTATTCCGTAATTGGAATACCTGCGACGTACTCCATCACAAAAAACGGCCGCCCGGCCGGCGTGGCGCCCGCATCGAGCACGGCAGCAATATTCGGGTGGCTCATGAGCGCCAGCGCCTGGCGTTCGTTCTCAAAGCGGGCGATGACCTCGCGTGTGTCCATGCCCGGCTTGATGAGCTTGAGGGCCACCCGGCGCTTCACGGGTTCCTCCTGGTTTGCGTCGTAAACCACGCCCATGCCGCCCTCGCCCACCGCCGAACGTATCCGGTAAACGCCGATACGGTCGCCAACCAGCGGGTCGCTGGCTTGCTGCAGCTGCTGTGGGGTGATGTCGGTTACTGGCGTATCAAGCAGTGTCGAGTCGTCTTCCGCACTGGCAATGAGTTCTTCGATCTCTGCACGCAGCGCGTCATCGCCCTCGCAGGCAGCGGTCAGAAAGCCGCTGCGCTGCGCCGCCGGCTTGTCGAGCGCTTCGTGAAAGATCTCCCACAGCCTTGTCCAGCGCGCCGACTCCACGTCACTACTGCCGTGCCAGTTCACGGCGCAGCCAGGCACGCGCCGCCGTCCAGAGCCTGTTGACCGTTCGCGGAGACAGGTCCATGGCCCCGGCGCTCTCCTCGACGTTCATGCCCGCGAAGTAGCGCAGCTTTACCACCTGCGCCATTCGCGCATCCTGCGCTTCGAGACGAGTGAGGGCTTCGTCGAGCACGAGCAGCGTCTCGTCCGGCTGCTCGCCGAGAACCGCACCGTCCTCGAGGGTTACCCTTTTCTGACCGCCGCCGTGACGCTGGCGCGCCGCACGCCTGGCGCGCTCAATCAAAATTCGCCGCATCGCTTCCGCCGCGGCGGCAAAAAAATGTCCGCGGCTGTCCCACCCTAAGTCGGCGTCACCGACGAGCCGCAGGTAGGCCTCGTGAACGAGCGCCGTCGCCTGCAGCGTGAGACCCGGTTTTTCGGCCGCCATGCGGGCGCGGGCGAGGCGCCGCAGCTCCTCGTAGATGAGCGGAAGCAATTCGTCGGACGCCTGCCGTGAGCCGTTGGCGACATGCTCGAGAAGTTCAGTAACTTGCGCCGTCACACGCGCTCTCCGCGGGGGAGTATGATCGCTGTGATGCCTCCGCATCCCGACAGATGGCGCACTTTTCAGAAAAACGGCGCATTACTTGTCGAGATCGCACAAAAATCACGTACACGGAGGATGTAACAATGTTGACCCACACTCTAACAGAGGCGTTGCGGCGGCGCTTTGTCGAAGCCCGTCCCGTGCTCCGGTGGCTTGCAGCCATCGTCGTTGTGGTCGTTTCGCCATGGAGCCAGGCGAACGCAGCCCAGCAAACAGCGGGACACCGGCTGGACCGCGCACTTACCGTTTCCATCGAGGAAAACCGCGGTCAGTTCGAGAGCGGCGCCCTCTTCGGCGCCCGTGCCGCGGGCTCCCCCGTGCTGTTCGATGATGAAGGTGCGCTGATCCAGGCGCGCCGCGCTAACGGCGAGCCCTGGCCGCTACGCCTGAAAGCAGCAGGCAGCACCGTGCGAACTCTGCCAGTGCCCGAGCAGCCACTGCCGGGACAGGTTCACTATTACCTGGGCGATGATCCGGCGAACTGGCATCGCGGCGTGCATACGTGGTCGCGCGTTCGCTACGCGGAAGTGTACGACGGCATCGACCTGGTTTACCGCGGCACAGGCTCCCGGCTGGAATACGACTTCGTGGTCAAACCGGGCGCTGACCCCGCCGTTGTGGAGATGGCCATTGACGGCGCGGAGTCGGTCGAGATCGACGCGAGCGGCGGGCTCGTGGCTCGCTCCGGGGACGATACGTTCCATATCGCCGCGCCTTTTCTCTACCAGGAAAGCGAAAACGGAATCTCCCGCATCAGCGGCGATTTTGTCGTGCGCGACGGCAACCGCGTGGCCTTCACAGTGGGCCCCTATGACGAGGCCAGGGCACTCGTTATCGACCCGGTGATGCTGGGTTATTCCACCCGCCTTGGCGGCTCGGCGATGGACAGCCCGGCCGGCATTGCCGTTGACGATAACGGTTTCATCTACGTAACCGGCGGCACGCAGTCGACCGACTTCGCTGGCGCGGGTTCGCCGGCTGCCGGCACCGACGTATTCGTCAGCAAGATCACGCCAGACGGTGAGTCACTGCTCTACACGGTGCTGCTTGGCGGAAACGACATTGACGACGCCATCGGTATCGCTGCCGACAACGCGGGCAATGCCTACGTCACCGGGCAATCCCAGTCGAACAATTTCCCCACCGTAAACGCGCTGGATGACACGCTGGGCGGCGACGCGGACTACTTCGTGGCGCGCCTCGATCCGCGCGGCGCACTCGAGTACTCCACGTACTACGGCGGTAACGCCCGTGATGGAGAGTTCGACGGCGGCATTGCGCTTGGTCCACAGGGCAACGTCTGGATCACCGGGCGTACGCAGTCAGTGCCACCCAACGGCCTGCCGCTGATGAATCCCTATGAAAACGACTGCGTGTTCATCACGTGTGCCTTCGTGGCGGGCTTCGATACCTTCCAGAGCATGGGCGCATCACTGGTGTACGGCACGTACATCGGCGGTGACAGCGACGAAGGCGGCAAATGGATCGACGTCGACGACGACGGCAACGTCTACGTGTTTGGCTTCACCGGCTCTGACGCCGACCTTATCGCACCCGGCCAGGGCTTTCAGCCAAACAGCGCAGACGTCAACAACAACGACACGTTCCTGATCAAACTCGATCCCACCCTGGCCGGTGCCAGCCAGCTCACCTACTCCACGTACATGTCCGGGCCGGGCGACGAATCCGAAGATGGCCAGGTGTTCGCTGGTGACAACGGCATTGTGTGGGTGGTTGGCGCAACCTCGTCTGTGAGCGGCCCGCTGGTCACCGACTTCCCAAACAAGAACGCGCGCCAGACGCAGAACGGCGGTGACCAGGACGCCTTTCTCATGAAGATCGACACCACGCTGACCGGCGACAACTCGCTGCTGTTCGCTACCTTCCTCGGCGGCGTGAGTGGCGAGAACGGATCCGCTATTGCCGTGGACTCCAGTGAGAACATCTACGTCGCGCTGTCGAGCAATTCCTTCGACTTCCCCATCGTTGCACCACTTCTCGAGTTTCAACCTTTCTCGCCGCCGGACCCGCTGCTCGTGCAACTCGACCCCACGGCTATGACGATAGAAACATCGACGCCAATGCCGGGAGCAGACCGGCTTGCGGTGGATGCGTCGGATACCGTTTACATTGCCGGGCGCACCCTCGATGCGAGCTATCCGCTGGTAAACTCACTACCGCCCGGCGCTACCGGCGCCACCGATGTGTTTCTCGGCGCGGTCAACGGGCAGCCGCTCAGCGGCCTGACGCTTGAGGTCGAGGACGTCGGTGACCCGATCGCCGTGGGCGACACCGTAACGTTCCGCTACACGATGACCAACAACGGCAACGTACCGATTAGCGATCTGCTGCTCATGTCAGACGTGCCGGCAGGCCTCGATCTCGATCCCTTGCCTGCCGTCTGTTTCAACTCTGGTGGCGGCATCGAGTGTGTGCCCAACGACCTGCCCTTTGATACGCTGCAGCCCGGCGAAAACCTCACCTGGTTCGTGCGCGGCAGCTCACAGACGCCCGGCACCTTTACAGTGAGCAACGCCAGCGTGTCGACCCAACCAGTGGACCCTGACCTGTCGGACAACACCGCCAGCGAGACCATCGCGGTGGACGCCAGCGGCTCTACACCGAGCGGCACCCTTACCATCGCCGACTTCGATGCCTTTGGCCTCACCTTTGACATTGGCGGTTTCGCCATCGACACGCCGCAGGGCGTCCTCGCCACGAGCAACGGCTCGTTTGACGAAACTGTCAATTTCATGGTTTTCAACGGCAGCATCCCGCTGCACATCGTGGACATCTGGAACCAGGGCCGCGTTGCGATCGGTGTCGTGGACAGCGCCAACTGGCCGCTGTCCAATGGCGACGGCGGCACCCTGTTTGCGCCAGAGGCCTTCATGGACCGCGTGTTCGTGATTGTCGACGCGCTTGGACGCATCGAACTGCGCTCGGCGCCGCCGTTCAGCAACGGCGTCCTCGTAGACGAGGCGTTCATCGGCCTGGAGGCCGACAAGGCCATCTCGATCGACGTCGACGTAAATGGCTCCATTGCGCGCGTTTTCTACGACGGCAATGTGGTCGCCGAAGGCAACCCGTTTGTCTCCGGCGGTGCAAATGCCTCGCAGATTGGCGACGACATGGCGGTAAGCGTCGGCCTTGGCAACGAGTTTCTCGGCGCGGCACTACTGAACAGCCAGGCACCGGCGGCGCCCTTGAGCGGTGGTGGCGGCATTCCGTCCGGTCCGCAAACGTGCTCGATGCAGGGCTTTGGCGGCAATCCCCGAACCGACGTCAGCGAATTCGGCTGGACGAGCTTCGGCACCGGCGCCTTTAGCCTGGCCTGGTCCACAACCGACAACGCCGAACTGTGCGGCGGCGGTGCCGTTCCCGGTGGCAACTTCACCGGCGGCAGCGGGCCTGCCGCGTGCATCGACTCGGACGTGGTCGGGCCGGGCGAGGTCAACAGCTACCTGTGTTCACCACCAATTGACATCAGCAGCAGCATCGACCCGGATCTTCAGTTCCGGCTCAACTACCAGGTGCTGGACGCAGCATCGGGCGAGGACGCTGTCGAGATCCTGGTCGGCACCGCGGAGCCGGATCCCGCTACCATCGGCAGCTACGAATCCCTCGGCATGGTCACCGATAACGTCGGTGTCTTTGCGGGCACCGGAGAAGTGCAGAACTTCCAGATGACGCCCGGCGAAGTGGTGCACGTGTGCTTCCGATACGCGGCCAACCACGACTGGTACGCCCAGGTCGACGATGTCACCGTGAGCGCAGATAACTGCTCTGGCCCGGCCTACCCCG
>JBCAXP010000356.1:0-5127 GCA_038533995.1 Pseudomonadota bacterium
CACCGACCTGAACGGCAACGGTTCGACGAGCTTCGATGACCTTGCGCTCCTCAAGCAGGCCTTCTTCGGCCCGCCCGGACCGAGTGCCAGCGGTTGTAACTAGCCGTAGCAACGCCGGTGGCTGAAAACAGCCGCCGGCGGCAACTCCAAGGGAAAGGCCCCGCCCATTGGCGGGGCCTTTGCTATTATTCGTTACGACTCGGGGCAATTTCGCCACACTTTGCGACACAGGAGAGAAGGGCTTTGCCGACCGTAGAGGAAATGGAGGTGTGGGCCCTTGAATGGGCGCAGCGCGCGCTGGACTACTTCAGCCAAACCGACATACTGATTCAGTTCGGCCTTATCGCCACGCTATTCCTGCCGGCCTGGCTGCTGTCCAACAAGGTTGAACCGATGCTCGAGGCACGCGCCCGCGGCATCAAGGGCATGCCCGGCCTGCTGCGCATCATTATTGCGTTCCTGCGCCGTTTCGAGTGGGTCTTCTTCGTGGCCTTTCTCGGCATCGCTTACGTTGTCACCAGCATCCTGGGCGTGCCCGACAGCAATTACCTGATCTACTCTGCAATGCTGCTGTCCGGGGCCTGGCTCGCCATTGCCGTGGTCTCGCACGTCATTCGCAGCCGCGCCATTGGCCGGATGTTTGCCTACGTAGCGTGGATCTACGCGGCGGCCATGATTCTCGGGGTGGTGGACGATGCCGCGGCGCTGCTGGACAGCGCGGGCTTCAGTGTGGGCGCCTTCAGGTTTTCCGTGCTGGGCGTGCTGAAGGCCGCATTCCTGCTTGGCATTTTGCTGTGGCTGTCGCAGAGCGTCGGCAACTTCCTCGACAAGCGCGTGCAAAACATCGACGGCCTCACGCCGTCCCTGCGTGTGCTCATCGGCAAGATTCTGCGCATTGCGCTTATCGTGTTCGCCGTGCTGGTGGGCATGTCGGGGCTCGGCATCGACCTGACCGCGCTTACCGTGCTGTCTGGTGCGGTGGGCGTGGGCATCGGCTTTGGCCTGCAGAAGGTGGTGTCCAACTTTATCTCAGGGATCATCATTCTCACCGACCAGTCCATCAAACCCGGCGACACGATCACGCTTGGCGAGACTTTCGGCTGGATTCGTGAACTGCGCGCGCGCTTTGTTTCCGTGGTTACCCGCGACGGCCGCGAGTTTCTCATACCCAACGAAGACTTCATCACGCGGGAGGTGGTTAACTGGTCGTTCTCCGATCAGTACGTGCGGCTGGACGTGCCCTTCGGCGTGTCGTACGACGCCAATCCGCACGAGGTGTCGCGCATTGCCATTGAGGCTACGGGTGGAGTGGAGAGGGTTGATGCAATCCATAAGCCGCCGGTGTGCTGGCTCACCGGGTTCGGTGACTCCTCGCTGGATTTCAAGCTGCGCTTCTGGATCGACGACCCGCAGAAAGGCCTCACGAATATTCGTGGCAAGGTGCTGCTCGCATTGTGGGATGCGTTCCAGGAGCACGACATCGGCATCCCGTACCCGCACCGGGAGATCATCGTGAAAACGCCGGTCGAGGTCGGGAAAGTCAACGACTGAGTCGCGGCCAGATCGCGGACAGATCGCGGCTAAAGCCGCTCCCACAGAAATTGATTGGCCAGTGGCAGCAGCTTCCAGCCTGTGGGAGCGGCTTCTAGCATGTGGGAGCGGCTTCAGCCGCGAATCAAGTTAGTTGAACACATTCAGCGCAGCGTACTGAAGCAACATGATGGTCTTCGCATCCCTGATGCGCCCGTCTGCAATCATCGCCATGGCTTCGTCGAAGCCGGTTTCCAGCACCTCGATGTCTTCGCCTTCCTCGACCAGGCCGCCGCCTTCTGACACGCGATCGTCCGGCAGGTAGGTGCCGACAAAAAAGTAGATCGCCTCGGTGACCGCGCCCGGACTCATGAAGGCTTCAAAGATGCGCTTGAGGCCGTGGACGCGATAGCCGGTCTCTTCCTCGACCTCGCGCGCCATGGTGATTTCCGGGTCGCCGCCCTCGAGCGCGCCGGCGGGCACTTCGACCATCATTTCGTCCCAACCGTTGACGACCGTCGGATAGCGAAGCTGGCGTGTCAGGATGACGGCGCGCCGTTCTGCGTTGTACAGCAGAATGGCGACGCCGTCGCCGCGATCATAGGTTTCCCGAACCTGCTGCTGCCACTCGCCATTGCTGTGGTGCCACTCAAAGGTGTGGCGCGTCAGCACGGACCACGCGTCGGAAAGCACTTCCTTGCTGGCGTTTCTGATGCGGTTGCGAATTGACATTCACGGTTACTCCGGCAGCCGCGCGTGCGGCAATGCGCTGACGATACGGACCGAGTGTTTCAAATTCAACCGGCAAGCAGGCTCCACGCGTAGCGGGCAACGACGATGCCGATAACAACGGCTGCGCCCAGCATCGCGAGCACGGCAAACACAATTGCAAATAGCAGCCAGCGGCTGTGGGTCGTCGTCTTGCCCGGCGCGGCCAGGTACGCCTCCAGCAGCCGGACATTGCGGTCGTTGGCCTTGAAGGCAAAGTCGGCCAGGTCACCAACGAGTGGCACGATGCCGATGACGAAATCGATGGCCATGTTAAGCAACATGCGCACCATGACGCTGACGGGCGGCCGCAGTCGCACCGCGGAAAGAATAATCGACGCCGTAAGCGCGGAGGCGATGACATCGCCAAGGCCGGGAATCATGCCGATAAACCCGCTGACGCCAATGCGGAAGCCGCCGGGCAGGGTAATGGCGCTGTCGAGCAGCGTTGCGAAACGCTTCAGACGCCCAAGGGTTTTTGCATTCGATGCTGATGCAGGGTCCATACGTTTGTGCATGCCTCTTTAAGTTGCGGCGTTTGGCTTATGTCGCTCGTCAATGGCTATTCGGGATTGCTCGGATTATAGTGAATCTACGTGTCCGACATGCCAGACCGGCCCGCATTCTGAGGGCCGTCGCAGGGAACCCTGGCCCGCTGTACCGCGTGTAGGCAGTATCTTACATAACGACAAAGCGCGACACGACGGGAGCCAAATCGAGCGCAGTTAAGTCAGCGACCCATGGGCGTCATGCCGCGGTTGCTCGGCACCGCTTCGCTCACCGCCACAACCAGAACCCGGGAGCTACTTTATGACTTCGATTTTTCGTGCCGCGTCTGTCGCGCTGCTCGCGCTGTTTTCCTGCAACGCGCTGGGCAGCAGCGTCGCATCACCGCCAGCACAAGGTGTGCTGTCGTTCATTGAGGCGAACGAGGGTCAGGCCCATCGTGCCTACTCGCACGTGGCGCGAGTGCCGGGCTACACGGCGTTGCTGAGCGCAGACGATGCTCTGTTCATGATGCCGGTGCGGGAGGCGGACAACGGCAAGCCGGACATGCCGGCGGCCGTATCGAGTGTGGCGATGCAAATGCGGCTGCTCGGCGCGAGTACGCTGGCTGAGGCCACCGAGAGCGGACTGCTCGAGGGCCACAGCAACTACCTTCGGGGTGCTGACCCTGACAACTGGGTGACCGGCTTGTCACACTTCGAGCGGCTGCGCTACGCCGACGTGTATCCCGGCATCGACATTCTGTACACGCTGCAGAATGACGCGATACGTTATGACTTTGTCGTGTCGCCGCAGGCGGATCCCGGGCAGATCCAGCTGGGCTTCACAGGTGTCACGAACGTAGAGGTGGCGCACGACGGCACCCTGCATGTGCGCTCGGCCACCGCTGAACTGACGCATACCGCGCCGGTAATCTTCCAGGAAATCGATGGTGAAACGCTTGCTGTCGAAGGTGGTTTTGTTCGCACAGAAGACGGCAATCTTCGCTTCCAGGTTGCTGCGCATGTTGCGGACGAACCGCTGGTGATCGACCCGCAGGTGTCCTTCTCGACACTGCTGGGCGGCAGCGACAGTGACGGCGGCCAGGACATCACCGTGGACCCGACGGGACGCATGATTGTCGTTGGCACTACGTCATCCGTGGACTTCCCGCTGGCGGACCAGTCGCCCCCAGGCCTGACCGGCGACGTGGACCTCTTTGTGGTGCGGCTTGCGGCAGACGGTCAAAGTCTTGAATACGCCACCTACATTGGCGGTTCCCAGGAAGAAAATCCGCACCAGGTCGAACTCGATGCTGATGGCAACATGGTGATTGCCGGCTACACGGCGTCGTCGGACTACCCAACGGTCAATGCAGCGCAGCCGGCATTCCTCGGAGGCGGCCAGTTCAACTCCGATGCCTTCATTACGAAGCTCGCCGCTGACGGCGCCAGCCTCATTTACTCAACGTTCCTCGGTGGCTCGGCGCCGCCAGCGTCGTTTTTCGGGTTCGAGTGGATTCGCGGCCTGGCGCTGGACGCGCAGGGCAATGCGTTCGTTACCGGTGAAACTTCTTCGGACGACTTTCCGGCAACGCAGACGCTGAATGGCCGCGCGTGCCTGGATGGCGAGGCGGGCCTGCTGAGTCCGCTGATCGGTGACGGCTTCGTCGCCAAGTACACTGACGCGGGCGTCCTGGAGTACGCGGTGTGTTTCGGCGCCGAGGAGCGCGACACCGGCCGCGGCATTGCGCTTGGCGCCGACGGCTCGGTGCACGTTGTGGGCTTTACGCGCTCCACCACTTTTCCGACGACGCCCGGGGCCTTCCAGCCTTCGCTGGCAAGTCCCGACTACGATGGCCACGTAACGCATTTCGCCGCCGACGGCTCGGCCATTCTGTCGTCGACGCTCGTCGGCGGCTCGTTCTACGAATTCACGCAGCAGGTCAGAGTGGCCCCTGACGGTTCGCGGGTTGTTATTGGCAGCACCGCCTCGGACGATTTTCCCACCACGCTCGGTAGCCTGCAGCCGCAGTCCGGCAACGCGCTCTTCGATGAAGATGCCACGCTGTATCGCGTGTCAGCAGATGCCTCCCAGCTGTTGTTCAGCACTTACTTCGGTGGCTTCGCCGGCGAGACAGGCTGGGGTCTTGAGCTTGACGCCAATGGCCGCATCATTTTTTCAGGCTTCACCTCCTCGCCTGATTTTCCGTTGAAGGACGCGCTTCAGGGCGACCTGGGTGGCGCAGCCAGCCTGGAGGACAGCATTGGCACTTCCATCGACAACACCCAGGCGGTGGATGCAGACACGTTCTTTGGTCAGACCGGTACGTTCGGCGTGGTG
>JBCAXP010000357.1:0-5100 GCA_038533995.1 Pseudomonadota bacterium
CTACGGGGTGATCTACGCCGGCGCCCAAAAAAACATCGGCCCGGCGGGGCTGACGCTGGTTATCGTGCGCAAGGATTTGTTGGGGCGCGCCCGCAAGGGCACGCCGCGAGTGCTCGACTATTCCCTGGTGCACGATGCGGGCTCAATGCTCAACACGCCGCCGACCTTTGCCTGGTATGCCTCGGGGCTCGTGTTCAAGTGGCTACGGGAGCAGGGCGGCCTGGACGCCATGGCGGCGCAAAACCAGCGCAAGCAGGAGACGCTGTACGCGGCAATTGACGCGTCGTCTTTCTACTTCAACCCGGTGGCGCCGGCGGACCGGTCGTGGATGAATATTCCTTTTACGCTCGCGAACCCGGAGCTTGACGGCGAGTTTCTTGCCACGGCAAAGGCGGCCGGCCTGGTCAACCTGAAGGGCCATCGGTCGGTTGGCGGCATGCGGGCGAGTATCTACAACGCCATGCCCCAGTCCGGCGTCGACACGCTCGTGGATTTCATGCGCGAATTCGAACGTACGCGTGGTTGACATGAACCCTAAGCACAAAGTTCTTACGCTCAACAACATCGCAGTGGCGGGGCTGAAACGCCTGCCACGCGACCAGTACGAGGTGGCTTCCGAAATTGGCCATCCGGACGCGATACTGCTGCGGTCCCACAACATGCACGACGCCGAGCTGCCGATAACGCTAAAGGCGGTCGGACGGGCAGGGGCAGGGGTCAACAACATTCCGATCGACAAGCTGAGCGAGCGCGGCGTGCCGGTGTTTAATGCACCGGGCGCCAACGCAAACGCGGTGAAAGAGCTGGTGGTTGCCAGCCTGTTTCTCGCGGCGCGCAATATCTGCCAGGCGTGGGATTACGTGAAGCAGCTCGACGCCGAGGGTGAGGCGCTCAACAAGGCGGTCGAGGCCGGCAAGAAGCGTTTTGTCGGCTTTGAGCTGCCAGGCCACACCCTGGGAGTAATCGGCCTGGGCGCTATCGGCGTGGAAGTGGCAAACACAGCCCTCGAACTCGGCATGCAGGCCTGCGGTTTTGATCCGATGATCACCGTGCAGCGGGCCTGGCAGCTCTCTGCCGGCGTGGACCAGGCCGGCAGTCTCGATGACCTTTTTCGTCGTTCGCAGTTCGTCACCGTGCACGTGCCGCTGATGGACGAGACACGCGGGCTGGTAAACGCCGAGCGCCTCGCGCTAATGCCTGACGGCGGCGTAGTGATGAACTTTGCCCGTGGCGGCATCGTGGACGACGCGGCGGTGCTGGCGCACCTGGACTCCGGCCACCTGGCGGCCTACATCACCGACTTTCCCACGCGGGAGACCCGCGATCACCCTAAGGTCGTAGCACTGCCACACCTCGGCGCGTCCACCGTGCAGGCGGAGGAAAACTGCGCCATCATGGTGGCTGACAACGTTCGTGAATATCTTGAGAACGGTAACATTCAGCACTCGGTGAATTTTCCGCGCGCGGTTCTTCGTCGTACCAAGGGTTATCGCCTCACGGTGGCAAATCGCAACGTGCCAAACATGCTCGGGCAAATTTCGACCTGCCTGGCTGACGCTGGCCTCAACATCGTGGACATGCTGAACAAGTCGCGCCGCGACCTGGCATATACCATTGTTGATGTCGAGGCGCCGGTGCCGGAAGAGACCGCGGCGCGGCTCAGCAACATTGACGGCGTGCTGCTCGTGCGCGTGCTCTAGCGCAAGGACTCCACTCATGGCGAAGAAAAAGGAAACCGCTCCCACCGACCTCAAAGCCTCGCGTGCCCGCATCGATGAGCTGGACGAGCAGATCCAGGCGCTCATCGGCGAGCGCGCAAAGATTGCCAAGCAGGTCGGGCTTACGAAGCAGAGCGGCCGAAAGACCGTTGACTACTACAGGCCCGAGCGCGAGGCCCAGGTGCTGCGCCGGGTTATCGAGCGCAACAAGGGGCCGCTGCGCGACGAGGAGATGGTACGCCTTTTCCGCGAAATCATGTCGGCGTGCCTGGCGCAGCAGGAACCGCTCAAGGTTGCGTACCTGGGTCCGGAAGGCACCTTCACGCAGGCCGCGGTGATCAAGCACTTCGGGCACTCGGTGCATTCGCTGTCACTTGCCACTATCGAGGAAGTCTTTCACGAAGTGGAGGCCGGCGTTGCGGATTTCGGCATCGTGCCGGTGGAAAACTCCACGGAGGGCGTGGTGAACAACACGCTCGACATGTTCCTGCGTTCGCCGCTGACGATCTGCGGCGAAGTGGAGCTGCGCATTCGCCAGCACCTGCTTGGGCGCATGCATGCAACGGATTCGATTCGCACGGTGTTTTCCCACCAGCAGTCGCTGGCACAGTGCCGCGCGTGGCTCAAGGAAACGCTGCCCGAGGTGGAGCTCGTTGCAGTCAGCAGCAATGCCGAGGCGGCGCGCCGCGCCCGGGACATCGAGGGAGCCGCGGCCATTGCAGGAGACGCGGCGGCCGAAGTGTACGGCCTGAATGTCATCACTCCGAATATCGAGGACCGGCCCGACAACACGACCCGCTTTCTCGTGATCGGCCGTGACCTGTTCGCGCCCAGCGGCCACGACAAGACCTCACTGGTGATCTCCGTGCACAACCGCCCGGGCGCGCTGCAGGATCTTCTGTATCCGCTTGCCAAGCACAACATCAGCATGACGCGCATCGAGTCGCGCCCCACCAAGCGGCAGAAGTGGGAGTACGTCTTCTTTATCGACGTGGACGGCCACGTCGAAGACGACCACCTCAAGGCGGGGCTCGCCGCCCTCGAGGAAGTGGCGGCGCTGTTCCGCGTGCTCGGTTCCTACCCCTACGCGGTGTTGTAACGTGTCTGCCAGCGATGACAACCGCATGGACTGGGTGTGCGGGCCGTGCGGACCGCTCACCGGTGATATCCAGGTTCCGGGTGACAAATCGGTGTCGCACCGCGCGCTGATGCTCGGCGCTATCGCCGAAGGCACGACGCGCATAACGGGTTTTCTTGAAGGCGCTGACTGTCTCGCGACGCTGTCAGCAATGCGCGCGATGGGCGTGGAGATCGAGCAGCCGGGCAACGGTGAAGTGATTGTGCACGGCCGCGGCCTGCACGGACTTCAACGCCCCAGCGAGCCGCTGGACGTCGGCAATGCCGGCACCGCGATGAGGCTAATGACCGGGCTGCTGGCCGGCCAGGCCTTCGACAGCGTGCTGGTTGGTGATGAGTCGCTGATGCGCCGGCCGATGAACCGGGTGGCGAAGCCGCTCGGCACCATGGGCGCCGCTATTGGCACTCAGGACGGCCTGCCTCCGGTGCGTATCTCAGGCGGTCAAGCGCTGACATGTATCGACTACACGATGCCGGTCGCCAGTGCCCAGGTGAAATCGGCTTTGCTGCTCGCTGGCCTTTACGCGAATGGCGAAGTGCGAATTGTCGAACCGGCACCCTGCCGGGACCACACCGAGCGCATGCTCACGCAGTTCGGCTGCGCGGTGCAGCGCGACGGCCTGACGGTGCGCATGCAGCCACCGGAACGGCTTGTAGCCCGTGATGTGCTGGTGCCGGGCGACTTTTCGTCGGCGGCTTTCTTTATGGTCGCAGCCAGCCTGCGGCCAGGCAGCGACCTGATGATCCGCAATGTCGGCCTCAATCCGACCCGGACCGGGCTGCTCGACATGCTGATCGAGATGGGCGCCAACATCACGGTATTCGAGAAGCTCCCTGCCGCGGAAGAACCCACGGCAGACATCCAGGTGCGGGGAACCCGCCTTCGCGGCATCGACGTTGCCGAGCGGCTTGTGCCGCTGGCCATCGACGAGTTTCCCTCGCTGTTTGCGGCAGCCGCCTGCGCCACGGGCACCACCACCGTAACCGGCGCCCGGGAGCTGCGCGTGAAGGAGAGCGACCGGATCGGCGCCATGGCCGATGCACTGAGCGCCCTCGGCGTACCCGCGCAGCCCTCCGACGATGGCCTGCGCGTTAGTTCGGGCATTCCGACCGGCGGTACTGTCGACAGCCGGGGTGACCATCGCATCGCGATGGCTATGGCGGTGCTGGCTGGCAATGCCAGCGGCCCGGTAACCATTCGGGACGTCGCCAACGTGGGCACCTCGTTTCCCGGCTTTGCTAACCTGGCCCGGTCCGTCGGCATGGATGTCGAGGCCAGTAAAGTGAGCGCAGACAGGTGAGCGACGAGGCAAAGGCGCCTGTAATCGCCATCGACGGGCCCAGCGGGTCCGGCAAGGGCACAGTGAGCCGGGCAGTCGCCCAGGCCCTGGGCTGGCACCTGCTGGACAGCGGTGCGCTTTACCGCCTGGTGGCCCTGGCGAGCCTCAATCGCGGGGTCAGCCTGGACGATGAGGCCGCGGTGTCGGCGCTGGTCCCCGATCTGGACATTCACTTCGATTCTGACGCCGACGGCGGCGAGCTGGTCTGGCTCGATGGCCGTGAAGTGGCCCGCGAAATCCGGGCTGAAACCACCGGGGAGGCGGCCTCCCGGGTGGCGTCAATGCCCGCGGTGCGCGCCGCCCTGGTCGGGCTTCAACGCGGCATGCGGCAGGCCCCTGGCCTGGTCGCGGACGGTCGCGATATGGGCACCGTGATCTTCACTGACGCCCCGCTGAAGGTGTTTTTGACCGCAAGCGCCGAGGAGCGCGCAAACAGGCGGTATAAGCAGTTGAAAGAAAAGGGTATTGATGTTAGCCTTGCCGCCCTTTTTGGCGAAATCACGCGTCGTGACGAGCGTGACTCCGCCCGCAAGGTCGCACCCTTGACCCGCGCTAGCGATGCCTACGAGCTGGATACCACCGGCGTGAGTATCGCGGATGCCGTGGCCAGGGTGCTTTCGCTTGCGGAAGAAAAAGGTTTGTGCGAGCCGCCGGCGTAAACCCTGGCTGCCGCGTTTTTTGTTTGTAGTTCCGAACGGAATCGGAGCGTTTTTTAAAACCCCGTCGGCAGCGGGAATGCTGCTTGCGATTACTTCATGCGGTCGACTTTGGCCGCCGGATTAACACTACCATGTCTGAATCTTTTGCAGAGTTATTTGAGGAAAGCATTGCCAGCCAGGCCATCAAGCCCGGCACCATACTGACTGCCAGCGTCGTCGACGTCGGCCCCGACGTTGTCATCGTCA
>JBCAXP010000358.1:0-5089 GCA_038533995.1 Pseudomonadota bacterium
GGCCCACTGCGTTCCTGCACTGGCCCTGGTGGTCTGATGGCACGAGTGACCTGCTCTACCTCACCTTCGACGGTTGCGTTGCCAACTGTCCTTATAAAATTGCAAAACTCAGCATCGACCAGCTCGCCACCGGCACGCAGCTTGTTGGCACCGCTGGCGGCCACATGGTTGGACTGTATCCCTTCAGGCTGAATACGCAGGACTACCTGTACTTCGGCCTGAACGACAGCCCCTTCGGTCTTTTCTACGAGGAACTACCGGATGGCACCTACGGGATAGTGCGCACGCTTACCTATGAGTCTGCCCAAAGCACACTGATCGCCAGCGGTGGCACGCTGGATATCTTCAACGTGCAGTCAATGGAAGCCTTCGACTGGCAGGGCGAACCGTATGCGGCCTACACCGTGTCGGAACGCAACGTGGGCGGGAAGAGCCAGGCGTTCGCCAACCAGACGGAAGTGTGGGTGGTCAAGCTGGACGGCCTGCAGACTGGCGCGCCATTGGTCCGCTGCCGTGTGAGCGAAAACGACGTAGTGGGTACGCCAATGTCCCGCACGGAACCAGAGCCTGTCGTCATTGGTGACGAGGCGTACATCTTTTACTCCGCCGGCCAGCCCACCAGCCAGGAATCCAGTTACGCATACCGCTGGCGAAGGTTGCACCTTGGCGACAAGGCGCTGTTTGACGCGGCCTGTGCCGCCGGCACAGTCTGGAGCGAGGTGCCGGCCGCGAATCTGCTGTAACGCGGGGTGACTCGCACCGCCGTTGCATAGGCCACAACAAAATAACCAGGGAGCCGCCGATAGCGACGCCACCAACAAGAGGAGCCCCGCCATGAATTTATCGGTGCTTGCCCGATCCCGAGTCGCATGCTGGTTTGCAGCTGCCGTACTGCTGAGCGGAACCGGCGCAGCCGCCGGGGAGTCGTTTGTTGCGTTCGAATCGGGCCAGGTCCGGCCGCTGGCGCTGTCCGGCGATGGTGCCCGGCTGCTTGCGACCAATACACCTGACGGCCGGCTGGAGGTGTTCGACGTCACGGAGTCAGGGCTCGTACACGCGGGGAGTGTACCGGTCGGCCTGGAGCCGGTTGCGGTGGCGGCGCGCTCCGCAAACGAAGCCTGGGTCGTCAATCACCTGTCAGACAGCGTCAGCATTGTGGATCTCTCCGGCACACCGGATAGCTGGCACGTCACGACAACGCTTGCTGTCGGCGACGAACCTCGCGACATTGTTCTGGCCGGCAAGAACAACGGCCGTGCCTTCGTCACCACCGCACACCGCGGCCAGAACATGCCCGGAACCTTCGACCAACACAGTGAAGGCGGCCGCGCCGACGTCTGGGTTTTCGATGCCGACGCCGCAGCGGCGGGACTCGGCGGGCTGGTGAGCATCGTCAACCTGTTCGGCGATGTGCCGCGGCCGCTCGCCGTCGACCCGACGGGCGGCACGGTGTACGCCGGCATACTCCATTCCGGCAACGTCACAACGCTGGTTGGCCCTGGCACTGTCAACGGCAGCGGGCTGCCGCCGTTTACCGATGTCGATGGTGCGCCCGCACCGGAGACGTCCCTTGTCGTGCGCTTCAACGGCACAGACTGGCTCGATGCAGGCGGCCGGGTCTGGACTGACCAGGTACGCATCTCCCTGCCCGACTACGACGTGTTCGCGATCGACGCCAATGCCGCGATTCCCCAGGTCACCGAGCGCTACTCGGGCGTCGGCACAAACCTGTTCAATATCGCGGTCAACCCGGCCAGCGGCCTGGTGTATGTGTCCAACACCGAAGCACTGAATCACAACCGTTTCGAGGGTCACGGCAATTTTGGCGGCAGCACGCTGCGCGGTCACTTCATTGAAAACCGAATCACGGTCATCAGCCCGACAACTCAGCTGGTGTCGCCGCGGCACCTCAACAAGCACATCGATTACAGCACGCTGCCGGGGACGGCCGAGGAGAATGCCAACAGCCTGGCTACACCGGTCGACATGGCGATATCGTCGGACGGCCTGACGCTGTACGTCGCGGCCTTCGGCTCGGCCAAGGTGGGCATCTTCGAGACACAGGCGCTCGAGTCGGACAGCTTTGTTCCCGACGACGCCGACCATATCGAGCTAAGCGGTGGCGGCCCCAGCGGCGTAATCCTCGACGAGGCGCACGACCGGCTCTATGTAATGACGCGCTTCGACAACGCCGTGTCGGTCATTGATCTTGAGGCGCGCGCGGAAGCCGCGCACCTGTCCCTCTACAACCCGGAGCCTGCCTCGCTGGTGGCCGGCCGACCGTTTCTCTACGACGCCAGGTTTTCCTCAAGCCGGGGCGATTCAAGCTGTGCGGGATGCCACATCTTTGGCGACACCGACCACCTGAGCTGGGACCTTGGCAATCCGGACGGGTCGGTCGCCATCAATCCAAACCCTTTCAAGTTCGAACCACCTGCGGAGTTTCGTGACTTCCACCCGATGAAGGGCGCCATGGGCACACAAAGCCTTCGTGGCATGGACAAGCACGGCCCACTGCACTGGCGCGGCGACAAGACCGGCGGCGATGACCCTGGCGGCAGCCCCTTCGATGAGGCCGCCGGCTTCCGCAAATTCAACGGCGCTTTCGTGGAATTGCTCGGGCGCAGCGCGGAACTGTCCGAGAACGAAATGCAGGCGTTCACCGAATTCGCGATGCAGTTGACCTATCCGCCAAACCCGGTGCGCGCGCTGGACAACAGCCTGACGGCAACGCAGGCCGCTGGAGAAGATCTGTACTTCAACTTCCCGGTTACCGAGGACGGCACCACGTGCAACAGTTGCCACAGGATTACACCGGCGCTTGGCCTGTTTGGCACCGGGGGCGAATCCATGGTGCGTTTCGCCGGCGAGACCGGCCAGCCGATGAAAGTGCCGCACCTTCGCAACCTCTACACCAAGGTTGGCTTTTTGCGCCAGTCGCTGCCAGGGGCGCCACCCGGGTCGCCTTTGCCGGCCATACGCGGCTATGGCTTCACGCACGACGCCAGCGTGCAGAGCGTTACACGAGTGCTGCGCATCTTTGATGCCATAGAGACTGACGAACAACGCAACGCGCTGGCCGAATACCTGATGGCAACGCCCAGCAACGTCGCGCCCATCGTCGGGCAGCAGGCGACCGTGGGCGACGGCAACCCTGCCACCGGCCTGTCTACCGCCTACCTGATGACCGAACGGGCCGACGTCAGGTCTCCGCAGCCTGAGTGCGATCTCGTGGCCCGGGGCGTCGTGAACGGCCAGCCCAGGGGCTTCCTGCGCGTCAAGGGGGGAAAATTCAAGGGAGACAAATCCGGCGAACGACTCTACACGCTGGGCAATCTCGTGACCTGGGCCACGGAGCCAGGGCAGGCCTTCACCTTCACTTGCGTCCCACCGGGCTCTGGCTACCGCATGGCGCTGGACCGCAACGAGGACGGGGTGCTGGACAACGACTGACGCCCGGGCTTACCCGGCGTCTATTGCGTAGCGTTGAAAAGCGTTCGCACAGCATCCACGGTATCGGCCTCGGCCGGCGTCTTGTCGTCCCGGTAACGTTTGACCCTCGCAAAGCGCAGCGCCATCCCGCCCGGATACTGGGAACTGGCCTGAATGTCGTTCACCGCGATTTCCACGACGAGTTCAGGGCGCACGTGCACGATGTGGTCCTCCCGGCCAAGCTCACGCTCCAGCAACGCCTCGGTTTGCCACTTCAGCACCTTGTCGGTGAGGCCCTTGAAGGTCTTACCCAGCATCACGAAGCCGCCGGTGGCGGGGTCGCGGGCACCGAGATGAAGGTTGGACAGCCAGCCTTTGCGCCGGCCGCTGCCCCACTCCGCCGCAAGCACGACGAGATCGAGGGTGTGAGCCTGCTTGATCTTCAGCCAGCCGGCGCCGCGGTTGCCCGCCGCGTAGGGACTGACAAGGGACTTCGCCATGATGCCCTCGTGCCCTTTCTCCAGTGCGCCGACAAGAAAGCGCGATGCGTCGCTATCGACGTCGGTCACCAGGCGCGGCACCTGCTGCGCATCGTCAATACCACCGCCGATGTGAGCCAGCCGCTGGTCAAGGGGCAGATCAATGAGGTCGGTGCCATCCCAGTGCAAGGCGTCGAAGTAGAAAACGCTCATCGGTAACGAGTCGCGAAGCGCATCGACGTCAATCTTCCGGCCGAAGCGCCGCATCGTTACCTGGAACGGCAGCGGCCTGCCGTCAGCACGCAACGCGATCGCCTCGCCGTCAAGGATCAGGCTCTCTACCGGTAACGCGAGCGCCGCCTCAACGATCTCCGGCAGGCTTTCCGTCACGTCGTTCAGGGCGCGGGTGTAGATGCGCACGTCGCCGCCCACGCGGTGTACCTGCACTCGCGCACCGTCGAGCTTGTATTCGAGCGACGCCTGCCCCAGTTCCTGCAGCGCCTCGGCAATGCCCTCGGCGGGCTGCGCCAGCATCGGCCGGACCGGGGACAACGGGACCAGCCGAAACTGTTCAAGGCCGCCCTCGCCCTCGGTGAGCGCGGCCTCCGCCACCGGCGACGCGCTGCCGGCCAGCATGACGGCCCGGCGAATCGCATCCGACGGCAGTGACGACGCCTCCGCGATGCCCTCGATCAACACGCCCTCAAGCGCCCCCTGGCGCAGCTCGCCGAGCACCAGCCTGCACAGAAAGGCCTGTTCCTCCGGCGTCGCCGCACGGAAAAGCTCGCTGAGGATGTCGATGCGCCGTTGCCGGGAACCGGCGCCCACGGTTTCGGCCACCTGCTGAAACGAGCCATTTACAGCCTGCAGTGAGAGGCTGGCGACCGCGGAAGACTCCACGCTGGCGGTAATGTCGCGCAGCAGCGCGGGCCCAAGGCCAATGCGGCCCTGCGGGAGACTTCCGCTCAGGTAGTCCACCGCCAGGCGCACCTCGTGGCCCTCCGCCTCGCGCAACAGGGCGCTCAACAACGCGGTTTTCTTCAGGCGGCTGCGCGTCGCGGCAACCTGTGTAGACGTTTCGACAAGACGGGAAAGCTGCATGGTTGGCCTCGCAATCCGGCTTCGCAGTATACCCGCGGCGAAATCCCGGCTTGCCGGCGCCCGTCTGGATCCGGAAT
>JBCAXP010000359.1:0-5082 GCA_038533995.1 Pseudomonadota bacterium
CTCGCGGGCAGGGGGAAGTGGCCAACGGTAGCCGATTCGATCCCTGTTGACCACCGGCGTGGGAAAGAGGGGGGGGCGCGCGTGGTGACGACCTGCGCGCGAGACGGCTCTGCGGTTAAACTGTTCGACTATCATGGCTTCCCGTCCCCCCTCGACCCAGCCCCAGTACCGCCGCGTCGTCGGCGGTCTCGTGCTGCTCGGCGGGCTTGCGACGGCCGTGGCGCTGCTGCCAGTGGCCGACTGGCTGCAGGCAGCGCTCAACTGGGCGGAGGGCAACCGCAGCATCTCCTGGCTTGTTTACCTTGCCATGTACGTGGTCGCGTCGATCATCGCGTTCCCGACCTGGATTCTGACGATCGCTGGCGGGTATCTGTTCGGGGCAATCGGGGGCGTCGCCGCGGCGGCGGCCGGCGCGCTGGCCGGCTCCATTGCCACGTTCCTGATCGCCCGCACCATTGCCTACGACTGGGTTCACCAGCGCTTCGCCAGCTCACCGCGTTTCGCCGCCATTGACAGGGCAATCGGGCGCAAGGCGCTCGTGATCGTTACGCTCACCCGACTGTCGCTGGTCATTCCATACAACGTGCTGAACTACATGTACGGGCTCACGGCCGTGCGCCTCAGGGATTACGTGCTCGGCACGCTTGTGGGCATGATGCCGGTGCTGACGCTGTACGTGATGGTAGGGCGCGGCGCCCGCGACCTCGATGCAATTTTCGCCGGCGATATCGATACCGGCACCGGCGGCAAGGTGTTGCTCGTAGCGGGTCTGGTGTTTGCCGTGGCTCTCGTCGTGCTGATTACGCGCTACGCAACGCAGACGCTGAAGCAGGAGCTGGAATCACCACCTGCCAATTAATCGCGGCGGCAGACGGGCAGGAAAGCCAGACAAAAAAAGGGCGCCTTCTCAGGCGCCCTTTTTGTTGCTTACGAAGGTGCTGTTAGCCGCGCCGGCGAGCGTCGGCGAGCTGCTTCACGCGCTCCTTCTCTTTCTCGATGTGTTGCACCCACTGGGCACCAACCTTTGCACTGCGAGAGTCCTTGGCCGCCTCGCGGAAGGCGCGCAGCGCCTCGTTGTAGCGCTCCAGCTCGTACAGGGCCATGCCGAGAATCATGTTGGCCTGGTCGACACGCTTGACACCGCCCTTCGCGATGCCGGACTTCGCCGCATCAACCGCACCTTCCCAGTTGTCGGTGTTGAGGTAGGACTGGGCGAGACGCACGTCCAGTTCGCCGTCACCGGACAGCCGCGCCGCCTCGACGAGCGCAGGAATTGCCTTTTCGTCCTCTGCCGCCACCATCCACGCCTGGGACAGCAGCCGGTAGTTCTTGGCATTACCCTCGACCGAGCCATCGTTGATTGCCTTCTCAAGAATCGTCGCCGCACGATACGGAACTTCAGACTGCAGCAGAAGCTGCGACAGTGTGACGATCTCACGACCGGACGTCAGCAGGCCCTGCAGGTAGGCCATTTCATAGGCCAGGGTCTGCTGGCGGGGCTTGCCGAGTTCGCCGTACATGCCGGACAACTGAATCCAGTATTCCTTCTTCGGGTAGAGACGAACCAGCGTCTCAAGGATGTCCGCGACCTTCTGGTTTTCGCCCTGCTCGAAGTAGATGACGCGCAGAATCAGGTACCAGTTTTCCTTGATTTCCTTGCCACGTTCCTGGGCTAGCTCCATACCCTTGAGAATCGGCGGAATCGCCTTGTTGTATTCCTTGGTCTGGTAGTAGGCCTGACCAAGCAGGATGTAAGGGTCAGGGCCTGGGTTGTTGGCTACCTTGAACCACGCGTTGAGCGCCTCCACCGCCTTCGGGTAATTCTCGGTTGCAAAGTAGAGCTGGGCCAGGCTGTAGCGCGTGCCCGTCTCCATCGCAAGCGGCAGGGCTTCCTGTGCCAGCACGTTTTCGTAGGAGCGGATTGCGTTGGGATAGTCTTCCTTGTCGAAGTACAGATACCCGTAGAAGGTGTGCATCTGCGCCAGCTCGTAGCTGTTCAGATCCTTCTGCCGCTTCAGGCTCTCAAGCTCGGACAGCGCGGTGCCGGGGTCACCGGCCTCCATGGCTTCCTGCGCCTTGGCCAGCCGCTTGTACACTTTCTCGCGCAT
This sequence comes from Pseudomonadota bacterium, assembly GCA_038533995.1. Taxonomy (GTDB): domain Bacteria; phylum Pseudomonadota; class Gammaproteobacteria; order Steroidobacterales; family JBCAXP01; genus JBCAXP01. The sequence goes on from JBCAXP010000359.1 coordinate 2,109, forward strand.
GGCAGGCGTCTTGCGGGTTTCCTGCTCCTGTTGCTCAGCGTCATCCTGCGCCAGCGCGGCGCCGGGGTTTCCGGGAAGGCTGCCGCCGAGGAGGGCCGGTCCGAAAACCAGCGCAGCGCCGATAGCCAGGGGCGTAAGTAGGGAGTTTGTCTTTTGCATAGCTGATCCTGTGCCTACGTTATGGGCCGGGGTTCTGGGTCGGGTTGCGACCGCTAGTCTTCCAGTTCAAAGGTGAGCTTGTTACGCACACCGGCCACGTCGATCGGTTCGCCATCGACAACCCGTGGCTTGTACTTGAACTTGGCCGCTGCCTTCATGGCAGACTTTTCGAAAATGGAACTGCTCGATTCCACCACGCTGATGTTCTTGGTGGTGCCGAGCTTCGTTACCGTGAACTCCACGATCACGTAGCCCTCGAGGCCTCGGGACAGCGCCCGGTTGGGGTACACGGGCGCCACCTTCACGATGGGCAGGTATTCACCGTCACCGCCACCGAAGCCGCCGATGCCAATGTCCATGTTGGCTTCAACTCCCACCGGCGACACGCTGACGGCGTTGGCGTCAGGGTTGACGTTGTCGAGCTGCGGCTGCGGCATGTCCGGCGGCGGCTGATCGACCTTGGGTGGCTTTTTCGGCTTGGGTTTCTTGGTATCCACCGTCTCGTCACGTTTGACGCGAACGAAGTCGACGAAGTGCACGGTGCGGCCCTCGTTCAATCCGGCTTTACTGACCGAGATGAGGAACTGCATAAGAAAGAGCAGTCCGAAAGTGACCGCGGCGCTTACCGCGATGGCGATGATGTATCTCATAGCAAACCTCTGCTGCTAATGACGCGGGCGGAGCCTTAAGCCCCGCCCGGTTACTCTACTGATCCGAAGCGATGGACACCTCGTACACGCCAGCGGCGCGGGAGGAGTCCATAACGTGCATCAGCACGTCGGTCTTGGACTCTTTGTCCGCCTGGATAACCACGGTGCCCTGCGGGTTCTCGGCGTGCATGCGCTCGATGTTGGCGCGCACCGCGCGCGGGTCCACTTTGCGCCGGTCCATCCAGATTTCGCCCTGTTCGTTGATGGCGATCAGGATATTGGCTTTTTCCTGCACTGTTGCCGTTGGCGCGTCGGGACGGTTCACGTCGATACCCGACTCCTTGACGAACGATGCAGTCACAATGAAAAAGATGAGCATGATGAACACCACGTCGAGCATCGGCGTAATGTTAATTTCGCTTTCTTCTTCCTGCTGGTTGGTGTCAGAGAACATTTGTCTCATGGTATTAACCTCTAATAATGCACCCGGTGGGCAGCTAGTGATCCATGGTCAGGTTGTCGCGCAGTCGCTCCACTTCCGTATCCGCCTTGCGGGTCAGGAAGGTGGAGGCAAACACGCCCGACAACGCGCCCACCATGCCTGCCATGGTCGGTACCGTAGCCTTGGAGACGCCCGCCGCCATTGAGCGGGCGTTGCCAGTGCCGGATACGGCCATGACGTCAAACACGTCGATCATGCCGGTGACGGTGCCGAGCAGCCCGAGCAGCGGGCACAGTGCCACCAGCGTCTTGATCATCGGAATCGATCCGTTGATCGCGTCTTTCACCCGTGAAATCATCGCGACGCGGATCTGCTTGGCTCCCCAGGAAGTACGCTCCTTGCGTGCCTCCCAGTCTTCCATCACCTTGTTCACCTTCTTCCGGTGACCGGTTGCCATGTAAATGGTGCGTTCGATAATCAGAATCCACATCAGGAAGATGACTGCGGCGATCCAGTTAAGAACCGGCCCGCCCATCTCGATGAAGTCTCGAATCGCTTCCCACCATGTAATTATGCTGTCCATTGTGGAACCCCCTTCCCGGCCAGGCCCTTAAGCCTGGCCTGACGAGGATTCCGACCGCTCGGCGATAATGCCGGCGCTCTGCTCCTGGAGAACATGCAGGATGTTCTTGCTGAAGCCACTCACCAGCGTGTGCAGCAGCACCATCGGGATGGCCACAACAAGGCCGAGCACCGTGGTCACGAGTGCGGTTGAGATACCGCCGGCCATCAGCTTGGGATCGCCCGTTCCGAACAGCGTAATGGCCTGGAACGTCACGATCATGCCGGTAACCGTACCGAGCAGGCCAAGCAGCGGGGCGACCACACTGATGATCTTCAACATCATGAGACCACGGCTAAGCGCAGGGGTTTCCTTGAAGATGGCTTCGCTGAGCTTGAGCTCCAGCGTTTCGGTGTCGGCGTTCTTGTGCTCGTCGGCCACCAGCAGCACGCGACCCAGCGCGTTGTTGGCATTTGGCGTGCTGTTTTTGAGCTGCGAGGACACCTTCTGGCTTGCCAGCGACAGGGCCGCCAGGCGCCACAGCGCAAGGAGAAGGCCGAAGATACCGACGCCAATAATCACGTAACCGACAGTTTTACCCTGCATCACGCGTTCTTTCAGGTCAGGCTTGTCGACTTCCAGTGACAGCAGCTGGCCGCGCAGCGGGTCGAGGCCGAAGGTGACCAGGCCGGAGGTGGCGCTAGTGATGTCGGCGGCGCTCTGCGTGTAGCGGCCCTGCTGAGGCTGACGCGGGAACACCGACATGTTGCCGGTAGCCGGCTCGTAGTTGACATATTCGCCTTCCGACACGAGGTTGTAGGAGCCGATGCGAATGACTTCGCGCGTGGACTCCTGACCGTTGGCCGAGAATACCTGGCCCTGGAAGCGAACGACCTTGCCGCTCTCGACCATCTCGTTGAGCATGTAGGTACGCAGGCGCTCGATTTCTTCGATTTCAGCAAGCTCGGAAGACTTGCCCATCTTGGCGGCCAGTGCGGCCAGGAATTCGCCGCGGTTGGAGAATTCCGGCTGTGCGCTGATCACGGAGTTGTCGAAGTTGCCCTGCGTGTCACTGGCGACCTGCTGCAGCACGCCGAACAGTTCCTTGAGGGAGCCGAGGCGCTTGTTGAGGGTGTCGGTCAGCTCGGCAATACGGGTCTC
>JBCAXP010000360.1:0-5060 GCA_038533995.1 Pseudomonadota bacterium
ACGCAGACTGCTTCGACGCCCATGCCTTCGATGCCGAGGGCGACGGCGACCTCGACCTCGTCATCGCGGCCTTCAGCCTGAGCGGGGCCGCCAATCGGCTCTTCATCAACGACGGCACCGGCGTGTTTACGGACGCGTCGGCGGCGGCTTTCCCGGCAAACGACGGAATTTCTGAACACGTTGTAACAGGCGACATCGACATGGATGGCGACACCGACATCGTGTTTGCCAATGTCAACAGCAGCGCCGGAGACACACACGAACTCTACTTCAACACCGGTTCCGGACCGGTGTTCGAGGCCGCACCAGTGCCACTGCCAGCGGCCGGTCTGTCTGCCTTTGTCGCAGCTCGCGACTTCGACACAGACAACGACCTCGACCTGTTCTTCTCCAACTTTGGCGCCAGCGACCTGCTGATCAACGACGGCACCGGCACGTTCACCGACGAGAGCGCGACGCGACTACCAGGCGACGACATTCAGATTACCGAGGACTCCGGCATTGGCGATGTCAATGGCGATGGTTTCGATGACATACTCGTGGCCTATCGCAGTTCGACCGAAGGCCAGGGATTGCAGAACCGCCTGTGGCTGAACGACGGTCTTGGCGTCTTTACTGACGTTACCGGCACAAATCTGCCGGCGATAAACGACTCGACGTTCGACATCCAGCTCGCCGACCTCGACGGCGACGGCGACCTGGACGCAGTGGTAGCGAACGCCACAATCGGGTCCACCAACCAGCCACTTCCTGACACGCTGTTAATCAATGACGGCAACGGCGTGTTCACCGATGAAACCGCTGCTCGCTGGCCGCAGGCCACCGTTCAAAACACCTACGGCGTGACCGTTGTCGACCTGGACGCAGACGGAGACCTCGACCTGCTCACGGCCGAAAACCTTGGCCAGGTCGGCCTGGGCACGGTGCGCGCCTTCGCCAACGACGGCAGCGGCACGTTCACCGAGCAAACTGCGCAGCTCATCGGCACCGTGGAAGGCAACATGGTTGACCTCGAAGCCGCCGATTTTAACGGCGATGGCCTGATTGACATCTATTTCTGTGCCACCGCAAATTTCGGCGCCGACGGCTCGGGCCGGGACTTCCTCTTCCTCGGGCAGTAGCGTCGCCAGCACCGGCGTTTCCGCTGGAAGGCTGATTTAGCCCGCCAATTCGCTCACTGTCGGGCAAATGTCGTGTGGATTTCGTAACCGACAGTGGCAGAATCGTCTCACTCTTGCGCCTCAAAGGCCGACAGCGACCATGATTCTCAAGCAGCTCAGAATTAGCCGCCATCTCTCGCAGGAACAGCTTGCACAGATGTCGGGCCTGAACGTCAGGACGATTCAGAGAATTGAGAGTGGCCATAACGCCAGTGTGGAATCGCTGAAGTGCCTCGCGTCGGCCCTGGAAGTCGACATCGAAACGCTAAAGCAAGAGGACTACGCAATGGTTAAGGAAGCGGACGGCTGGCAAAGCCTGCCTGTATGGCTCAAGTACTGGTTTCACCTCAATTTCATCACCACCCGCACAACGCGAAACGTCGCCCGGAGAATCCAGGTCATCTCGCATTCGTTCGGCTTTGTTTTTTGCGCGCTGGGCTTTGTCAGCGAGGCGGCGCTGGCCGGCGGGCTCATCCTGCTCGCCAACGCCTACCTGTTTGCCCTTCTCACCTGGCAGGGCGACCGCTACGGCATCTGGTACGAACCGCAGGAAGAGGCCGGCTAGGGCCAGCTTCGTGGGCCGGCTACTCGGGAGCGATACGGTAGCCGGCTTTGCGAACGGTAACGATCACCGACGGGTCACCCAGCTTGCGGCGGATTTCCGCAACGTGGGTGTCCACCGTGCGGCTCACCACGGCGCCGGAGTGACCCCACACGGCGCGCATCAACCGGCTGCGGGACACAGTGACGCCGGCGTGCCGCACCAGCTCGAGCAGCAGGTCGAATTCCTTCGGGGCAAGCTCAATGGCCCGTTCGCCGGCGTGTACCGTGCGTGCCGCGCTGTCGATCGCGAAGTCGCGTATGCGATGGATGTGGCCCGACGGTTCTGCAGAACCCTCGCCCGGCTGACCCGCCCGCCGCAGCAGCGCCTCTATGCGTGCCATCAGCTCCATCAGGCCGAAGGGCTTGGTGACGTAGTCATCAGCCCCTGACCGCAGCGCGCGTACCTTGTCCATCTCCTCCCCGCGAGCGGTGAGCATGAGCACAGGCGTCATGACCTTTTTGCGCCGCAGGCGAGCCAGCAACTCGAAGCCGTCTATGTCTGGCAGCATGACGTCCAGCACCAGCAGGTCGTCGCGGTTCTCCAGCGCCATGGCCAGCCCGTCCGGTCCGCTGGTCGCAACCCGCACGGTGTAGCCTTCAAGCTCCAGGTTGCTGCGTAGGCCAAAGGCAAGATCGGCGTTGTCCTCGACAATGAGAATGCTGGTCACAGCGGCACGTCCAGGCTGAAGCGGGCGCCGGTGCCGCCATTGTCGTCGACATGGAGCTTGCCGTTCAGCGCAGCGGCAAGTTCTGCCACAACCGCCAGGCCAATGCCCGTGCCCGCAATGGCCGACCGCCTTTCACGATCCAGGCGATAGTAGCTCTCCCAGATTCTTCCGCGTTCGCCCGCCGGGATGCCCGGCCCCTCATCGGCGACGCTGATGCGCGCGATGCCTTCCCGCGCTTCAAGCGTCACGTGGACGGTTTGCTTAGGGGGACCGTATTTCACCGCGTTGTCGAGCAAGTTGAGTAGCACCTGGCGCACGGCGTCGGCGTCGATGGTGGTCACTACGTCATCGGCAATGGTCGCCTCGATGCGGGCGCCGGTGGACTCCGCCAGCACCTGGAATTCATCGACGACGGACCGGACCACATTGCCGAGGTTCTGCGAAGAAGCAGCGGAGTTCGCACTGGCAGAGCCCGATCCTGAAAAGCGCAGGATGTTTTCCACAAGGTTGATCAGGCGCTGCGACTCGCGATTGATGATAGTGAGCGCTCGATGCCGGTCCCCCGCGTCGGGCAGTCGCTCGTAAAGCAGGGACTCGGCAAACATGCGGATTTGCGTCAGCGGCGTACGAAGTTCGTGCGACACCTCGGCGACAAAGTTGCTTCGCAGCCGAAGCACCGCGGCCTCCCTTTGAAGCTGCCAAAGGGCAGCCATCAGCAACAGCGCGGCCAGGACGATTATGACGATCAACACTGGCAAGCGCGACTTCGGCAGGCCACCGATAATGAGCGAGCGCCCGAGATCGGGGTCGATGGCAACGCTCAGCTGAAAGCCCTCTACCACGCCGCCATAGTCCGCGCCCAGCACCCGATCCACCGGGTTGCTCGCCGCGTTGAGAGTGCCGGCCTCGAACAGCGGTGCCCCTGTCCGGTCGAGCACCCGCAAGTAAAGCAAGTCGTTTTTCACCGCGCCGCCCGCCAGCGACTCGGGCAACAGGCTGTTCTCGTCAAACGCCGTCTGCAGCGCGCTCGTCAGCCATGCCCGGTCAACCGTGAACCCGAAAAACCCTTCCGCAGCGTCAAACCAGGAAAACGCGAACGTAACCGGTTCACCCTCGATCACCGCGTGCTCCACGAGCAGGCCATAGTCGGGCAGCGCTGCCGACGTTTGCTCGCGCAAGGTGGTGAGCACGTAGTCGGCTACCGCGGGTGCAAGACCTTGGCCGGATACCTCCAACGGCTGTGGAGCCGCGTGTTGGACAGTAAAGGCAACGCCGACAGGTGAGGAACCACCAGGGCCTGGCGGCGGCAACGGCGCTCCGCTCGACAACGCGTCTCGAAGCCGATTGATCTCAGTGAAGTAGCCGTAGTAGCCAATTTGCCCCGTTGCGCGCCGCGTGAATTCATCCGCGGCCAGACCAGCGTAGTCACGCAGCACATCCATCGCCGCGCGATCGTACGCCTTTGCTGCGCGACTGGCCTGCCATGCCAGGCCAACCACGGTCGCGAGTATCACGCCCAGCAGCATGACGATAAGGACAGCGGGCCGCCTGCCGTTTGAAGTGGTTTCGGCACCCATCGTCATAGCATAGCGGCTTATGCCGGCCAGCGATCTGTCGCGGCGCTCGGGATCGGCGGTTCCTGACCGTTTCCTGACATTACGCGGACCCGGCCGCGCGCTCCCGGCCGTAGGCTGGAGTCACTGCCACGCTTCGGAGACTCACCATGACTGCCACCATGACTGCAAGGCGCGTTCTGTTGCCCGTTCTTTTGACCTTTGCAGCGCTGCAGCCGATCGCAGCACAGGAGCGAAAGAACATCTTCGCCGACCCGCAAAACCTCAAGGTGCTGCCGGAGAACATAAGCGCGAGCGCACTGCGGGCCACGATGAAAGGCATCGCCATGGGCACGGGGCTTCGATGCGAAAGCTGTCACGTCGGTGAGGCAGGCCAGCCCCTGACGACGTTTGACTTTGCGTCGGACGAGAAGGCCCTTAAGGAACAGGCGCGCGTCATGCTGCGAATGGTCCTCAAGATCAACGGTGAGCTCGTTCCGGAGCTCGATGACGTGGTGGACGATGAATTTGGTGCCGGTAACCGAACCGAGGTGCGGTGCGTTACCTGCCATCGCGGTCGGGCAAAACCGCGGCTTATTGAGGACGTGCTCGATGAGAAGCTCGCGACAGGTGGCACCCAGGCGGCCGTGAAAGAGTACGAGTCGCTGCGCGAGCAGTACTACGGTGGCTTCCAGTTCGACTTCAGCGAAATGGTGCTGCCAATGTACGCCCAGCGCCTGGCTGCAACGGGCAACGCCGAAGCGGCGCTGGCGTTTGCACGGACAAACGTGTCGCATTACCCAACTTCCGCAATGTCTGTTTACACCCTCGCCGAACTGTACGCCGCCGCCGGAAATGCTGAACTTGCGATCGAGAATTACCAGAAGGTCATCGACGTCGCGCCGCAGTTTGCGCCGCAGGTGAAGCCCAAGCTCGAGGCGCTCATGAAGTAAGCTGTGCGCCGCGCCACCAGGCCATGATCTGGCATAGACCCATTCCATAGTTTCATGGGGCGTTGACCATAACGCCCCGCGTCAGAATTTTTTACCAGCCAAGCGAGATTTCCATCACATTCA
>JBCAXP010000361.1:0-5056 GCA_038533995.1 Pseudomonadota bacterium
GCATTCGCTCGACGAATTCGCCAGCGTGCGCAGCCAGTGGGACCAGACAAGCGCCGACCGCTTCAAGGCTTCGGCGCCGCTGTACCGCCGCTGCAGGGCCAATGCGTTTGGCGAATTTCCCGGCGAGATTCTGAGCCGGCCGGCCGTGCTGGTGGCGCTGGCGATGCACGGCTTGCGATTGCGGGACTATGCCTACCTGTGGAAAGTGATCGACACGATCCAGCAGACCAGCGCGCGCTGCGGCGGGCGCGTTGCCTGGTCCTGAGCTGCGCCCGCTGTTGCCAACGAAAAAGGGCCAACGAAAGAACGTCAACGAAAAAGCGCCGGCACCCCTCCCGGGATGCCGGCGCTTTTGTGGCTGCGTGTTGTTGTTACGCCAGGATGCGGCGCCGCCGGTGATACAGCAGCGTCAGCATCATGCCGAGCAGTGACAGACCGCCCGCCGAGCCACCGCCGCCGCCACCGTCATCCGACGAGCCAGCGGGCGCTGCGGGTGCCGGCCCACCGGACGTTGGCGGCGGGTCGTTAGCCGGCGTCGTCGGCTCTTCGGCCGGCGGATCGTCAGCAGGTGGATCGTCGGGCGTCAGATCGTCATCGCCCGGATCGTCACCCGGCGGAATCACCGGAGGCCCGCCTGGTGGTGGCGGATCGGCCGGCGGGTCGTCCGGCGGCGGATCTGCAGGTGGATCGGCTGGGGGATCGTCCGGTGGCGGATCGGCCGGTGGGTCGTCCGGCGGCGGGTCTGCCGGTGGATCGTCCGGCGGCGGATTCGTCGGCGTGCTCTGGGCCTTGAGTACCACCGAGTACATGCTGCAGCCGCTGACCTGGCACTCGTTGCCGCCCAGTTCGACACTGCCGGCGGGGAAGTCCTTCGAGTAAAGGTCGAGACTGGTGTCGGAGGTAATCAGCCGGTCGTTGGTTGCCTTCCAGCCGTCAAGCAGCCAGTCGGGCAGCGTGTTGCGGATGTCGAAGCCGATGAACACGGTCACCGGGCTGGTGACGTCAAAGGAAATCCACACCGGATCGTCTTCGCTCTTGTCACTGTTTCCCGTCAGCAGGTAGTCCGCGCCGCGATAGGCGCTCGGAACGTCCGCGTAGTAGAAGGACCGATCGACGTACACGAGCTCATCGATCTCCAACTTGCCCCACTGGTAGTTGTTTGGAGACACGTTTGACTGGCCGAGGCCGGGCACGAAGCTGAAGGTGACCTGCGTATCTGGCGCGATCACGAACGGTGTCGGCTCCGCCTCGTCGTAGATGTCATTGATGGTCAGCGTGTACACCACGTTTTCGATCAGCGGTGTGGTGGCCAGCACAACGGAGCGCCCGTCGGCCTCCGGCGTGGCGCTGAGAACCGTGATGCCGTTGTCCAGCGCGTAGTTGCCGGCGTCGCCGGCGCTGGCCGCGGAGACCGGTTCGCTGAACTCCACCCGTACCGATTGAGGATCGCCAACGGCGGTAGCGCCGTCCACGGTGGGCGGCGTCGAATCGACTTCGGTGACCTCGACGGTCACTGCCGCCGACGCACTGCCGGAGGCGCCGTTGCAGGTGATGGAGAAGGTGCTGACCGAGTCCAGCGGGTTGGTGGTCTCGCTGCCGGATGTTGAGCGCAGGCCGGACCACGCGCCGGATGCCACGCAGCCGGTGGCGTCCTGGCTCGACCACGTCAGCGTCGTCGTCTGGCCCTGGCCGACGGTCGTCGGGTTGGCAGACAGCGTGGCCGTTGTGGTGACAGGATTCGCGCTCTCGTCATGCTTGTACAGCCATACCTTGGAGCCGCCTTCGCCGGAGCCGAGGTACTGCAGGAACATGACGACGCCGTGGTTAGACAGCGGTGCGGCGACCGTGCCCACGACCTCTTCGTCGTCGACGTACGATGTTTGCAGAAACGGTACCGATACGCTGAGCTGCTTCCAGGAGTCGTTGGTCACGTCGTATTCGTGAAACGACTTGCCGTTGGAGAACACGAGGTATTTGCCGGAGATCGGGTCGACGGTCACGATGGTCTTGGTGATGCCAAGCCCGACCGGCGCGTTGCCTTTCTGGGTGACGTTGCCGGCGTCGTCCATCGTGTAGATCTTCGGGCTGAAGGTCTGCGGCGCAATCCAGCCGCCACCAAACAGCATCAGGTCGTGCACCGGGTTGTACTCGATGAACGCGGCGCGGTCGCCGTAGTCGACGTCTGCATACTCGTTCCAGCCGCCGTTCTCATAAACGTCGACTTCACCGCCGCCGCTGTAGTTGATGTGCACGAGCCTGCCCTGGCCGGGGCCGGCGAAGTCCGGGAAAAACTCGAGACCGCCGGACACCTGGGTAAACGAGGCGTTGGGCTTGGGAATGGCGTTTGTGTTCCAGGAGCTGGAGTTGAGGCTGAATGCGTGGAAACCGCCGGCGCTGTGCTTGCGGAACCAGACCGTGCGGCCGGGAACGTCAATCGTGGTGTGATCGTAGCCGTGGGTCGCGGCGCTCGAGGAGTACGGCTGCCAGGTGGACCACGTGTTGGTCGCTTCCGTGTAAACCGCGAAAACGTGCTGGCAGCCGTGCGGGCCGCCGATGAACAGGAAGTGGCCGCCAATCGGGTCCCACACCGCATTGTCGGAGAATGAGGTGATCGGGCTCGAGCAGCCGCCAGCGGTCATGTAGTTGCTGCTGAGCCCCTGCGTGCTGACCTCGGCGAACGTGCCCGGCGCCATTGCCGTCGCCACGTCGCTCAACTCGGAGGCATGCACGGCAGTGCCGGCCAGCGCGAGCATCGCAAAGCCGCCAACGCGAAGGGTGCGCGTTCCCCGGCGCATGAGTGAGGCGAGCCACAGGAAGGCGAGGGTGACCAGGCCTCCGGCGCCACCACCGCCGCCGCCGCTGTCGCCACTGCTTGCTGGCGGCGTGTTCGCCGCGGGCGCTGCCACGTCATTTACGGTAATGGTCACGACGGCAACCGCTGTGTCGCCGTCGTTGTCCACCAGCCGATAAACAAAACTGTCCTGACCGACGAAGTCCACGTTGGGCATGTACGTTACCGTGTTGTCGGTTTCGACCACTGCCGTGCCAGACGCCGCCTGCGTGTCGATGGTCAGCGCCACCGGTGCGTCGGCGAGACCGCCGTCGTTAGCCATCACGTCGATGGTGACGGCCGTGTCCCTCTGGGTAATTGCCGAGTCACCAACCGGCATTGGCACTGCCGTTCCCGTGTCGCCAGGCGTTGCCAGCACGGTGATAAACACCGTGGCCTCGCTCGTGTCACCGTCGTTGTCGGTGACGGTGTAGGCGAGGCTGTCGCTGCCGCTGTAGCCCGAAGCGGGTGTGTAGCGCACGGTCTGGTCGCCCAGAACGTCGGCGGTTCCGCTAAGCGGTGTGCGGGAGATGGCAAGCGCAACCGGCGTGTCCAGCAGTCCGCCATCATTGGTGAGTACGTCCATGATTACCTCGCCGTTCTCCTGAACGATGAATGAGTCGTTGACCGCAAGCGGTTCGTTGTTTGTTCCCGGGTTGGCAATCACGGTAATCGTGACGGCCGCCTCGGCGAAGTCGCCGTCCGCGTCGGTGACGCGGTAGGTGAAGGTGTCGCCGCCGGCGAAGCCGGTAAGGGGGACGTAGCGCACGGCGCCGTCCGACAGTTCTACGGCGGTGCCGTTGGCGGGCGGCGTGCGCACCGCCACGATCACCGGGCCGTCGGTCAGGTTCGTGTCGTTGTCGAGTACCTGGATGTTCACCGGCACGTCCTGGCCGGTGCTGACGCTGTCCGGTACCGCGACCGGCAAGGCGTTGTTGACGCCAGGGTCAGCCACCTGCACCGTCACGACGGCTTCGTCAAAGTCGCCGTCTGCGTCGGTGACGCGGTAAGTGAATTCGTCGCGCCCGCTAAAGCCGGCGTCGGCGTTGTAGTAGAACGCAAAGGGCCCGGCGGGCGTCACGGCGCCGTGCTCCGGATCGGCGACCACTGACAGCGTAATCGGCGTGTCCGCGAGGCCCTGGTCGTTTTGCAGCACGATTGCCAGGCCCTGTTCCGTACCAACCACGCTCAGCGTGTCGTCAAGCGCGACCGGCATGGCATCCGTTACGCCGGCGAATTCCCGACGCAGCGCCAGCGTGTACATGCTGCACGAGCTTTGCGAACACTCGTTGCCGCCGAGCTGCACATTGCCCGCCGCGAACTCCTGCGAGTACACGTCCAGCGTGGTGTCGCTGGTAACCCACTCATCGTCGGTCGCGGTCCAGCCCTGCAGCCAGGCCGGCACGGTGTTGCGTTCGTCGAAGCCGACGAAGACGGTGACCGGCTGGTCCACGGTGAAGCTCACGAACGGGTTGCCGCTGGCAGTCTTGTCGTCGTTTGCCGTGAGAAGGTAGGGAAGCCCGACGTAGTCACCAGGTACCTGGGAGTACGTGAAGTTGCGGTCGACGTAGACATCTTCCACGACGTTCAGCACGCCCCACTCGTAGTTGGCCGGGCTAAGGCCGGTGACGTTCACGCCTGCGTCATAGGCGAAGGCCGCCTGCGTGCCCGGCGCAATGGTGTTTGGCGTGACAGACTGGTCTGTCACGTTGCTGACCGTGAGGGAGTAAACCTGCCCGTCCAGCATGGCCGACGTTGTCAGCACCACCTCGTTGTCATCGGCGCCTTCGGCGACCGACTGCACGGTGACGCCGCCGTTAACCTGGTAATTGCCGGGCGTGGTGGCGCTTACCGTTTCCACTGGTTCGGAGAAGCGCACACGCACTTCCGGCGGATTGCCGTTGGCCGACACGGTGTCGATCGTTGGCGGATCGTTGTCCACCGCCACGACGCTGACGTTTACGGTGCGCACCTGCGTGCCTTCCGGTCCCGTGCACATCAGCGTGAACGGTGTGTCGCTGTTCAGCGGTGCCGACGTCTCGGTGCCGGAAAGCGGCCGCGAACCGGTCCAGCCATCCGAGGCCGTGCAGGTCGTAGCGTCCACCACGTCCCACGTCAGCTGCGTTGTGCCGCCGGCGTTCACGGACGAAGGCGACGCCTGCAGACTAATCTGCGGGCCGCCGGTGCCCACCGCGGCGGCCGGGGCCGCGATAAATGAGGTCGAGA
>JBCAXP010000362.1:0-5050 GCA_038533995.1 Pseudomonadota bacterium
GCGAACTGCCTGCCCTGGGATGACCTGGCTCCCGTCTCGCCCCGGCGGGGGCGTTTACCACGCTGGTCACCACGGTTGCCACCACGGCGGGTACGTAACGTGGAATGCGTGAACCGACACCGGGCCACCGAGGACGACCGGCCCGGCTTACGCAACCAACCAGGGAGAAGAAAATGCCCGACATCATCAACTTACCCGGCGACGGCATCGACACGCGTGGCGTGGTCACCATCTTTTGCTGCGGCACGGCCAGCGGCGAATCCTACAAAAAGCAATTTGCGGTGCCCTACCTGTACGACCGCTGCAGTTCCGACCGCAAGGCGATCCTGAACGGCCCGGGCGGCGGACCGATCAAGATCGAGACAAACCGACTGCAGCGCCTGCTGGGCCTGCACCGCACCGGCACCGGCGCCAACACCAAGAACTATCAGATCATTCGTAAGGGGCTGGCTGGCATTAACAAGCTGCGCGGCCTCGGCACGGGCGACAACGTCAAGACCGCCATCAAGTGGCTCAAGGCCGAGAGGACGGCAGGCTTCCACACGATCAATCTGATCGGCTGGAGCCGCGGCGGCGTCACCTGCACGATGCTCGCCCACGCGATCCAGGCCCATTGGGATGAGCTCGGCTCTCCGGAGGTGAACATTTTTGCCTACGATCCGGTCGCCGGCGTGAAGTCGGGTGGCGACTGGACCGGCTTCTGGAACCAGTTCAAGCCCCGCGGCGATGCGGACCCCAAGAAGCTGCCGGCCTGCGTCAAGGCCTATCACGCGATTCTCCAGGAGAACATCGTCGGCAACACGGCACCGTTTACCTCCAAGGACAAGATGTTCGTCTGCACGATTCCGGCGCGCGCGGACACGCCGGGCCAGCCCGCCACGTGCACCGACTACCGGCTGCACGCGCTGCCGGGCAATCACGGCGACGCGTGTACTTTGCCATCAGCGGCAGACTTTCGCGGCAAAAGCCTCGCCAAGCTGGGCCTGCGCCTCGCGGTCGGCTTCCTGTCCGAGCACGGCACGATGATCGATCTCGACCCGGACATGCGCTCGCCGCACGTGCTGGAGCTATACGCGGACATCTGGGAGAAATTCGGGCCTGAGCTTGCGGCCGGTCCGACCCGCTACCGCCGGCAGCACGTACCGAATAACTTCCGCAATCACGTGTTCTACATCAACAAGCACCACGAAAGCTGCGCATTCGCTGAGAGCTTTCCCCTCTACATGTACATCAGGGACGCGAACAGCGGCCGCGAGCTGTCGGCGGCCGAGAAGCAGCAGGCTGGACAGTTCCTGCGGACACTGGAGCCGCGGCTGCCGAAAACGACGTTCATGGTGAGCGCCATGCTCGAGCTTGACTGGATGCCGGCACTCGCAGCATAGAGTTTGACCCTGGGTTGGTTGCGTGCGGCACACGGACGTGCCGCCGTACTTATTCAGGCCAGGGGCTGAGCTTCCCCAAAACTAAGGGGAGTCTTCTGTGCTGACTTGCGCGCCGCACGCTTTGTCTTGCGCCGCTTGCCGGTAGTGAGCCTCAAGCTGGTCTGCCTGCCTGACCTCGTCTGCCGTTAGCGCCTGATACTTGCGCTCGTAGCCCCAGCCGTAGCCCCATCGATACCAGTTGTAGAAGTAGGGGCTGCCACCGGCCCGAACGCCTTCGTGCATCACCGTGGCCAGCGCTTCGCTGCCGGTCGTATCCAGGATGCACTGCCGCAGTAGAGCGTCCGCGTGCTCGCGTTCCTGCTTTGTGCCGCCCCGCCAGTACGCCACGTCGTGCTCGAAACAGCAAAGGCACCAGTCCTGCTCGGACATTACGGAAGAGTCGGGAAACAGTGAGCAGCCGTCGCTGGTGAACGGCGCCAGTTCGCTTGGCGAGCAGGCAGCGATGGCTGACAGCGCGACAAGCAGGCAAGAGCCGGCGAGCGCCCTAAGCAAGATAGTGGTATACCGCATCGGCGTGAGTCGAGTGTACGTTTGCCTCCATATTGCCCCCTGCGCGTGGCGCTAATCCGGGGCGTCGAATGCATCTGAACGACTGCGGCGCTCACCGGAAACCTCTCACTCCCAATTATCCGACTATTTTACGCTGCGCGAAATAACCACCGAACGAGAGCGGATGGGGAGACGCCTCCGCTGAAACGTCATCTGGAATCATTCTACCGCCATCTTGGTACCAGACTGCGATCGGCGTCCCGCACGACTCCAGACAGAGCTTGCCTACTGCGGAGCAGCGGCATAATTGCGTCTCGTCGGGGCAAATGAAACACTGGCGATTCGACCGGCACTTCGTTCCCTCTACTGTGTCTGCACCTCGACTTCTACTCCTGGCGCTGATTGCCCTGCTGATGTGCGCATCCTGCGGCAGGAATGCCTATCGGATAGACGACGGCGCCTACTACGTCCAGTCATCCGATGGCATGCGGACGTTGCGGGTGTCGTGGTACGGCGATGCGATCGTGCGGCTCCAGACGGCGGACGGTGACGCACCTTTCCTGCCTGACGGTCACTACGAGATGGTCGAGTCGCACGTGTTGTTGAGCGACACCCGAGCCGACGTCACAGACAGCCATATCCTCATCGGCAGTTCGCGGTTTGAAGTCCTGGTTGATCGGCAGACGCTGGCTGCAAGCATCTTTCCGTCCGGAGAAGCGACGCCATTGCTGCGGGAACTGGCCGGACTGAGGCGCGACGGTGATTTACACGTCGTTCGTTTCGAACCGCGCGAGTCCGAGCGCTTTACCGGTCTCGGCCACGGCTATTTTGCACGAGCCGCGAGCCTCGAACTTACCGGCAAGGTCATCGAGCGAAACTACGGGAGCGAACCCATTGAGCAGGCGCCGCTCATCGTGCCGTTCTTTCTTTCCAGCTTCGGCTACGGCTTGTTTCTCAACAGTACGTTCCCGAACCGCTTCGCCCTTAATGCGGAAGGCGACTACAGCGTAGCCATTGACACACACGGCTTCGACGGACAGATGGACTACTTTTTCATCGGTGGCCCAAAGCTCGTAGATGTGCTGGACCGCTACACAAAGCTCACGGGCCGGCCACGACTGCCAATGAAGGCCATGTTTGGTCTGCAGCTCTCCGACAAGGGGCATGACCACAACTCTGCGACTCCCTCAGATGAACAATGGTGGATAGCAAAGATATCGGAGCACCGCGAGGCCGGCCTGCCGCTCGACCACGTTATCAATGACAACCGATGGCGTGCCGCGGGCGGCAAGCGCTGTGAGTCGAAAATCGAGTGGGACAAGGGACGCTATCCGGACCCGGCTGCCTGGCAGCAATGGCTCGACCAGCACGGCCTCGTTACGACCCTGGACTTCAATCGCTGCATTGCGCGGTTCTCAGACGGCTGGGATCCGGCCTTCAATCTGCCCCCAATCGACAACATCGAGTTTGCGAACAGTGCGCCCGACCTTACCAACGCCGACTTTCGCCAGTGGTTCTGGCGGATTTTTTACGACAAGTCGCTTGCCCCGGCACTCGCTTACCCGGGCGATGCGCTCTGGATCGATGAGTTCGACGAGCAAGGTGCGGCGCCCAAGGACATCGTCTTAGCCAACGGTCGCAGCTCCGCGGAGATGCGCAACTACTGGTTTTTTCTCATTGCAAAGGCACTGGTCGCAGACGGCTGGGATAACTCCGGTATTGAACGGCGGCCGTTCGTCTGGGTGCGGGGCATGACCGCCGGTGCACAACGGTATGCCACGCTCTGGAGCGGCGATATCAAGCCGAACGATCAGGACATGGCGGCGCAGATCCGCGCGATGCAGCTGGCTGGTCTTGCTGGCTTTCCTTACTGGGGACACGATGCCGGCGGCTTCTACGACTGGGACAAAGGCGCAGGGCCCGATGAGTCTCTTTACCAGCGCTGGGCAATGGCCTTCGGCAGTTTCGCACCCATCTGGAAACCGCACGGCATGGGTCAATCGCGCTGGCCGGTCGATCGCAGCCCGGAGAGCCTGGCTGCAGCGTTGGAGTACTCGCGCCAGCGCTATGAGCTGATGCCGTACCTCTACTCGGCGGCCCACGAGGCGGCCGAGACGGGGATGCCGATAGCCAGGCCCATGTTGCTCGAATACCCGCATCTCGACGAGGCCTGGCAGCACGACCTGCAGTATCTCTTCGGGCCGGATCTGCTGATCGCGCCACGAGTGGAAGGGGCCGAATCGCCAGTCTGGCTGCCGGAGGGAGGCTGGTATCTAACCCGGGACGGGCGCTACTACTCTGGCGATCAGCTTGTCGACCTGTTCGAAGACACGAGTGAGATGCCGGTGCTGGCCCGCGCCGGCGCGATCATCCCGAAACGCGAATACGCGTTGAGCACCGCCTTCATCGACAAGTCCCGACTTGTCATCGATGTGTTCACTGGCGCCGACGGCGAGTTTCGCCTGATCGAAGACGACGATCGCACCGAAGCCTTCCGCAAGGGCGAACGCAGAGTCACCTGGGTTCGCTACGACGACGACAAACGGGAGTTGACGATCGAGGCTGCACAAGGCGGCTATGTCGACGCACCGGATTACCGGGACGTCACCCTGAATGTCTTCGCACCAGGGAGCTCAAAGACATTTCCGTCCCAAACCATTCCCATCGACCAGACGGTGACCATAGAACTGGGAGAGTAGCTTCGCGCGAACAGTCAGGGCTAGCGTCTGACTGCTTTCCTGGACCGGCTTGTGCCATCTAGACCGAGGCCGAGTCCCGTTCCGCGATCGCCGCGTACCAGCGGCGCGCATTCTCCGCACTGCCGGGAAGGCCAAGTTTGACCCACGCAGCAAAATCGACAAGTACAAACGCGGTGATATCAGCCAGAGTGAAGCGATCCCCCGCGAGGTACGGCTGCTCCGCCAAATGGCCGTCGATGCGCTCAAAGAACTGCATAACTCGCGCGCGACCTCGCTCAGCAAGCTCCGGTATCTGGGCGTAGTGGACCGGGCCCGTCAGTGCCCTGTCGGTTAACCCCTTCGACGCGTTGCGCAGTGCGTCCATCATCGACATGAGGCCCTGCAGCTCGACCTTTGTATTCCATTCAAGCACCCGCGCAC
>JBCAXP010000363.1:0-4988 GCA_038533995.1 Pseudomonadota bacterium
CAAATGCCAAGGAACTTCGGCCCGCCGGCCGCCGCGGTGACCGCGCCGACGTCGTCCGGCTGAAGGCCTCTGTCGAGCAGCGTCTGCCGAGCACGGGGCCCGGCGCGAAACACCAGCGGTTTGTCGGTCACTGGAAGCGGCGTCAGCTCGTGCCGTAAAGCCGGTCGCCGGCGTCACCGAGGCCGGGCACGATGTATTTGCGCTCGTCCAGGCGCTCGTCCACGGCGGCCGCGTAGATCGGCACGTCCGGATGATCGCGTTCGATGACGGCGGCGCCTTCCGGGCAGGTGACAATGCAAATCATCACGACGTTCTTGACGCCCGCAGCCTTGACGGCGGTAAGGGCGGCCGAGGCGGAACCGCCGGTTGCGAGCATCGGGTCAATAACAAGGTGCAGCGCGTCCTGCGCTTCCGGCGGCAGCCGCTCGTAGTACTGCACTGGTTGCTTCGTTTCCGGATCGCGATACAGGCCCATGAAGCCGACGCGCGCGGTGGGCAGCAGGTTCAGCACGCCATCCAGCATGCCGATGCCGGCACGGAGAATCGGCACCGCGATTACGTCGTTGGCAATCACCTTGCACTGCGCCTCGCCAACCGGCGTAGTGACCGACACGTCCCGAGTCGCGACGTGCTTGAGGGCCTCGTAGCACAGGAACATGGTCACTTCCGTTGCCAGTTCGCGAAACTTTTTGTGACTGGTCGTAGTGTCGCGCAGCAGCGCCAGCTTGTGCTGGATGCAGGGATGCTTGACTTCTACCAGCATGATTGCCTCCTTGTTCGCATAATCGGTTGCGCCTGCGTCGATGTGCGTAGGCGTACTCAGACCGTTCGAAGGTACCACTCGTAGTCGCGGTTGCTAACCTGCGAGTGAAACCTGTCGCTCTCCTCGCGGCGAGTTGCCGCGAACACATCGACATATTGCTCACCGAGATAGTCTCGCAGTACCGCACCGCTTTCCAGCGCGTCGACTGCTTCCCCAAGGCGCAGCGGCAAGGTGCGCTCGTCCGGCGCGTCCCCGCCCGGTAGAACAGCCGTTCCGGGATCAGGACGTGTCTTGAGGCCGTGATGAAGCCCTGCGAGCACGGCCGCCGTCAGCAGGTACGGGTTGCAGTCGGCGCCGGCAACGCGGTGTTCGACCCGCAGGTTGTTGCTGTCAGAGACCGGCACGCGCAAGGCGACCGAGCGGTGGTTGATGCCCCAGCTTGGGTTTACCGGTGCGAAAAAACCAGGCCGGAAGCGGCGGTAGGAGTTCGCGTTCGGCGCAAAGATCGCCATGCCCTGGGCCATGGTTTCTCGCAGGCCGCCGATGGCGTGGCGCAGCGGTGCCGGCAACGACACGTCGCTTTTCGAGGCGCCGGCGAAAACATTGCGGCCGTCGCCGTCCAGCACGCTCACATGAATGTGCGTGCCGCAGCCGGCGTACTCTTCGAAGGGCTTGGCCATGAATGACGCCACCATGCCGTGATCCAGCGCGACGTTCTTGACCGCGCGTTTGAGCAGCATGGCGTGGTCGCAGGCAAGTTCCGCGTCGGCCACGTGGTGGAGGTTGACCTCGAACTGCCCTGGGCCGTATTCCGAAATCGCGGTGCCTACAGGAATGCGCTGCGCCTGGCAGGTCTTCTCCACGGCGTGCAGGAAGCCCTCAAGATCACGCAGTTGATCGAGGTTGTAGCAATTGGCGCCGTCGCTGCCGAGACCGGTGCCGGGTATGTGCGCTAGCCGCGGCGTCACGTCCTTCGAGCTGGCGTCCAGCAGGTAGAACTCCAGCTCCACCGCGATAACGGGCGTGAGACCGTCCTTTGCGAAACGATCGAGCACGCGCCGAAGCACATTGCGAGGGTCGCCCCAGAACGGCTTGCCGTCCAGCGATTCCATTGTCATCAGGGCCTGCGCCAGGTTCACGCCGCTCCACGGCACCATCGCTACCGAGCCGGGTACGAGCTTGCAGACAACGTCGGGATCGCCGTCGTGCGCCCCATAGGGGATTGTCTCGAAGTTTTCGCCGCGTGCGCTCAGCAGGGCAGTGGAGGCCGGCAGGTTGAGGCCGCGAGTAAATACCGCGTCGAACTCACGCCGGCCCACGCGCTTGCCGCGCAGCACGCCGTTGACGTCCGGAACCATGAGTTCGCACGCCTCAAGCGCCGGGCAGGCGTCGAGCAGGTCGCTGACTTCTGCTGGCAGGGCGGGCGCCATGGCGTTCAGTAATCCGCCGGTGGGGTGGCCCGGCGCCGGGGAGGGTCGAAAAACGCCCCTTCGACGACCGTCGCGCGCGCCATGAAGCGGTGCCACTTGAGCTCGCGCATGTAGTAGATCTCGGCAAACAGCTTGTCGCCCGGTTCACCGTACGGGCTGTCGAGCGTTGCGAGCGCGATGTTCGTCTTGCAAGTGGGCGACCACGCGGCTGAGGTCACCGTGCCCACGACCTTGCGCCGAGCGTTGTAGATGTACGCGTTGCAGGCGGTTTTGTTGCCTTCGATGTCGAGCTTCACCATGCGATACCGCGAGCCGCGCTCTTTCTCGGCCATCAGGGCGCGGCGGCCGTTGAAGTGGGGCTTGGAAAAGTGCACGAGCCACTCGAGACCAAGTTCCAGCGGCGACCGCGCGTGTCCTGCGCGAATGGTCTGCTCGGCAGGCATGAAGTCCTTGTCGGCGAGAAGAAAGCCGGCCTCGATGCGCGCCGTCTCCAGCGCGGCCGATCCGATCGGACGAATGCCGCGCAGCGCGCCGGCCTCGAACAGGGCGTCCCACAGCGGCAGCGCGGCTTCGTTTTCGCACCATAGCTCGTAGCCGAGATCGCCCGTGTAACCAGTGCGGCTTACCATTAGCGGGAAGCCGTTGAGGGTAAAGCGTGTGAGTCCAAAAGGCTTGAGCGTTTCGATGCCGTCCAGGCCCATCTCGCGCAGAATAGCGCAGGAGGTTGGGCCCTGTACGGCGAGCGCCGCCACTGTGTCGGTTTCTTCCTCGATGGTCACATCAAAGCCGAGGGCGTTGGTGTGCAGCCAGTCCAGGTTGCGTTCCTGGGCGCAGAGCCGGTAGTCGTCGTCGGCAAGGCGGAAGATGGTGCCGTCGTCGATGACATGGCCTTCGTCGTTGCACCACACAGCATAGGCGACGCGACCGACCGCCACCTTGTGCATGTTGCGGGTCACGAGACGGTCGAAGTACTCGAGCGCTTCGGGTCCGCGTACCCGGTACTTGCTCATTGGGGTGAGGTCGAACACGCCCGTTGTGTTACGCATCGCGAAGTATTCGAGCTCCACATCCGTGTAGACGTTCGCAACGGTGTACGCTTTCCAGCGATTCCAGTCGCCCGTTTTGCACGCCGCGCTCGTGCGCGGGTTGAAGGGTGTGCGCAGCACGAAGTCGGCCGTGTGCAGGTCGGTGCTCATGCGGCTTTCTCCCGTGCGATGATTTCCTCGGCTGCGTTTCGGCCGGCCAGGCCCATCACACCGCCACCAGGATGGGTGCCCGCTCCGCAGAGATAGAAACCGTCAAGCGGCATCGCGTACTGCGCGGCGCCGGGTACCGGCCGCATCATCATGAACTGGTCGAAGGCAAGCTCGCCGTGATGCCAGTGGCCGCCCCCCATCCGGAACTGACTCTCGAAGTCCGTTGGCACCAGCAGCTCCGCATGCACGATGTGTTTGTCCAGGTCAGGCGCATAGCGGCACAGCTGGTCGATAAGCCGCAGCTTGAAAATGTCCCGCGCGCTGTCCCAGCCCTCTTTCAGCGAATACGGTGCGTGCTGCACGATGGCCGAGAGCACGTGCTGGCCGGCCGGCGCAAGGCTCGGGTCGAGCACACTCGGCACGTGAATTTCCATGCTGGGCTCGCTGCTGTACTCACCGTACTTCGAATGATCGAACGCGCGTTCGACGTAACCGAGCGACGGTGCGATAACGAGGCGGGCTCCGGCGCGGGCGCGGTCGAGACCGCGGAACGGCGGCAGCGCGTCGAGGGCGAGGTGCAACTTGGCGGCATCGCCCTTCATGCGTATGTGGTGCAACTGGCGGGCAAACGTCGCCTCGATGTGCCGTGCACCAACGAGCTTGAAGAAACTGGTCTTCGGGTCGGCGCTCGAAACCACCGCACGCGCCGGCACCACCTCGCCGCTTTCCAGCTCAACGCCGTTGGCGCGGCCGTTCTCAACGATGACGCGGGCCACGGGTGACGACGTTCGAATCACCGCGCCGGCTGCCGTGGCCGCCGCGGCGAGCGCACCGGTCACGGAGCCCATGCCGCCGGCCGGCACGCTGATGGCACCGCCAATTCCGTCGGTGGCAACGGCCAGCCGGCACAACCATGCGGTCAGGCTGTTCGGCGTGCGTGGACCCATGTGCGAGCCGAGCACCGCGTCGAAGCCCAGCAGGCCCTTCAAGAGGTCGCTGTCAAAGTTCTCCTGCAGCACGTCGTGCATGTTGATGCCGATCAGCCGCAGGAACTCGCGCATGTCATCGCGGCCCATGCGCCTGAGGTCGAGGCCAAGGCGGGTAAGCGTCATGACGTCCTTGCGCGTGCCGCCGGCGAGGCGCGGCGGCGTCTGTGCAAAGTACTTGCCAAGCAGCGCGGCAAACTTCTGCATGCGCGACTGGAATACCGGCAGGCGCACGCAGTCTGCGCCGGTGATGTCGCCGCCGGTCAGAGAGTTGCCGCTTTTCAGCAGGTGATCGCCATCTTCGGCCAAAGCAACGGTGTCCAGGTGCCGCGCGGCGAGCTTGAGGCCATGCGCCTTGAGGTCGAGATCCTTGATCACCGTCGGGTGCAGCTGGGTCAACAGATGCGCGCAGGCAGATACGCGAAAGCCCGGTGCAAACTCGCGCGTGATGGCGGCGCCGCCCGGTTCGTCGGCGGCTTCCAGCACCACGACGCGATGTCCCGCGCGCGCCAGGTAGGCAGCGCATACGAGGCCGTTGTGGTGCTGGAAGCCGCCGACGAACCGGGCGGCGCCGCCATCACGCGCGAGTTTGCACCGGGCTTTCGCGTATCTG
>JBCAXP010000364.1:0-4985 GCA_038533995.1 Pseudomonadota bacterium
GTGTCCAGCAAGTGGACGGAAATTTAACGCGCTACTCTAGCAACGGGTGGGACTTTGAGCAAGCAGCGCGGTATCATGTTTGCCCGATTTTTCGTGGCCGCTTTGGCAGGATCAAAACACCATGACGCTGGACGCAGACACGGTCAAACACATCGCAGAACTTTCACGACTCGAAGTGACCGACAACGAGCTCGAAAAGGTCACGCATGACCTCGCCGGCATCCTCGAACTGGTCGAGCAGCTCGGCGCTGTCGACATCGCCGACCTCGAGCCAATGGCTCACCCGCTCGACATGACCCAACGGCTGCGGCCGGATGCGGTTACCGAGAGTGACAGGCGCGAGCAGTTCCAGGCGGTGGCGCCCGCGGTGGACGAGGGGCTGTACCTCGTGCCCAAGGTCATCGAGTAGCTGCCTGCGTCTCCCCGGGCGGGTGCCCGGAAATCAATTAACTAATTGTTTTTAAATAAATTACCTGACAACCCACGCGGGCTGTCTGCGGAGCTTCGCAGCGCCCTCTCAACGACTCGGCTATGCATACGAAGACCCTAACGCAACTGTCCGACGGCCTGGCTTCCGGGGCGTTCAGCAGTGTCGAACTGACCCGGCATTTCAATGCGCGCATCGAACAGCTGAACCCGGCGCTCAACGCCTACATCTCGAGCACGCCGGAAACGGCAGAGGTGCAGGCACACGCGGCGGACGAACGCCACCGCGCCGGCAACGCAGGTCCGCTGACGGGCGTGCCGCTGGCCTACAAGGACATTTTCTGCACGACCGCCGCACCGACCACGTGTGGCTCCAGGATGCTCGAAGGTTTCCGGTCGCCGTTTGACGCGACCGTGGTGGAACGGCTTAACGAAGCGGGCGCCGTAACGCTTGGCAAAACCAACATGGACGAGTTCGCCATGGGGTCGTCCAACGAGAACAGTTTCTTTGGCCCCGTGCGCAACCCGTGGGACACCGAGCGGGTGCCGGGTGGCTCGTCCGGCGGCTCTGCCTGTGCAGTGGCGGCGGGCCTTGCGCCGGTCGCACTCGGTACCGACACCGGGGGCTCTATCCGCCAGCCGGCCGCGCTCTGCGGACTCACTGGAATCAAACCCACCTATGGCCGCGTGTCGCGCTTCGGCATGGTGGCGTTCGCCTCCAGCCTCGACCAGGCGGGTGTGTTGGCGCAGACGGCCGAGGACGCCGCGCTCGTGCTCCAGGCCATGGCCGGTTTCGATGAGCGGGACAGCACGTCAGCCACCGAACCGGTGCCAGACTACCGGGCCGCGCTCGGCGAGTCGGTGCAGGGACTGCGCATCGGCGTGCCGGCCGAGTTCTTCGGCGAGGGCCTCGACGAGGCAGTCGGTGCCCGGGTGGAGGCGGCCCTGGCGGAGTTTGAGCGCCTGGGTGCCACGCTCGTACCGCTGAACCTGCCGTCAGTCGGCCACGCCATTCCGGCGTACTACATCGTGGCGCCGGCGGAAGCGTCCTCCAACCTGTCGCGCTTCGACGGCGTGCGCTTTGGCCATCGCTGTGAGCAACCGGCAGACCTCGCCGACCTGTATCGCCGGTCGCGCGGCGAAGGCTTTGGCGACGAGGTCAAGCGGCGCATTCTCACCGGCACCTACGTGCTGTCGGCGGGTTACTACGACGCGTACTACCTGCGCGCACAGCGCGTTCGACGGCGCATTGCCGAAGACTTCGCGACGGCCTTCGAAAAGGTCGACGTCGTCATGGGGCCGACGACACCGACGCCGGCGTTTCCGCTGGGCGAAAAGTGCGACGACCCTGTCACGATGTACATGAATGACGTATACACGGTTGCCGTGAACCTGGCCGGGTTGCCGGCACTGTCTGTGCCCTGCGGTTACGTGGACGGGCTGCCGGTCGGGCTTCACATGATCGGCCGGCACTTCGCCGAGCCGCAGCTGTTGAACGCGGCCCACGCTTACCAGCAGGTGACGCAGTGGCACGGCGACAAGGCACCGTTCGTGGAGGGCTCGTCATGAGTGCAGCGTGGGAAACGGTTATCGGCCTCGAGGTGCACGCACAGCTCAGCACCCGGTCAAAAATTTTCTCCGGTGCGTCCACCGCGTACGGCGCAAGCCCGAACACGCAGGCCAGCGCCGTGGACCTCGGATTTCCGGGCGTCTTGCCGGTACTTAACGAGGAAGCCGTTCGCATGGCCGTGCGTTTCGGCCTTGCCGTTGGCGCCGAAATCGCACCGGCCTCGGTATTTGCACGAAAGAACTACTTCTACCCGGACCTGCCGAAGGGCTACCAGATCAGCCAGTACGATCTGCCGATTGTCGGTCGTGGTTACCTCGCCATTGAACTCGACGATGGCACAACAAAAGAGATTGGCATTACCCGCGCGCATCTCGAGGAAGATGCCGGCAAGTCGCTACACGAAGACTTTCACGGGCTCAGCGGCATCGACCTCAACCGGGCAGGCACACCGCTGCTGGAAATTGTGTCCGAGCCGGACCTGCGCAGCGCGCAGGAAGCGGTGGCCTACCTTCGCAAGATGCACACGCTCGTACGCTACCTCGACATCTGCGACGGCAACATGCAGGAAGGCTCGTTTCGCTGTGACGCAAACGTGTCGATACGCCCGGTTGGGCAAGCGGAGTTCGGTACTCGCACCGAGCTTAAAAACCTGAACTCCTTTCGCTTCATTGAAAAGGCCATCGAGCTCGAAGTGGAACGGCAGATTGACCTGTTGGAAAGCGGCGAAAAAGTGGTGCAGGAGACCCGCCTGTACGACGAGGGCCGAGACGAAACGCGACCGATGCGCAGCAAGGAAGAGGCCAACGACTACCGTTATTTCCCCGATCCTGACCTGCTGCCGGTCGTCATTTCCGACGAACTGCTGCGCGTCACCGCGGAAACGCTGCCGGAGTTGCCAGATGCACGCCGGACGCGCTTCGAGGCGGAGTACGGATTGAAGCCCGCGGACGCGGCAACGCTGACCCTGAGCCGTCCGCTGGCGGACTACTTCGAAGCGGTGGCGACAAAAGCACCAAAGGAGGCGCAGGTGGCGGCGAACTGGATCGTGGGCGAGCTGAGCGCGGCGCTCAACCGCGACGACCTGAGCATCGAGGGCAGCCGGGTGTCGCCGGAGCAGCTCGCCGGTCTCCTGGCGCGCATCGCCGACAAGACCATTTCGGGTAAAATTGCAAAGGCCGTGTTCGACGCGATGTGGGGCGGCGAGGGCGATGCCGACGCCATCATCGAGGCGCGCGGCCTCAAGCAGATCACTGACGACTCCGCCATCGAGGCAATTGTTGACGACGTGCTTGCCGCACATCCGTCGCAGGTCGAGGAATACCGCGGCGGCAAGCAGCAGCTCCTCGGGTTTTTCGTTGGCCAGGTGATGAAAGCCACGCAGGGCAAGGCCAACCCCGGCCAGGTAAACCAGGCACTGAAGAAAAAGTTGTAGGCCGTAACGAGACGAGACCGCAGGGCGTGACAGTACACGACAGAAACAGCGACAACAGGGACACGCTGAAGCGTTTTGTCTTTGAGAACTTCGACGTGCGCGGCAAGCTCGTGCACCTGGATGCCGCGTGGCGCGCCATGATGGCGACCACCGATTATCCCGAGACGATTCGCGCGCTGCTTGGCGAGGCTGCAGCGGCAACGGCGCTGCTCGCGTCCACTATCAAGTTCGACGGCAGGCTCACGCTGCAGGTCCAGGGCGGCGGCGACCTGTCGCTGCTCGTCGTGCAATGTAGCAGTGGCCTTGCGCTTCGTGGCATGGCCAGCTGGCAGGGCGACAACCCGCAGGGTGACTTTGCATCGCTGGTTGGCGACGGCCGCATGGTGTTCACGATTGACGCGAACAGCGAGGGCCAGCGCTATCAGGGCATCGTGGAAACCAGCGGCGCTTCCCTGGCCGAGTGCATCCAGGGTTACTTCGAGAACTCCGAGCAGCTGCCGACCCGGCTTTGGCTCTCCGCCAGCCAGGAGCGCGCAACGGGCATGCTGCTTCAGCGCATGCCGCCCGCCAGTCGCGCGCAGGGCAGCAATCTGGTCGAGGAAGACGTCGATGCCTGGCAGCGCGTGCAGCTGCTCGCCGACACCATCACCAACGCCGAGCTGATGCAGCTACCGGACGGCGACGTGCTTCGGCGCCTGTTCCACGAAGAGGACCTGCGGGTGTTCGAGGCGTTGCCCGTGTCGTTCCGCTGCCAGTGCAGCCAGGAGCGCGTTGCCAACACGCTGCGCATGCTCGGCAAGGACGAAGTACAGAGCATTCTGGAGGAAGAGGGCGCGGTTAAAGTGAACTGCGATTTCTGCAACCGCGCCTACTCGTTTGACGGTGTGGATGTCGCGCTTCTTTTTGCAAGCGACGCGCCGCCTGGGAGCGCTACCCTCCAGTAGCCCCGTGCGCCCTTAACGCTGGCGTCGTTCCAGGCTTCTCATCAATGCGGCAAGCTCGGTGGCGTCCAGCTCCGCGTCTTCGTCCCTGTCCGCGGCCGCGAACTCCGCCTGTGTGAACCACGCCTGCCCGCTACCGCTTGCCATGAGTTCGCTCGCCGACGCACGGCCGTTCTTGTCCCGATCGATTTCCATCAGCCACGCGTCCGTGCCGGTAAGTGCGGTTGACTGCTGCGCCACTGGTGCGGTGTCAGGGGCAGGTCGGGGCGAAGGCGTTGCTTTCCTGGGCGCCGATGGAGGCACGGCCCTCGGAGCGGGCGCAGGCGGCTGGCTGGCGAGCGGACTTGCCAGCGGACTGGCGTCGAGCCTCAGCGATGGCTCCGGCGTTGCCATGGCGCTGGCGGGTGCGGGTTTCGTTTTGGGAGGCCTCGGTGGAGCCGCACGCGTTGCGGCTGCCGGCGTTTCGGCGAGTGCAGGTGCCGGCGCGGTCTCCGGAGGCCGCGGCGGTGCGGCACGCTGCGCGGCTGCCGGCGGTGGCGTGGCGACGGCGGCCGATAGCGCTTGTGTTCTTTCGCTGGCGCTAATGACGCCGTCGCCGTCCCGGTCGAACGTCTTG
>JBCAXP010000365.1:0-4963 GCA_038533995.1 Pseudomonadota bacterium
TGCAGCGCTGGAGGTGCTCCAGCATCTCGCGGTGTGGCCAGCGGCTGAGCAGCAAACGGTGCTCGGCGAGAACGTCACCCAGGCCCTTCAGTTTGTTGCGTCTGGCAACGCCAGTCTCGGGCTGGTAGCCGCCGCCAGCCTGCAAGCCGACGCGTTGCCGGCCGCCACCTGCCGGTATGCCATTCCGGCAGCGTGGCACGCACCTATCGAACAGCAGGCGATCGTGCTGACACGCGCCGGTCAGGCACCGGCGGCGCTGGCATTCCTTCGGTTTTTACGGGGTGAAGCTGCGCGCCGCATAATCGTTTCAGCGGGCTACTCGGTACCGGGCGCAGAGCCGCCCTAGAGGTGGCGGCGAGCGTTGAGACGGGCGTCAAATCAGAAACTTGTACCCGCATTCCGGGATGGTTACAGTAGCGGTCGTTGCCGCGCCGGACTTGCGGCTTCGTCGATTGCCCAGGTCCTGGCACAACTGTTGGAAAAGGAAGCACTCATGAAACGCACCGTATGGCTGACGTCGACCCTCGCCGTGTTGCTCATGCCGTTGTCTGCGTTTGCTCAGACGGCGCTTTACGTCGGCGGCAGCGTCGGACGCGGCGATATCAACGCAAGCGATGCCAAGATCGCAAGTCAGCTTCGCGATCTCGGTAACACGATCCAGTCTGTAGCTTTCGACGGAGAGGACAGCGCCTACCGCGTCTACGCCGGTGTGCACCTCACCGAGTACTTCGCCGTGGAACTCGGCTACGCCGATCTCGGTTCGTCCAGCACTGACATCGTCGGCGATGCGACCGACAAACTGCTCGAAGACGCAGCCGCGGTGGCGCCGGCCATGCCCCGTGGACCGACGCTCACCGGCGTTGCCTACATTCCCACCACCCTGTTCGGTGTGGACGATCAGAGCAACTGGTCACGGCTCAGCCTGTTCCTGAAGCTGGGGTTCATCGATTCGGACACGCGTGGTGAAGCAACGGTGAACGGCGAGGAAGTTTCCCGCAAGGTCGACAAGGCTGAAACGCTTTACGGCGTTGGGCTGCAGTGGAAGATGACCGACCGGGTATCGTTTCGTGCCGAGGTTGAGGCGTTCGACTACGACCGTTCGGTGCGCTACCCGTCCGCCAGCCTGCAGTTCCGTTTCTGACTAGAGCCAGTTTCCCTTACCCGTGACCGGGCGCCGCTTCCGCTGGTTGCTGGCGCTCTCAGGCGCCCTGGCGCTGGCCGTAGTGCTCGCGGGCTGTTCGCAGTTTGCTTACTACGCGCACACCGTACGCGGCCAGATCGACGTGCTGTCCAAGCGCGAGCCGGTGGCCGAACTGCTGGAAGACGAGGCCACCCCTGAACCTCTGAAGACCCGCCTTGCCGAAATCCAGGCAATGCGTGACTTCGCGAGCGCCGAGCTTGGCCTGCCGGACAACAAGAGCTACCGCACCTACGCCGATGTGGGGCGCCGCTACGTGGTATGGAACGTGTTCGCGGCGCCGGCCTACGAGGTGGAGCCCTACCAGTGGTGCTTTCTGTTTGTCGGCTGCGTCACCTACCGCGGCTACTTCGCCGAGGAGAAGGCGCTTAAGTTTGCGGATGGCTTGCGGGAAGAAGGCTACGACGTGTACGTCGGCGGCGTTGCCGCGTACTCAACGCTGGGTAATTTCGCCGACCCAATCCTCAACACCATGCTGTACAACGACGACCTGGGCCTGGCCGCCCTGCTGTTTCACGAGCTGAGCCACCAGGTGCTCTACGTCAACGGCGATACCGCGTTCAACGAATCGTTTGCGACGGCGGTGGAAGAGGAGGGCGTCAGGCGCTGGCTTATTGCCCAGGGCGACGAGGCGCAGTTCGAACGCTACCAGCAGCGCAAGCAACGTTCAGCCGAGTTCGCGGAGCTGATCGGCTCTGCCCGCGACGCACTGCGGGAAGCCTACGCGGCGACCCGGGACACGGACGGCGCGGCCGCCGCCAAGCGGGAAGTGTTCGACCAGCTGCAGCTCGACTACCAGGCTCTGCGCGAACAATGGGGCGGCTACGCCGGTTACGACCAGTGGTTCGCCCGCGACCTCAACAACGCTCACCTGTCGTCGGTGGCGGCGTATCGCGGGCTGGTGCCGGAGTTTCGGGCGTTACTGGCGGCGTCTGACAATGACCTTGTCGCGTTTTACGCGCGCGTCGAGGCGATGGCGGAGCTGGATCCGGACGCGCGACGCGCCGAGTTGGAAGCGTTGACGCCCGCTAACTAGCCTGTGGGAGCGGCTTTAGCCGCGATAATCCCGGTGGTGAGGTGTCTGGATCGTGGCTAGAGCCACTCCCACAGGGTTTTTTCTACCAAAGGATTTGTTACCGCCCGGCTGCCTTGCGGAAAATGCTGAGCCGTGCGCGTTCGGTTTTTGCCGCGAGGTAACCGGGGGCGATCGACGCGAGCGACGTTGGCCGGATGCCAAGTTCGCCCATGCCGTCTGCCTCGCAGATGCTGTGCACGGTGAGTGACTGGTAATTGTCGCGGGAGAACGGCTTGCCGGGCAGCCACTCCATGATCCTGGCAGACAGGCGGGCGATGCTGTCGGGCATGCCGACAATGGTCCGCTTGAGGCCAAGTTCAGTAGCCAGGAAGGCGAGCAGTTCACGCATCGAGAAAACCTGCGGACCACAGAGCTGGTAGGTCTTGTTGGCGGTGCCGCGGTCGGCCAGGGCACGGGCGAAGGCCTCGACGACATCGCCCACGTACACCGGCGCAAAGCGCGCGTTTGCCCTCGGCAGCGGCTGTATCGGCATGGGCAGGCGCAAAATATCGGCGAAGCGATTGGTGGAGCTGTCGCCGGGTCCGAAGATCAGCGACGGGCAAAATACCGTCACGTCCACGTCGGCGCCGGATTCCTTGCGCAGCAGGTCTTCGGCCTGGCCCTTTGAGCGCAGGTACTTGCTTGGACCGTCGCTTGCGCTCGCTTTGAGCGAGCTCATGTGGAGCAAACGCCGCACGCCGCTCACCCTGCATGCCTGCAATATCAGGCGCGGCAGGTCCACGTGGGCGCGCTGGAAGCTGTCCCGCCGCGACTCGTTGAGGATACCCACGAGGTTGATCACCGCATCGCAGCCGCGGAAGTGGCCGGCCAGCGTGTCCGGGTCGTAGACGTCGGCCTTGATCACCGTGACCGTCGGCATTACGAGCAGGTCGCGGTTGCGTTCGCGGCTGCGCGCCAGCACCCGCAGGTTGTGGCCATCGGCGGCGAGCCTGGCGAGCAGGTGCCGGCCCACGAAACCGGTGGCGCCAACGAGGGCGATAGTCTTCGCTTGCATAGGATTGGATTAGCTGCGTGCCTTAACGACCGCGAAGTATAGCGGTATCCGGGGCGACGCTCTAATGGCCTGCGCTTTGCCGGCCGGTGCCGCCGCTTGGCCGGGACGCGTTGCGCGCCATCGCGGCCGTGGCCGGGGCATCCACCGGGAGCATCACGGCGGCCAGCCGGCGCTGGTCGCCGGTAATTCGCCAGTGGAAAATGGCGTCCGCTTCCAGCACTCGCCGCACGTACCGGCGCGTCTCGCGGAACGGAATCGTCTCGGCCCAGATGTCCGGTGGAAGCGAACCCTCGGCAGGCAGCCAGCGCACGACCCGGTGCGGGCCGGCGTTGTAGGCCGCGGTGGCCAGCACCTGGTTGTCGTCGAAGCGCTCGGCCATCTTGTCGAGGTAAAAGGTGCCCAGCGTGATGTTGGTCTCCGGGTCAAGCAGGCTGTTCTTCCCTCGGTAGCGCACGGAAGCCAGCCGCGCCGTCTCGCGGCCGGTGGCAGGCATCAGCTGCATGAGTCCCAGGGCGCCGGCGCTCGAACTGACGTCGGGCATGAAAATGCTCTCGCTACGGGCGATGCCGTAGGCCCACGTGGGTGAAAGATCGAGGCGCGAGGCGTGCTCGTCGAACTGCTGCCACCAGGGCAGCGGAAAGCGCACCTCGAGGTCGTCCATGAGGCCGTTGCTCGAGCCGGTCTTGATCGCCCTGGAGTGCCATTCCCAGCGGTGCGCAAGAATTGCAGCCTGCGCGCGCTCAGAGGCGTCGAGTTTGGCGACGGCGCGGTCCCATTCGGAGCGTCCCTGTCCTCGCAGGTTGACGAGGGTCAGTTCGCGCGCCCGCACGAAGGCCGGGCTGCTCGCGAGTTCGGCGATTATTTCCTCGTCGGCTTCGCCCGGGATATGAACGAACGAGTACTCGCTGCCGATCTTGTCGGCCGAGAGAAAGCCGAAGTAGCTGCGGTTGGCTGACAGCGCCGAGTAGATAGCGGTGGCCTCGTCTGGCCGGCCGGTGGCCTCCAGCGCGCGCGCCTGCCAGTAGCGCCACTGCTCCTGCTCCGCCTTTTCCGGCGGCAGTGCCTCGATGGAGGCCAGCGCCATCGGCCAATGTCCCTCGCGAAGCGCCGCGCGAACCTGCCAGTCTTCAGTGTCGTCGTTGCGAGCGCCGTCGTTCATTTCGGCGAAGCGCTCCGAGGCCGTCGGCAGGTGGTCGCGCGCCGAGGACACGGCGATGCGCCGCTGGATCGCGTAGCGATCAGCCTTGCTGAAGCGAAACTCCTTCTCGACCGTTGGCCAGATTTCATGCGCGGCGGCCGGGTCGCGGGTTGCCAGCCGCTCCATCCCGTAGCGGAGAATGGCGCGGTCGTCCGCCTTGTCGCGAAACTTGTTCAGCTTCTTGAGTTCGGCTGACGGGTTGGCGCGCATGCGGCGCCAGCGTTCCACGGTGGCCTTGTCGTCGCTGTCGAGCTGCTTGGCCAGAAAGCGCGCAAAGCCAAACTCGCGCGCGTCAATCGCGAGCTTAAGCCGTTCGCGTTTTCGCTTCTCCGTGAGGTGGTCGTTTTTCGCCAGCCAGTCGAAGGCCGGGTCGCATTCGTCCACCTGACTTTTGCCAACGAGCCAAAGTTCCAGCGCGGCCTCGTCGAGGCCATCGGTCTGGCCCGCGCCGAGCCGGGCGCGCAGGGCCTGGCAGTG
>JBCAXP010000366.1:0-4960 GCA_038533995.1 Pseudomonadota bacterium
CTCGTCATCGATTCCGGGCGACTGGTTAATGCCGTTGGCCTTAGCATCACGAGTATCGATGCTCTCGAAGCCGGCGACCTGACACTGCTTGCTGGGGGCACTACCGTTGACCTCGATCCGGAGGCGATTCAGTCCATCCTGAGTGACGGTGCGCGGGAGTATTTTCTCGGCATCGTTAGCAGCGTGGCTTTCTCGTCCATTCGGTTCCGCACCGTGGGCGGTGGCTATTTTCTTTACACGATCGACGACATCACAATTGCGCGTGCCGCCGATGACGACAGCGACGGCGTCGCAGATGCCGTCGACAACTGCCTTGCATTGACCAATCCCACGCAGATCGACACCGACGCCGACGCGATCGGCAACGCCTGCGATCCGGATATCGCCATTCCCAACGACTGCCAGGTGAACTTTGCGGATCTCGGCGCGTTGAAGTTCGCGTTTTTCTCGGTGCCCGGCGAGCCTGCATGGAATCCGGATGCCGACTTCACGGCCGACGACCAGGTCAACTTTGCCGACCTTGGTGTGATGAAGCAGCAGTTCTTTGGTCCGCCGGGGCCGAGCGCCTTGCCGAACGCCTGCGCGCGCTGACGGTCAGCTGCGCAGAGCGACCCGGGCCGGCGTCAAAGCACGCCGGCCATCAGCGCGGCACCGACGATGAGCAGCAGAACACCGACCATCCGATGCAGAAACGCGAGGGTGACTTTCTGCAGCAGCCGCCGTCCGGCGAGGGCGCCGAGGAACGCCGCCCCCACGGCGACGAGCATCGGCAGCAGCGTCGCGCGATCGTTGAGCGTGTGCATGGACGGCAGGTAGTGACTGAGACGGCTTACGTCGACCAGGCAGGCGATCGTCACGCCGGTAGCAACAAACGTTTCCTTGCTCATGCCGCAGCCAATGAGAAACGCGGAGCGCAGTGCGCCCTGGTGGCCGGACAGCCCGCCAAAGAAACCGCTCATAAGGCCGCCCAGCGGCAGCCACTTCGGCTGCACGCCCGCGCGCACCGACGGCGCCAGCAATTCACGCAGCGCGAAGGCCAGCATCAGGGCACCGACGACGAGGCCGGTCCACGTAATCTCGGCCGACCGCCCGAGCAGCTGGTACTGCACAAGGGCAGGGTGCTGGCTCAGGCGAATCAGGAGAGCGGCGCCAAACCATGCAGCAATCAGCGCAGGCAGTCCAAAGCGAAGGACGACACTGCGTTCGACGTGGCGATACATCAGCCCCAGCTTGAACAGGTTGTTCGCCAGGTGCACGACGGCAGTCATCATCACTGCGGCTTCAACAGGAAAGTACAGCGCAAAGGCAGGCAGCAGCAGTGTGCCAAGGCCAAAGCCGGAGAAAAACGTGAGGAGCGAGGCGGCGCAGGCCACCACGGCGATCAGCAGCGTGTCCATGCCATCGGTTTAACAGCCGTCGCGGGTTCGGGCAAGGCCCTCGGTGAGCTACACCCTTTCGATTATCGTCGCGATGCCTTGCCCAACGCCAATGCACATGGTGCAAAGCGCATAGCGCCCGCCGGTTTCCCGAAGCTGCCAGGCGGCAGTGGCGATCAGGCGCGCGCCGGACATGCCAAGCGGATGACCGAGCGCAATCGCACCGCCGTTGGGGTTTACGTGAGGCGCATCGTCTGGCAAGCCGAGCGAGCGCATCACGGCCAGGGACTGTGCCGCGAACGCCTCGTTGAGTTCGATGACGCTCATGTCGTCGAGCGTAAGCCCTGTCCGCTGCAGTGCCTTGCGCGTGGCGGGCTCGGGTCCGATGCCCATGATCCTGGGTTCTACACCGGCAACGGCAGTGGTAACCACCCGGGCGAGCGGCGTCAGGCCGTGGGTCTCGACGGCGCTGGCCGAGGCAAGGAGCAGCGCGGCGGCGCCATCGTTGACCCCGGACGCATTGCCGGCTGTCACCGTGCCGTTTTCGCGAAACGGTGTACGTAGCGAAGAGAGTTTTTCCAGCGTGGTGTCAGCCCTGGGATGTTCGTCGTCGGTGACGACCAACGGCTCACCCTTGCGCCGGGGAATGGTCACCGGCACGATTTCACTGTCGAAGAAGCCGCGCTCTTTTGCCGCCGCGGTCTTCTGCTGACTGGCAAGCGCGAAGGCGTCCTGGTCTTTGCGACCGATGTGAAATTCCTCGGCGACGTTTTCGCCGGTTTCCGGCATCGAGTCGACGCCGTACTGCGCCTTGAGCACGGGGTTGATGAAGCGCCAGCCGATGGTGGTGTCGTAGATTTCTGCACGCCGGCTAAAGGCCGAGTCAGCCTTGGGCATAACGAATGGCGCCCGTGACATTGATTCCACGCCGCCGGCAACGAGCAGGTCGGCCTCGCCGGTTTTGATGGCGCGCGCCGCCATGGCGACGGCGTCCATACCGGAGCCGCACAGGCGGTTCAGCGTGACGCCGGCCGCCGTCGTGGGCAGGCCGGCGAGCAGTGCCGCCATGCGCGCGACGTTTCGATTGTCTTCACCCGCCTGGTTCGCACAGCCCAGCAGCACGTCATCGATCGCTTCTGTGTTCAGGCCGTCATTGCGTTCAAGGAGCGCGGCGATCGGCACGGCGGCAAGGTCATCGGCGCGCACCGCTGCCAGCGCGCCACCGAAGCGCCCGATCGGGGTGCGAATCGCGTCGCAGATAAACGCGTCGTTCATGCGTTGTCTCCCGCGTAGTCAGAGAAGCGACCACCGGTTTCGGCAAGTTGCTTAAGCAGCGCCGGCGCCTCCCAATAGTTGCCAGGCTGCGACTGAGCAAACGCGTTGACGCGCCTGAGTACTTCGGCGGCGCCAAGCGTGTCGGCATAAAACATCGGCCCGCCGCGGTAGCGCGGGAAGCCGTAGCCGTTGGCCCAGACCACGTCGATGTCACCGCTGCGCGCAGCGATGCCTTCTTCGAGGATGCGCGCGCCTTCGACAACGAGCGCCAGGATGCAGCGATCGACGATTTCCTCGTCGGCAATGTCTCTCTGCCTGACGCCCAGGCGCTCGGCTTCTGCCTTGATTATCGCGGTGACTTCCGGGTCCGGCAGCGGCTTCCGGGAGTCGGCTTCGTACCGGAAGATGCCGGCACCGGTTTTCTGCCCGAAGCGTCCGTCGCCGGCCAGCATGTCCGCCACCCGGTAGTAGCGCGGATCGTCCGGCAGGTCGGTGCGTTCCTGGCGTACCCGGAAGCCAACGTCCAGGCCGGCGAGGTCGCCAACGGCATTGGGACCCATGGCCATGCCGAAGTCGGTGAGCGCGCGGTCGATCTGTTCTGGAGCTGCGCCCTCGAGTAACAGGAACTGGTTCTCGCGCCCGTAGCCGTACAGCATGCGATTGCCAATAAAGCCGAAGCAGTTGCCCGACACCACCGACACCTTGTCGATGCGTCGCGCGAAGCTTAAGGCTCGGGCGATCACCGACGGATCGGTGTTTTCGCCGCGCACGATTTCCAGCAGCCGCATGATGTGCGCGGGGCTGAAAAAGTGCAGGCCTATGACGTCCTGCGGCCGCTTCGTCACGCTCGCGATGTGGTCGAGGTCCAGCGTAGACGTGTTGCTCGCGATGATCGCTCCGGGCTTGACGACGTCGTCCAATGCCTTGAACACCTCGTGCTTGATCGCCATCGTTTCGAACACCGCTTCGATGACAAGGTCCACGTCGTCCAGTGCCTCGAAGTTGGCGCTGGTAATCAGGCGCGCCAGGCGCGCGTCGCGTTCCTCCACGGTCAGGCGACCTTTGCGCACCTGGTCGTCGAGCAGTCGCTTGATCGTGTCGACCCCGCCCTGGAGTGCATCGGCGCTGCTGTCCAGCAGCATCACCGGCAGGCGGGCGTTGAGCGCCGCCAGCGCAATGCCCGCGCCCATGGTGCCCGCACCAACCACGCCGACGGACTCCACCGGCGTCACGGGCGTCGAGCGGTCGACATCCGCCACCTTGCCGGATGCACGTTCGGCGAAGAACAGGTGTCGCTGCGCGGCCGACTGGGTCGAGTTCATGCAGGCTTCGAAGTGGTCGCGCTCGAGGGCCAGTCCTTCCTCGAAGGGCAGTGAAACGGCCGCTTCCACGCAGCGGATAATGCGCTCAGGCGCCTCAAAGCCGCGCGTCTTACGTGCGATGCGCTCGCGGTAGGCGTCGAAGAAGCCGTCATCCACCGGGCTGGTATCTGCTTCACTCATTCGACGCAGGGGCGCGCCGGCCTCCAGCAGCTCTCTCGCGAAGCTGACAGCGTCCTTGGCAAGCGACCGGGGTTCCACCGTGCGATCCACGAGGCCAAGGTCCATGGCATCGCCGGCACCGACCTGCTTGCCGGTTATGATCATGTCGAGCGCCGTCTCGGCGCCGACCAGCCGTGGCAGGCGTTGAGTGCCACCTGCGCCCGGCAGAAGGCCAAGTTTGCTTTCCGGCAGGCCGAGGCGCGCGCTGCGTGCCGCGATGCGGTAGTGGCAGCAAAGGGCGGTCTCCAGACCACCGCCAAGGGCGGTGCCGTGAATTGACGCCACGAGCAGCTTGTCGAAAGCGTCCATGCGGGCGAGCAGTTCGCGCAGTGACGGCGCCTTGGGAGGCTGTCCAAACTCGCGAATATCGGCGCCGGCGAAAAACGTGCGGCCGGCGCACTCCAGCACCACGGCCTTCACGGCCGGGTTGACCGCGACGGTATCGAGATATTCATAGACGCCGGCGCGCACTGCGTGAGACAGCGCGTTGACCGGCGGGTGGTCGACGGTAATGACGGCCACTTCATCAAAGTGTTTGAGGCTGACGCTGGTGGTCATGGGGTGATCCTTTAAGTGTCGTTGGCCGCCTGGCAAGGCGGCGCCGCGGCGAACGCGGCCTCAAGAACGATCATAGTCCAGTTCTACGCGGTCGGATGTCGGCACCGACTGGCAGGCGAGTATGAAGCCCTGTTCGAGTTCCCAGTCTTCCAGGGCGTAGTTCACCGCCATGTCGACCTTGCCGGCAGCCAGGTGCGTGCGACACGTGGA
>JBCAXP010000367.1:0-4945 GCA_038533995.1 Pseudomonadota bacterium
CCGCGACGACCGGGATCACAACCCGGGGCTCTACCAACTGAGCTACACCCACCATTGGAGTCTCGTTGCGCGCCGGACATTGGCACGCCCGGCAGGACTCGAACCTGCAACCCTCGGCTTAGAAGGCCGATGCTCTATCCAGTTGAGCTACAGGCGCTGCGAACCCCAGGCAGTGGCTGACGATTGGTCGGGGCAGAGGGATTCGAACCCCCGACCCTCTGCTCCCAAAGCAGATGCGCTACCAGACTGCGCCATGCCCCGAACGTCAGGTGTCGACTGGTTCCGGCGGCAATAAACCGTCCCGTCCCGCAATCGGCCACGGATGATACGACCGCCCGTCTCCCCGCGTCAACGCCGGGAGCGGCGGCGATGGCTCAGCACCGGACCGAAAGAATATGCCGCGGCACCCGCTAGCTGCGGCGCCAGGTCGTCCCTGCCGGTCCGTCCTCGAGCACAACACCGAGCGCGGCAATCTCGTCCCGCAGCTGGTCGGCCAGGGCCCAGTCCCCCGACTGCCTCGCCGCCGTGCGCTTGGCAACCAGCGCGTCCACGGCACCATCGTCGGCACCCTCGGTCGCGCCTGCGCTCGACTTGAGATAGGTCTCCGGCTCGGCCTCCAGCAGGCCGAGCCGGGCGCCCAGGGCCCGCAGCGAAGCCGCGTGGCTTGCCGCCGAGGCGTCATCGCCCGCATCGCGAGCGCGGTTCACGTGGCGCGCGAGATCATGCAGCACCGAGAAGGCCATCGGCGTGTTGAAGTCGTCGTCCATCGCCGCATTGAGAGTCTCCTCGAAGGGAGCGTGCACCGCCGGGTCAAGTTCGACGCGCGGCTGGCCGCGCAGGGCGGTGTACAGCCGGTTCAGCGACGCGCGTGCCGACGTCAGCTCCTTATCCGAGTAGTTGATCGGGCTGCGGTAGTGCCCGGACAGCAGGAAGAAGCGCAGTTCCTCCGGCAGGTAGTGCTCGAGCACGGCCCTCACCGTGAAAAAGTTGCCCAGCGACTTGGACATCTTTTCATCGTCCACGTTAACGAACCCGTTGTGCATCCACAGCGACGCAAACGGCCCGTCGCAGGCGGCGCACGTTTGCGCGATCTCGTTTTCGTGGTGCGGAAACTTGAGGTCCATGCCGCCGCCGTGGATGTCGAACGCCGTGCCCAGCAACGCGACCGACATCGCAGAACATTCAATGTGCCAGCCTGGCCTGCCATCCCCCCACGGCGACGACCAGCTCGGCTCACCAGGCTTGGCCATCTTCCACAGAACAAAATCGAGCGGATCGCGCTTGTTCGTGTCGACGTCGACGCGGTTGCCGGCGCGCAGATCCTCCAGGCGCTTTCCGGACAGCTTGCCGTAGTCGGCGAAGCGTGACACCGCGTAGAACACGTCACCGTTTGCGCCCTGGTAGGCGAAGCCCTTGTCGATCAGCGTCTCAATCATCGCGATCATGCCGTCGATGTGCTGCGTGGCCCGCGGCTCGTGATCCGGCGGAAGCACGCCGAGGGCAGCACAATCTTCGTTGGTGTACTGAATCATGCGCTCGGTCAACTCGCCGACGGTCTCGCCGTTTTCCGCGGCCCTGGCGATGATCTTGTCGTCGATGTCAGTGGTATTGCGTACGTAGGTAACGTCATAGCCCCTGGCTCGCAGGTGGCGCACCACCATGTCGAACACCACGAGCATCCGGGCATGGCCGATGTGGCTGTAGTCGTAAACGGTCAGACCGCACACGTAGATACCCACCTGGCCCTCGCGCAGCGGAGTAAACGTCTGCTTGCTGCGCGTCATGCTGTTGTAGATTTTCACTTAACCTGTTTCTCTTCACCGAACGGTGGCAGGCTCCGGTCTGCGCCACCCTTAGCTTCCAGTCATGCCCTCCGAAGGAACCAACGGCAGGCCACGATGCCCAACGCACAAGGTTCGACCGCCGGCGCGCTCACGACGGCGAGGTCGCGCCCGGCTGCGCAGTTGAGGCATTATTGCAGCCGCCATGGCTGCCTTGCGTTATCGCATCCGCACCATACGGCGGGCAACACGCTACATCAAGTGCCTTAAGGCCGGATCATAAGGTCGCCGCCCGCCAGTCAGCGGCGCGGACCGTACCTCCCTGGGATCATTCTTGCAGGAAAGACAAATGAAGACAGTCATCACTCTACTGGCAAGCGCCGTGCTACTGCTCGCCCCCGTCATGCATGCAGCGGGGCAGGAGGCCTACCCGGTAGTCTCGCTCGAGACCTCGCACGGTGAAATCGTGCTGCGGCTCGACCGCAGGCGGGCGCCGGTAACCGTCGACAACTTCGTCAACTATGTGCAGAAAGGCTTTTACGCCGGGACAATTTTCCACCGGGTCATTCCCGGCTTCATGGCGCAGGGCGGCGGCTTCACCGAGGAGTTTCGCGAGCGCGACACCGAGCAGCCGATCCACAACGAATCCGGCAACGGTCTCAGCAACCGGCGGGGCACCATCGCCATGGCGCGCACGCCAGACCCGCACTCGGCCACCGCACAGTTCTTCATCAACCTCGCGGACAACCAGCGCCTCGACCCCAATTCCCGTTCGTGGGGCTACACGGTGTTCGGCCGGGTCATCAGCGGTATGGAGGTTGTCGATGCCATCGCGGAAATCCCGACCGGTCCCGCCGGTCCGTTTCGAAGCGACGTACCCTCAACGACCGTCATCATCAAGAAGGCCAGCATCGTGAGAGAGGAACCCCCCGCCGCGCCAAAGATGCCGGCGAAGCGCCAATGACGACCCTGTTCATCTCCGACCTGCATCTGCAGGCATCCCGACCAGACATCACGGCGCAGTTCGTCGAGTTCCTGGGCACGCGCGCCCGCGACGCCGAAGCGCTCTACATTCTCGGTGACCTGTTCGAGGCGTGGATTGGCGACGACGATCCGGACGCGCACAACCGGCAGGTGATCGCCGCCCTGCGCGCGTGCGTCGACCAGGGTACGCCCGGCTACTTCATGCGCGGCAACCGGGACTTCCTTGTCGGCGAACGCTTTGCCGAGGAAACCGGCTTCACGCTGCTTGAAGATCCCACCGTAATCACTGTGAACGGCCAGCGCGTGCTCGTCATGCACGGCGACACGCTATGCACCGACGACGTGGAGTACCAGGCATTCCGGCGCATGGTTCGCGAGCCGGCATGGCAGGCACAAATGCTCGCCCTACCGGTGGAGCAACGTCGCCAGCTCGCCGCGCAGGCCCGCGATGCGAGCAGTGCCGCCAGTCAGCAGAAGGCGGCGGACATCATGGATGTGAATCACGACGCCGTAACCGGCGCCATCGCCGAGGCCGGCGTCGACATTCTTCTTCACGGCCACACGCACCGACCGGCGGTGCACGCCGTTGACGTCGACGGGCGCGCGTGCACGCGCATCGTGCTCGGCGACTGGTACGAGCACGGCAGCATGGTGCGCTGGGACGCAGACGGCTACGAGTTGATGGCGCTGCCAAGGGCCTGAGCGGCCGGCGGGCCGCTGTGAAAACCGAAACGGTCGTCCGGCGCGGTCGCAAGCTCGGCTTCAACCGCCGCCAGTTCTGCTACGCGGGCGCTCACCGAGTAGCCGGCTCGCGCCTCAGCCAGCGCCAGGTACTGGCGAAAGTGGCGCGACTCTGACGTTACCAGTGCCTCGTAGAGCGTCTTCACCGGGCCGTCGAGCGACGGGAGCAGCAACGCGAAGCGTTCACAGCTGCGCGCCTCAATAAGCGCACCAGCAATCAGCAGATCAACCAGCCGGTTTGGCTCACCGTGACGCATCGCACGGC
This sequence comes from Pseudomonadota bacterium, assembly GCA_038533995.1. Classification (GTDB taxonomy): domain Bacteria; phylum Pseudomonadota; class Gammaproteobacteria; order Steroidobacterales; family JBCAXP01; genus JBCAXP01. The sequence continues at coordinate 3,772 of JBCAXP010000367.1, forward strand.
GCAGACCCTCGGCGTAGCGCGTTGCAGGCACCCGTTCATACTGAATACCGGCATCTGCCAGAAGGCGTTGTACCTGCTCGAAGTGGCGCAACTCCTCCCGCGCCAGCCGCGCCATGCGCCGCACAAGCGGCGGCCACTCCGGATAGCGAAACAGGAGACTCACTGCCGTCGACGCCGCTTTCTTTTCGCAGTTGGCATGATCGAGCAGCAGCGCCGGCAGGTTATCCAGGGCCCACTCCACCCATGCCGGTGGCGTTGGCGCGAGCAGGAACCCGGCAATGGCCGGTGGCACTGCAGCCTGTGTCTGCGCGGTCATTGGCGCAGGTGCCGCTCTAGCGCGCTGATCAGCTCCGGCATCTGCAACGGCTTGGTGATGTAGTCGTCACAGCCGGCCGCAAGCGCCCGGCGGCGATGCTGTGCATCGCTCGACGCCGTCAACGCGATCACCGGCGGTTCAAAGCCACGTTCGCGCAGCTTGCGGGTCGCACTCAGGCCGTCCAGCTTTGGCATGTTCACATCCATGAGGATCACATCCGGCGCCTCGTCGAGCGCGAGTTGCACGGCCTGTTCACCGTTGGTGGCCAGCATAATGTCGTAGCCGGCGCGGCTCAGCATCATGCGTACCAGCACAATGATGTCCTCATTGTCCTCCGCCACGAGGACGCGCGGCGACGGCCGGTCAAGCAACCCGTCTGCAGGCGGCGTATCCGGCCGCACCGCAGGCCGCTCGCCGACAGCGCGCGCGGCGGGAAGTGACAACAGGAAGCGGCTGCCGCTGCCCGGCCTCGGGTCGAGACGAATGCTGCCACCGAGCAACTCGACAAGCCGCTGGGTTATCGAAAGACCAAGCCCTGCACCGCTCTTTCGCGTGTCCTCACCGGCCCGCTCGTACGCTTCGAAAATGCGCACGGCATCCGCTTCACCGATACCCGGCCCGCTGTCTTCCACCACGGCCTCCAGCATGCCGTCGCGCCAGTCGACGTCGAGGTGCACAAAGCCGGTTTCGGTGAACTTGACCGCGTTGCCAAGCAGGTTCAGCAGGATCTGCCGAAGGCGCATGTCATCCATCACGACTTCTTCCGGCACCGCCGACGCAACGAACGCAGCAAACGACAGCCCCTTCTCTGCCGCCAGCGGCGCGAGGATAGCCGCCAGGTCGCTCACCTGTCGCCGC
>JBCAXP010000368.1:0-4926 GCA_038533995.1 Pseudomonadota bacterium
GCCGTCGAGCTCACAGGGACGTGTTCACAGCGTTCCTGAAAAGAAACCCCTTCTTCCCCGGACCGAACGACGAAGTGCAACCCTGAACCTCCCTGATCGACCTACGAAGTGAGCAACCTTCGGCTACGTGAGCTATGCGTGCTCAAGAACGTCGCGGTGGAGGCAGATTCAACCCCAGTACCAATCGTCGAAGTGGAGGGTGTCGGTGCGTTCCGCCTTGCTCCTGGCGGTGGCGGGAAACCACGCGAGTTCGCGGCCCGCGCCGTGCTCGGTCTGGGCGGAGCGCACTCGCAGCCCGCGCAGGCCGGCTTCGTGCACTTGTTGGCCGATGGGCTGGCAGCGCAGGTGGGGCACCGGGTTGCCCGCAAGGTCGAGGGGGTAGGATTTTGGCAGGCCCAAGGCCGCGATGCCCTTTCGCGTGTGGGCATCGCAGACGATTTGGCGCCGCGGCAGGCGTGCGCCCACCAGTACGGGTGCGTTGTCGGGGCGCAGGTCTTCCGGTTCGTAGGGCCAGTCCGCGATGAAAACGCGCAGGTTGAAGCGCGCCGTAACCTTGTCTTCGTTGAGGTAGAGCGTGGGAAAACTGTGCGGCGGGTTCCAGCGCCCGCCGCGCAGTTCCGCAAAGCTCGGGTCGAGCGGGTTGTCCCACGCCGCCTCCGCGATGCGCCACCAGGTCCAGCGATCCTTGAGCGGCTCGTGCTTCATGCAGTCTGGGGCGATGGTTGGTGCGGCTTTGTGCTCAGCCCTGCGCGTTACCGAAGTCGAACATCGCGCGACAGGTCTGCAGCATCAGGCGGCTTTGGCCCGCGCCCAGCAGGTCTACCAGCGACAGGTCGCTTAGCGACGGAATGGGCCGGCGCACGGCCGCGGGAATGCGCTCGCGTTTCAGATAACGAACCAGCAGGTCGGTGGCGGCGGCCATGTCGGCGACCGTGCCGACGCGTTCGCTCGGCGTGCCGCTGTCCAGCCACTTGCTCAGTGCCTGGCGACTGACGCCAAACAGGCGGGCGGCCTCGGACTGGCTCAGGCCCCAGACCTTCAGCACCCGTTCGAGCGGCTGCCCGGGCCGGCGCCTGTCCAGGTGTTCGGCAAAAGCGTCCAGCCAGCCGTTGTCACGGCTTTGCAGGGCCACCAGGTGCTCCGCGGCTTCCCTGGGATCGAGGCTTGCGACTTCTTTAAGCACGTGATTGCCCAGAGCGTGGTTACCTGTGGACATGGTTTCCTCCCGTTACCCTGCAACCATATGTCAACCGCAACGTTTTGTCAACCCAGGCTGCTTTCGCCCTAACGGGCTACCGTGACAGTATCATGGCGCAGGCGCACTGCCCGGTAACCCACTGCAAGGCCCACTGTAAGGAGACAACGCTTGGAGACGAACGTGCCGAAGAAAGCCGCCATCGAACAGCCGGCTGCTGGAATGATGCAGTGAGTGCCTCCCTGCGAAGGCTATGTCTGGCCGTGCTTGCCGCCGGTTTGGTCGCGGGCTGCAGCGCTACGCCCGTCACCAGGCCGAACACCGCTCTGCCCGATCCGCTCGCCGCAGGCTGGCAGGGCAAGCCGGTGTGCGAAAAGCTCCACGAAGATGCGCGCCAGCGAGTACTTCGCTGCACCTTTCCGCCGGGCGTCGGTCACGAGCGGCACTATCACGTGGCGCACTTCGGTTACGCGGTGTCGGGCGGGCGCATGCAGCTTGACGACGCCAGCGGCCGGCGCGTGGTGGACCTGCCCACCGGCAGCAGCTTCGCAAGCGACGGGGTGGAGTGGCACGAAGTACTCAACGTTGGCGACACGACCGTGATCTACCTGATCGTCGAGCCGCGCTAAGACAACCCTGTGGGAGCGGCTTTAGCCGCGATAGACCTGGCAGTGGGGCAACAGAATCGCGGCTAAAGCCGCTCCCACAGACGCTGCTTCCACAGACGCCGCTCCCTCGGGGGTCTTCTATCGCGGCGAGACGCCGCTCCTACTTGCCGATACAGAAGCTCGAGAAAATTTCCCCCAGCAGGTCGTCGCTGGTAACGACGCCGGTGATTTCGCCGAGTCGCTGCTGAGCCTGGCGCAAATCGTCGGCGGCAAGCTCTCCAGCCGCTGCCTCGGTCAGCTGACGCAAAGCGTCGCGCACGTGACCGGCCGCACCCTGCAAAGCATCGAGGTGTCGTCGCCGAGCGCTTAAGGTGCCGGTTGCCGCGCCCTGGTACCCGACACACTCGCGCAGGTGCCGGCGCAGTTCATCGAAGCCAGCACCGCTCTTTGCTGACACGCACACCGTTGGGGCGTCGCCGTCGATGACGGCGGCAGCATCTCCGGTCATGTCGATCTTGTTGTCGACGTACGTTACCGGCACGCCCTCTGGCAGGCCGGCAAGCATTTGGGGATCGATTTCACCGCCGGCCGCGGCGTCCCGCACAACCAGCACCCGGTCGGCGCTCTGCATGGCGCTGCGGGCGCGGCGCATGCCTTCGCGCTCGATCGTCTCGCCGCCCTCGCGCAGGCCGGCCGTATCGACCAGGTGCAGGGGCATGCCGTCGAGATGGATGGTCTCGCGCAGCATGTCACGGGTCGTGCCGGGAATGTCCGTGACGATTGCGGCTTCGAAGCCAGCCAGCCGGTTCATGAGGCTGGACTTGCCCGCGTTGGGCGGGCCAGCAATGACAACGGTCAAGCCATCACGCAGCAGGCGGCCCTGGGTAGCCGTTGCGTGCAGTTCATCGAAGTGCTTTTGCAGTTTCTCTACGCGCTCGATGAGCGCCTTGTCGGCCAGGAAGTCGATCTCCTCGTCGGGGAAATCGATGGCGGCTTCCACGTAAACCCGGATGGCGGTGACCTCTTTCACCAGGGCATGCACCCGGTCGGAAAACTCGCCGGACAACGAGCGCATCGCGGCGCGCGCCGCCTGCTGGCTGCCGCTGTCGATGAGGTCGGCGATGGCCTCGGCCTGGGCCAGGTCAAGCTGATTATTGAGAAAGGCGCGTTCGGAAAACTCCCCCGGCCGGGCGGGGCGAGCGCCAAGCTGCAAGACGCGTTGCATCAGCATATCGAGAATCACGGGGCCGCCGTGACCGTGCAGCTCCAGGACGTGCTCGCCGGTAAACGAGCGCGGCGCCGGAAAGTAGAGCACCAGACCACGATCCAACGGTTCGCCGGTGGCGGACTGAAAGTCGCGCAGCACCGCCTGCCGTGCCGGCGGCAGCTCTCCAAGCAGGGACGTGGCGATAGCAGGCGCGCCCGGGCCGGACACGCGCACGATGCCGACTCCGCCGCGCCCGGGAGGCGTGGCGACAGCCGCGATGGTATCGTTTTCTGCAGGAACGTCGTTGCTCATTGTGCTGCCCGTGTTGCGGCGCTGCTCGCATAAGGGAGATTGCCATGCCGGTAGAAAATGTACAGTTCGTTAACGCCAGCGGCGCCAGCCTGAGTGGCCGCCTTCAGCTACCCGAGGCCGGGCAGCCTCGGGCCTGCGCACTGTTTGCGCACTGCTTTACATGCACCAAGAATATTCGCGCGGCGCGAACGATCTCCGATGCCCTTTGCGCCGAAGGTTTTGCCGTGCTGCGCTTTGACTTTGCGGGTCTCGGGCAAAGCGAAGGCGAGTTCGCCGACACGAATTTTTCCTCCAACGTATCGGACCTGGTCGCAGCGGCTGATTACCTTGCTCGCGAATGGTCTGCGCCGGAACTTTTGATTGGCCATTCGCTTGGCGGCACGGCGGTGCTTGAGGCGGCGCACTCCATCGATTCTGCGCGCGCAGTCGCGACGATCGGCTCGCCGTCGCGCGCCTCGCACGTGACGCACCTGTTCGATATGTACCGGCAGGAAATCGAAACCACGGGCGAGGCAACGGTTAGCCTGGCCGGTCGCCCGTTTGTTATTCGCCGGCAGTTCCTTGACGACCTGGAAAAAAGCGCGCTGCCTGATTCATTGCGTTCGCTGCGCAAGGCGCTTCTGGTGTTTCATTCGCCAATCGACGATACCGTCGGCGTGGACAACGCCGGCGAGATTTTCGCGGCGGCAATGCACCCGAAGAGCTTCATTTCCCTGGACAAGGCGGACCACCTGCTGAGCCGCGACGAAGACGCGCGCTACGTGGCGAGCGTGCTTGCCTCCTGGGCACACAAGTACATCGCTGACACCGGCGATGCGAAGAAAACCGGTAGTGCTTCCGCCGTGCCCGCGGCGCGCGACGGCGAAACGCTGGCCATAACTCGCGCTGGCGGTTTCCGCACAGACATCAACGCCAGTGGTCACGTGCTAGTGGCCGACGAGCCGGCCTCTGTCGGTGGCACCGAGGCCGGTCCCACGCCCTACGACCTGCTGTCGGCCTCGCTGGCCGCGTGCACGTCAATGACGCTGCAGATGTACGCGCGGCACAAGAAGATCGACCTTGAGGCCGCAACTGTGAGCGTGGCGCACGACCGCATTCACGCGGACGACTGCGCCGATTGCGAAACCACCGGAAACGCAAAGCTCGATCGCTTTACCCGCACGGTGCGCCTCACCGGCAACCTGTCTGAAGAGCAACGCGGCCGCATGCTGGAGATTGCCGATCGCTGTCCGGTGCACCGCACGCTGCATTCCGAGGTGGTGGTTGAAACGCGGGCAGAGGAGCCTGGCGCGGAGACCTGAACGGTACCCGGACTACGGTCGGATTCTTGTGGACCGTACTTGCCGAGTCAGCTTTGGCGTCGGCAAACGGCAGAGCTAGAGGTAGCTCTTGATGCGTTCCCAGAGACCCGGGGGAGAGGGCGGCGGCTCGTCGATAACGTACTTGGAAAACTCGCTTCGGCGAAGAAGCCAGCGCGCCTTGTCAGCGTTGTCGCGCAACACTTCCAGCACGTAGCCACTGTCGACGCCAGCGATGCTGACGTGCGTGGACAGGCGCGCTGGCTTCTTCGCCGAAGCGAGTTTTCCAAGTACGTTATCGACGAG
>JBCAXP010000369.1:0-4917 GCA_038533995.1 Pseudomonadota bacterium
CGTCGTAAACATCATCAGGAAGTGGTCGCCCGGAAAGCGCGCGGCTCGAGTTTTTTTCTGCTGATCCGATCGAATGGAAAGACGAGAAGCTGCAGGAATTCTACGCCGGCCTGCTTGCCTTGAAGAACGATCACGCGGCGCTCGCGCACGGCGCCGACGGCGGCGCGTTCACGGCGCTCGCTTTCGAGTCCGATAATCCCGCAGCCTACGCGTTCAGCCGCACGGCGGCGGACTCGGCGGTGACCGTTGTAGTCAACCTTTCCAACAAGGCAGCGAACGTTGAGTTGGAGGAGGCGGGTCTGGAGAACCGTGAAGTTGTCTTTGGTGAAGCCATCATCGGTGGTAGCAGTATCAACCTGGACCCGAATGGCTTTGTTATAGTGACGAAGTAAGAACAAGAAAAGAATCAAGAAGAACACGCATGCTCCGTAAGTCTCTTGCAGCCATACTGCTGCTGGCCTCGCCCTTTGCCGCGCCCGTTTCGGCAGAGCCGATCCAGGTGGGTTTCCTGTGGCACATGCACCAGCCCATCTACTATCCCTACGAACCGCTTACCCAAAGCGAGAGCTATTTCAGCTTCAGCCCCGTGGGCGTTCACAACCAGCGCCTTGGCCCTTACACCACGTGGCCGTACAACGCCGTGGCGGCCGGCACGGCGCTGCCGCACCTCGGCGCGCAGGTGAGCTTTAGTGGATCGCTGATCGAGAACCTCAACGTGCTGGAGGCCGCGGGCAGTGGTGGCGGCGTCTGGAACCAGTGGCAGAACGGTTACGTTGCCGGCCAGGGGCTGTTGACCGCGCGCGGCAATCCGCGCCTGGACCTGGTGGCGTTTGGTTATCACCATCCGCTGATGCCGCTGCTGGATGACGAGGACATCCGCATGCAGATTGCGCTGCATCGGTATGTGTACGGGCAGACCTGGAACGGCGCGTATCCGGCCGGCATGTTCCCGCCGGAAACCGCGTTTTCCACGCGCATGATTCCTGCGCTGGTGGCAGAGGGCATCGAGTGGGCGCTGGTTGACAACATACATTTCGACCGGGCTTCAAAGGGCTACCCGTACACGGCCGCCGCCGGGCTGGTGCCGCCGAATCCTGCCGACCAGGTAAATCCCGATCCCGCCGACACGGGTGGCGCGTGGGTGCAGCTGACGAACCTGTGGGCGCCGTCGCGGGTGAGCGCACCGTTTGGCTATCAGCCGCACTACGCGCAGCACGTCGACCCGGAAACCGGTGCGATTACGCGGCTCGTCGTGGTGCCGGCGGCGCGGTACGAAGGCAACGAAGACGGCCGCGGCGGTTACGGCGCGTTTCTGTATGACCAGGTGATGGATACCTACCTGCCGTTCAACACAGACGATGAACACCCGATGTTCGTCGTGTTGCACCACGACGGCGACAACTTCGGCGGCGGCAGCGAAGCCTACTATCACGGCAATTTCCAGAACATGGTGGCATGGGCCGGCGCCGACCCGGACTACACCGTGACCACCGTGGCCGACTACCTCGAGCGCTTCCCGGTAGCCCCTGACGACGTCATTCACGTGGAAGACGGCTCCTGGGCGGGCGCCGATAATGGCGATCCGGAATTCAGCAAGTGGCTCGGAACGCCGGACGGAAACGGGGTGAGTCCCGATATCAACAGCTGGGCGGTACTGACGGCGGCCAAGAACCGCGTGTTCACCGCGGACAACGTAGCGCCCTTTACGAGCCTGCAGGCCGTGCTCGATGGCACGGGCTCGCCGACGGACCGTGCGTGGCATTACCTGCTCGTGTCAGAAGCCAGTGACTATTGGTACTGGGACGGCAGCCCCGAGCCGTGGGACGGCAATGTCACCCGTGGCGCGAACCTTGCGGTGGCGGAGGCTGACGCGGTGCTTGTCGACGCAGACGACCTGGTGCCACCCACGGTGTTCATGCCGCAGCGGGAGCCCTACAACCCGGGTGGCTACGAGTTTGGCGCCTCGCCCGAACCCACGGACTTCGCCGTGTGGACACTGATCTACGACGTCAGCGGCGTTGCGGGCGCCGAACTGCACTACCGCGTTGACGACGACGGCGACAATCCGCTGTCCACGACGATAAACGAAACCTATGCCGGTGGACCGGGTGTCGGTGCGTGGGTGACGCTGCCGATGACGGCCGCCGCGGTGCCGGCGCCAGCGGGGGTGCCGGTTGCCACCTACCGCGCGCAGCGCTACGAGGCAACGGTGACCGGCCTCGAGGACGTGCTGGTGGACTACTACGTCGAGGCGGTCGACGGCGAGGGCAACGTGAAGCGCAGCCCGATCTCGCACGTCTGGGTCGGCGCGGCCGGGAGCAGCACGGGCGACCAGGTTTCCGTGACACCCGACCCTGTGCAGGCCGGGGAATCGGTTACCGTGCGCTACACGGCCGGCGGTCCGCTAGCCGTTGCCGACCAGGTATACCTGCACTACGGCTTCGACGGCTGGAGCACCGTGGTGTCACCAGATCCGCCTATGCTCCTGGATACTGGCAGCGGGCAGTGGGAAGCCACGGTGCCGGTGCCGGCGGGGTCGTCGCAGCTCAACGTTGTGTTCAACGATGGCGCCGGTAACTGGGACAACAACGGTGGGCTCGACTGGCAGTTCGACGTGGAGGGCGGCGCGCCGCCAGCGTGGCAAATGGATGGCGTTGCGGATGCCGGCGCTGTGCTTGTGGCCAAGCAGCCCGGGCGGCGCGTGTGGATCGGCGTTACCGGCGACACTCTGTACGTCGCGACAGACGACGCCGGTGAGCAGCAGGACGTTTTCGTGGTGCTGGCACGCGACCCCGGCGGCATGCAGCCAGCGATGTGGGGCAAGGCGGGCACCGTCGCCGCCTGGGATGCCTTTTTGGCTGACGAAAACGACAACGGCTTTTCCGGCTGGTTCGACCAGGCCGGTGCCGCGGTAGCCGCGACAGGCGCCAACGGCGGGGTGCTGGAAGGCACGCTCAATCTCGTTCAGGAGTTCGGCGTGATGCCGGCGTCAATCCACCTGGCTGTCGTGCGCTATGCGACAGCCGACGGTGGCGCGCTGGATGCCGGTAGCCAGGTGCCGCCGTCGGTGAACGGCGACGGCAACGTTGACAGGGAAGAGTTCCTGACGCTGTGCCTTGGGGACTTTACGCAATCCGCGACGGGCTGCGGTCTGCGCAAGCGGCCACCGGCGGCGGTCCGGCGGTAGCACAGGTTCCGCGTGGAAACAGCCGCGCTATTGCGGACCGCGATTCTGGAAAAGACTCGGCTGCTTCGGGCGTGAGGACGAGCCGAGCAGGTAACCGCTCAGGAATTGCTTCTCGGACTCCGCAGAGCAAACCCCGCGGTAGGCGCGGCCGGTGAGACCGGCGGTCAGGCCACTCTCGGTGGTGCAGTAGCGCTCCAGCCCGTTCTCATGGCCCAGCTTGTAGCTCCCGGTGTCGAAGCTGTTGGGCGACGTCTCGCACGCCGCCTGATGTTCGGAGGCGCGGCTGGCCTGCATGCCGTTGCTGCCGTCGGTCAGGCCAACGGAGAACCAGTCGGCGGTGTTGCAATCCACTTGCTGCATCGAGGCGCAGCCTGATGCCAGCAGAAAGCCAAGTGAAAGAATGCCGGCGCGGGCAAAGCGAGAAGTGACGGACTGATTCATGAAGTGTCGCCTCCAGGATGAGGTTAGTGGCGCACGGCTGTTGCGGGTTGCAGGCCGGCGCGGCGCTGGCCGGGTGCGGCGGTTGCGACGGAGGTCACGCGCGCGGCCAGTTACGAGTTAACCCTACCCGGCGAAACCGTCCGATTCGGTGATCCAGTTAACACTCCTGTGGCATGCCTGTGTACAGTTAGGGATCGAAGTGACATAAGCCAAACAAGAGTTAAATCAATGTGGAAATACACCGGTAAGGAGCGACCGCCGTTCGCAAACGCGCCGGCAGCAGGGCAGGAATCGGTGTGGGACTATCCGCGGCCGCCGCGCCTTGAAAGCGATGAGCGCCGCGTTGTCGTTCGCAGTGGCGACCTCGTAATCGCAGACACAACGGGCGCGGTACGGGTGCTCGAAACAGCGAGTCCGCCGACGTTCTATTTGCCGCCCGAGGACGTGCACATGGACCGGCTGGCGGCTGTGGGCGGCCAGTCGTTTTGCGAATGGAAAGGTGCGGCGCGTTACTGGGCACTGGCCGGCAGTGACGAAGCGGTGGGATGGAGCTACCCGCAACCGTCGGCGGCGTTCGCCGCTCTTCGTGACTACCTGTCGTTTTACCCGGGCCGCGTCGCGTGTTTCGTTGACGAGGAGCGCGTGCGGCCTCAGCCCGGTGGCTTTTACGGCGGCTGGGTGACCGACGAGATTGCCGGCCCGGTCAAGGGTGAGCCGGGCACAGGGCACTGGTAGAGCTGGCTGACCCGCGCGACCGTGGCCGCGCGGGTCTGCGATTTCTAGTCGGCGTCGTCCTCGCGCCAGTAGGTGCGCGTTGGGGTATTGACCAGTGACGCAGGGCACGGCTCGGGGCCGATGAAGCAACCGACCTGCGAACCATCGTCGCCGTCCTCGATGTCCCCATCGCCGTCATCGCCCATGCCGTCATCGCCGTCGTCGTAGCCATCATCATCGTCACCGTCCTCGTCTTCCGGCGGGGGCAGGAACATGATGACCGGCTCGGTCGGGATCGTGCCCTGGTCGAGGTTTGCGAAGCGCTCGTCTGCGATGGACCTGCCAAGCAGGTCGACCGTGTAGGCGCGCGCCTGGCCAACCGCCGGGCTGCAGGGGTTGGCGTTAGTTACGCCCGGCGTGTAGGTCGTGAAGAAAATCTGACCCTGGAAGGTGCGGGCTTCGGCCAGCACCTTCTCGCCGACGTCCGGCAGGTCGATCTTCCAGCCGACGCTGTTTTCCGGCAGCAATGTCGCCTCATCGGTCAGGTCCGTGACGCTGGTGTTTCCGTCGCCGGC
>JBCAXP010000370.1:0-4916 GCA_038533995.1 Pseudomonadota bacterium
CCGTTGCCGTTGAGCACCACGACGCGCACGCTGTCGTCCGCAGCAACCTTCTGCAGCGCCTGCGCCAGCTCGCCGCGCATCTGCTCGTTCATTGCGTTGAATGCCTTGGGCCGGTTGAGCGACACTCTCGCGACGCCGTCGGCGGGCTTAACTTCAACCGTTTCAAATTCGCTCATTGGCTTGCTTCCCCAAATCTGTTTTTCGAGGCTTCTTTCTCGACGCTTCAGGCGGCCGACAGGTCGGCCGGACGCGGATGGAACGGCGTGCCCGTGGCAGCGCGCTCGCGCAAGCCGGGCGGCACCTGGAAGCGCGGACCGTAGGCCTCGGCCAGCCGGTCGCACTCGCTCACGAAGGCGGCCACGCCGACCGTGTCGATAAACGAGAGAGTGCCGCCGGTCCACGGCGGGAAGCCCCAGCCGAGAATCGAGCCAAGGTCGGCATCGGCCGGCTCGGTCACGACGCCCTCTTCGAAACAGCGCGCGCTCTCCAGCGCCTGGATGTAAAGCAGACGGGTCTTGACCTCCTCTACATCCGGCTGCGGATCTGCCGGCGGAAACTCCTCGGCAAGCCCTGGCCACAGGTGTTTCGGCGCGTCTTCCGGATACTCGTAGAAGCCCTTGCCAAAGCGTCGGCCCTTGCGATCGAGCTCGGTGACGAAACGCTCGACCACGTCCGTAGCCGACAGCTGCACGTAAGCGTCGCCGAGGTCCGCCTGCGTCTGCTTGTGCACCTTGTAGCCAAGGTCCAGCGTTACCTCGTCGTGCACCGCCAGCGGTCCCACCGGCATGCCGGCCATCTTGCCGGCGTTCTCGACAAGCGCCGCGCTGACACCGTCCTTCAAGAGCGCCATGCCTTCATTCGTGTAGGTGCTAAACACGCGGCTCGTGTAGAAGCCGCGGCTGTCGTTCACCACGATGGGGGTCTTGCGAATCTGCTGCACGTAGTCGAGGCAGCGCGCCAGCGCCACGTCGTTGGACTCCTCGCCCAGAATAATCTCGACCAGTGGCATCTTGTCGACCGGCGAGAAGAAGTGCAGACCAATGAACTGATCGGGACGCTTCGACTGCGTTGCAAGGCCGGTGATCGGCAGCGTCGACGTGTTGGATGCAAAAATGCAGTCTTCCGGGATGATCGCCTCCGCCTTTGCGGTGACGTCAGCCTTGATATCCCGATTCTCGAACACAGCCTCGACAACGAGCTGACAACCTTCGAGTTGCTCGTAGGTGGTCGTGGGCTTGATGCGCGCGAGAATGGCCTGGGCTTTTTCCTCGTCCATCTTGCCGCGGCTCACCGCCTTTTCCAGCAGCTTTACCGAGTACGCCTTGCCGCGCTCGGCTGCCTCCTGCGTGCTGTCGATGAGAATCACCTCCATGCCAGCGCGGGCGCTCACGTACGCAATGCCCGCGCCCATCATGCCGGCGCCGAGCATACCCAGCTTCGTGATCTTCACCCTGTCGACGTTCTTCGGCCGGCGCACGAGCTTGTCGGCCGCGCCCTTGTTGATGAACAGCGTGCGCGTCATGTTGCGCGCGACCGGATCGAGCAGCAGCGAAGTAAAGTACTTCGACTCGATCGCAAGCGCCGTGTCGATGGGAACGATCGAGCCTTCGTACACGCAGGACAGAATTGCGATCGGCGCCGGGTAGTTGTGCAGCGTCTTGGCCGCGGTCATCGCGGAGCCCGCCATGAAAACCTGCGCCGCCTTGGGATGCATGGCGCCGCCGCCACCGGGGATGCGGAAGCCCTTTTTATCCCACGGGGCCTCAGCGTCGGGGCTGCCATCCAGCCAGCGGCGCGCCGCCGACAGCAGGTCATCCGGCGCAACCACCTCGTGCACGAAGCCAAGCTTCTGCGCCGCCGCCGGGCTGACGTGTTTGCCGAGAGTCATCAGCTCCAGCGCTGACTGCACGCCAATGAGCCGTGGCAGCCGCTGTGTGCCGCCGGCGCCAGGCAAAAGACCCACCTGCACCTCCGGGAGCCCGAGTTTCAGCTTCGGCGCATCGGCGACCACGCGGTGATGACAGGCCAGCGCCAGCTCCAGCCCGCCACCCAGCGCGGTGCCGTTGATGGCGGCAACAAACGGCTTGCCGCCGGTTTCCAGCTTGCGCAGCATGCGCGTGTAACTCACGTTGCGCCCGTACAGCTCTTCCGCGCTGATGCCACTGCCGTATACGTTGACCAGCTCCATCAGGTCAGCGCCGGCAATGAACGCGTCCTTGCCGGAGGTAACGATGGCGCCCTTCACCGCGTCGTCTTCGAGCACGCGGTCTATAGTTGAGTTCAAGTCGGAGAGAAACCCCGGCGTCAACACATTCATGGAGCGCCCGGGCAGGTCAATGGTGAGTGTCGCGATGCCGGCGTCGTCAATGGAAAATTGGATCGTATCTGTCATGTTAAGTATTCCCGTTCGCCGTGCGTCAGACGCGTTCGATAATGGTGGCGGTGCCCATGCCGGCACCGACGCACAGATTGACAAGCGCGGTGTTGAGGTCGCGTCGCTCCAGTTCGTCCAGCACGGTGCCGAGCACCATTGCGCCGGTTGCGCCCAGCGGGTGACCCATCGCGATGGCGCCACCGTTGACGTTGATCCTGTCGTGGTCGATGTCCATCTCTTCCATGAAGCGCATGACTACGGACGCGAAGGCTTCATTGAGCTCAAAGAGGTCAATGTCGGCGGTTGTCATCTTCGTGCGCTCGAGCACCTTGCGCGCAGACGGCGCCGGCCCCGTCAGCATGATCGTCGGTTCACTGCCAATCGACGAGAAGCCGACAATCCGGGCGCGCGGCTTTAACCCTAAATCCTTGCCCGCCTGCTCGCTGCCAACGAGCACCGCGGCGGAGCCGTCCACGATGCCGCTGGAATTGCCGCCGGTGTGCACGTGGTTGATCTTCTCAACCTGCGGGTAGCGCTGCAGCGCGATGTCGTCGAAGCCGAGCTGCTGGCCCATCATGACGAAGGCCGGCTTGAGGCCGGCGAGGTCTTCCATCGTGGTGCCAGGCCGCATGTGCTCGTCGCGCGCCAGCACTTCGATGCCGAGACGATCGACGACCGGCACGATGGAGCCGTCAAAGCGCCCTTCGTCCCACGCGGTTGCAGCACGCTTCTGGCTTTCGACCGCGTAGGCGTCGACGTCTTCGCGGCTGTAGCCATGCAGCGTTGCGATGAGATCAGCACTGATGCCCTGCGGCACGAAGTACGTCTTGTAGGCCACCTGCGGATCGGTCGCCATGGCGCCGCCGTCGGCACCCATCGGCACGCGCGACATGGACTCCACGCCGCCGCCGATGCAAAGGTCGGACTGGCCGGCCATCACCTGGGAGGCTGCGGTGTTGACCGCTTCGAGGCCGGACGCACAAAAACGGTTGAGCTGTTTGCCCGGTACGTTCTGCGCGTAGTCGGCGTTGAGCACGGCAACGCGCGCGATGTCAGCGCCCTGCTCGCCAACCGGGGCAACGCAGCCCATCACGACATCGTCGACCCGGCTGGTGTCGAGGTCGTTGCGATCGCGCAGTGCGGCGAGCACCTGCGTGGTCAGTTCAATCGGCGTGATCTCGTGCAGCGCGCCATTGGCACGGCCGCGTCCTCGCGGCGTACGCACGTGATCAAAAATGAAAGCGTCAGTCATGGTGTGTAGTCCTTGAGTGCCACGTGGCACGGTGTTGGGAAATGCGGTTAATCGTCGACGGCAGTAGTGAGCTCGCGACGAACCTGAGCAAGCATGTCGTCGTGAACCTGGCGCCAGTCGATTCCTTCGTGCTCGATCATCCAGAAAAACGTCAGGCCCTCGATGCAGCCGACAAAGCGCACTGCGAAGGACTCGGCGTTGATGTGACTGGCGATGTTGCCCGCGGCCTGGCCGTCGGCGACCCACCGTGCAACCTGCTCGCGCTGCAGCGCGTGCACCTTGTTCACAATGTCATCGAGGCCGGAGCCCGGCTCGGAAGCCTGGTGGAACAGGATGCGCATGGCACGGATGTCTTCCGGCGAGCGCATCACGAATTCGAAGTAGCCGCTGGTGGTGGCGAGAATGGCATCGAGGCCGGTGCGGTCTTCCACCGAGCCCTGCATCTGGGTGAGCCAGCGCTCGGATACGGACTTGATAACGGCCTTGAACAGACCCGTCTTTGAACCGAAGCGGTAGGTGACAAGGCCGCGGCTGTAGCCGGCCGTCTCTCCGAGCGCACGAAGCGTGGTTTTTTCCGTGCCGCGCTCGACAATGAGGCGGATGGCGGCGTTAACCAGGCGGCTGTCTGACAGCGCGGAGCGCTGCGCCTGCGTGCGGGTAGGTTGTTCCATCGTAGTGGCAGGTGCCCCAAAAAGCTGACAAGAAACTTGTCGATGACAAGGAAGTATAGCGTTGAACCATGCGGCAGCGCAACGGCGTGCATCCAGCCGCGAAAAATGCGGTAGTCTGGGGCAAAGAATCTCCGCGGAGGTCATCCAGGTGACTGAAAAAATTGCAAAAACACTCTCTGTCCCTCCCTCTGGGCTGCGCTGGCAGTGCCCCACCGGGCAGTTTGCCTTCTCCACCACCGCTGAGCTCGAACCCGCCAGCGACGTCGTCGCCCAGCCGACGGCAATGGACGCGCTGCGCTTCAGCCTTACTACCGATGCACGCGGCCAGAACGTATACGTGCGAGGCCCACGCGGCACCGGGCGAAAGACGATGGTGCGTCGCCTGCTCGACGAAGTGAACGACACCCCGCTCGAGCGCCCCGACCACTGTTACGTGCACAACTTTGCCCAGCCCGGCAAACCGCGCCTGATCAGCCTTGGGGCGGGCCAGGGAAGGCAGTTTCGCAGGGCCATGGCGCGCCTTGCGGATGCCATCGGGCAGGACCTGCCCAAGGCGCTGGAAAGCGAACACCTCGCCGCCGAGCGCATGGCCGCGTGGCTGGAGAAGACCGGGAACGAG
>JBCAXP010000371.1:0-4914 GCA_038533995.1 Pseudomonadota bacterium
CTGCTGTTGACCTCGGTGACGGCAAGTGCCACGGAATTTGCAGCGGGCAGGGCGGCAACGCTTTGCGTGTCCCTCGCGGAAGCAACGGTTGTCGTCACAAGCAAGACTGCAGCAGAGGCGAACGCGATGTTGGAAAAATTATCCATTGCCAGCAGTCTGCCCTTGGCCTGTGCGAACCGCAAATCTGCGCGATAGCCAACCCCGGCGCGGGAACAGGGTATATTGTTAAATCCATTTTCGACTATGGAAGGTAGTCAGGCCGTGAGCGTATTCGAGGTTCGTAAGGACGACTGGGCCAAGACCCGCGTCGTTGATGCATTGGTGCCCGACCAGTTGGCCGACGGCGAGGTCTTGCTTCGCGTCGACAGGCTGGCGCTGACCGCCAACAACATTTCCTATGCCGCCACGGGCGACAGCCTCGGTTACTGGGGCTTCTTTCCGGCCGCCGATGGCTGGGGGCGAATCCCGGCAATGGGGTGGGCAGAAGTGATTGCGTCGGCGCACCCGGAAGTCCCGGTCGGCGAGCGGCTCTGGGGCTGGTTTCCCTATGCGACTCACCTGACCATTCTCGCGGGCGATGTAACCCGCTCGCGCATTGTCGATGTGTCCCCACATCGAAGGGACTATGCGCCGGTCTACGCACAATTCGATCGAGCCTCGGCAAATCCGATCTACAACCCGGCGCGCGAGGACCACGACAGCCTCCTGCGCGGGCTCTTTATGACGTCTTGGCTCGTCGAGGACTTTCTCGAGGTCAACGACCGCTTCGGCGCAAGCGCCTGCCTTATCACCAGCGCTTCCAGCAAGACCAGCATTGCGCTGGCGTACAGCGTCAAGCAGCGCGGGGCTCTCCAGAGCGTGGGCGTAACGTCAAAGGGCAACCTCGCGTTTTGCGAGAGCCTGGGATGCTACGACAAGGTCGTGAGCTACGACGACGTTGCCAGCCTGGATGCATCGCAGGCGGTCGTCATGGTGGACATGGCCGGCAACGCAAAGGTGATTAGCGCCGTGCATCACCATTTTGCCGACAACCTGCGACACTCCTGCCGAATTGGCGCTACCCATCACGACGAAGGTGGAGCCTTGGGCGACCTGCCCGGCGCGCGGCCGGAATTTTTCTTCGCCCCGTCACATGTCGAGCGGCGCACGAAGGAACTCGGCGGCGCAGAACTGATGAAACGCATGGGTGGCGCGTACGTGAAGTACCGCGAGTTTTGCAACGGCTGGCTGCGCATTGAACATAGCCATGGGCCAGAGGAAATCGTTCCGACCTTCGATGCGGTACTGAACGGAAAAAGCAATCCCGCAACCGGCCAGATTGTCTCAATGTGGCCGAATTCAGGCGACGCCGGGCAGGGCTGCGTTAGCCTAACTGAACGATAGTGTCGATGGCCTGGTAGGCCGACAGAATCGCGCCTTCCTGCCAGCCCTGCAGAATGCTCAGGTGCTCGCCGGCGAACACGATGCGGTCATCCGGCGTCAGTAACACACCGGGGCTGGAGGTGCCCCAGCCGCCGAGCGCAAACGGCATATTTCGCCATGCGACGCCAATGCCGTGCAGCGCCTCGCCCTGGAACTGCGGATGTAGAGCGGAAGCCTGCGCAAGCGTTGCGTCGATGCGTTGCGCCGGCGACAGGTCAGAAAAGCGCGTGCCAGCCGGTCCGTCAAAGATGTACGCGCCCAGCACGATGCCGCTGTCGCTGCCAAAACCGTAGTTCGGATACCACACCTGTGTGATCTCCTGGTTCGTCCAGGAAATGCCGCCGTAGATGTTGTGGTCCTGTTCCCAGAAGCGTCGTGACTGAAACGCTACGCGAACCGCGGCGGTGTAGTTGAAGGTATCGATCTCCGCCTGGTGACCCGCGGAGAAATCACTGGCAATGCCGCGCAGCACGCTCGCGGGAATCGTCACGATGCAGAAATCCGCCTCCACCGCCGCAGGCGCACCAAAGCGATCGGTGTAGGCCACGCGCACGCCTGCCGCAGTCTTGCGAATCTCTGTCACCGTTGCCTCGTAGCGAAGGTCGTTTTGCACACGCGCTTCGAAGGCGCTGGCAATGCGATCCATGCCGCCAACCGGCTGCAGCATCGTCGGTTGCTGCTCAAAGCCTTGGGAAAACGAGAGGCGCAGTTCCCAGAACACGTCGGTCGCGAGCCGCTGCAGCTGGCGCGGCGACAGGCTCTCGCCGCGGCGCCGGCTGCCGGCGTCCATCTGGCCGGGAAAACCCGCGCGCGCTGATCCGCCGTAACCACTGTCCTGGCCAAGGTCGCCGAACTGCCCCAGCAGCTGCACGATGGCGCTCCTGTCCGCAGCCGTCAGTTCCTGGTCCAGCGCGTTTTGATTGATCGCGGTAGCCAGCAGGCGCGCAATGTTGCCACGCGTGTCGGCGATGAGCCGGCGGGCAACCTGCGGTTCGCCGCCAAAACTCGCCGGCGAATGCAGCCAGGCGCCATGGTTGGCGTTGGTGAAGGTCTCAAGCGCCACCCCAAACTCACTGCAGTAGCCAAGCAGCAATTCATGGTGCTGGGCGATGCGCGAGGGACCGGCGTTAAAGTAAAGCGAATCGCCAGCGTCGAATTGGCAGGTTTGCGTCGCGCCGGCCTCTGTCACCACGTCGCCGCGGCGCAGCGTCTTCACGCGTCCGCCGGCTGCTGCCTGGGCTTCGAGCACCGTGCAGTCGAAGCCCAGCCGTTGCATCTCGTAAGCGGCCGTCATGCCGGCGATGCCCGCGCCCAGAATGACAACCGTGCGCCCAACGCCCGCGTTGGCGTCCCAGTCGCCGGGGCGCGCAGTGGAGAAGCGTCCGACGGGCGTGGGGGCGGGCGCGGCGGGCGGTGCAGTAGTTGCGGTGTCGGCAGACGATGAACTGCACGCGGCAAGCGGCGTGGCGATACCCAGCGCAGACATGACGCGCAGCATTGCCGCGCCGCCTGCCTCTGCACCGAGCGCGGCAAGAAACTCGCGCCGCGCCATGCGGGGTGTGTGTTTCCCCATGCGTGCTTTCCCCCTTGCCCATTGCCCCTTGGCCGTAGTCATTTCGACCGTGGCCAGCCAGCGAAATTCCGCCGACCTGTACCGGACGCCATGGCGACCCTGAATCGTTGCACTGCGCCATTGCCATGTGGGTTCATTTTCCGAGCGCACAGGCGCCTTCCACGGTACCCTATGCATCCCGAAAATTACCGCTCAGGCGCAACCACCATGCTGCAATCCTTCGACGAAAGAAACCGCGACATCCTGGTCAACGTCAACGGCACTCTTAGCCACCATAGCGAGGCACGCATCAGCCCGTTCGACTCGGTCGTGCAGGGCGGCGACGCCGTGTGGGAGGGCCTGCGCCTTTACGACGGCTGCATCTTTCGCCTGACGCAGCATCTCGCGCGGCTGCGGGCATCGGCGAAGGCGCTGGCGTTTACCGACATTCCGTCGGACGAGGAGATCACGAAAGAGCTGCGCCGCACGCTTGAAGCAAACCAGATGACCGATGGCGTTCACATTCGCCTGACGCTGACTCGCGGCGTAAAGATTACGAGCGGCATGGACCCGCGCCTCAACAAGAGCGGTCCTACGCTCATCATCGTGGCCGAGTTCAAGCCACCGGTTTACGATACTTGCGGCCTCACCCTGATGACGTCAGGCATCCGGCGCATTCCACCCGACTGCCTCGACCAGAAAATTCACTCGTGCAACCTGCTGAACTCGATTCTCGCCAAGATCCAGGCGAACGCCGCCGGCGCGGACGACGCGCTGATGCTGGATTACGAAGGCCGCGTCGCCGAGACCAACGCCACGCACCTGTTCTTTGTCATCGACGGCGAATTGCAGACGCCGGACACGGAGTCGTGCCCGGAGGGCGTGACGCGATCCACCGTTCTGAAAATCTGTAGCGAGCAGGGCATCCCGGCGCGCGTCGCGGACATCACGCTGGCGAGTGTGTACAAGGCCAGCGAAGTGTTCTGCACGGGCACGATGGGCGAGCTGGCAGCGGTGTCCGTAATTGACGGGCGGACGATTGGCGACGGCGAGCCGGGTCCCCTGACGCGGAAGCTCGGTGAGCTGTATTCGCAGGTAACGCGCAGCGAGGGCGAGCGCGTCGTAGGCTAAAGGAGATCGGCGTAGTCGGCGAGGGTGGTCTCGAAGGCGTCGCGGTGATCGCGCAGGCTTGAGACGAAGCGGAAGTCCTGAAAGTCGAAACCGGGCCCCACGGTACAGCCAACAAGGCTGAACTCGCCGGTCGGGCGCGCCGCCTGCCAGTGGCCGGCGGGCACGACGTGCACCGGGTTGGAAGGCTCCAGCCTGTGCGTCTGGAGCGTGCCGGCCTGCGGCGCGTAGGTGATGAGTTCCAGCGCGTCGCCCTGGAAAAAATGCCACGCCTCATCGGAGTCCACCACGTGCCACCGGCTCTGTTCGCCGGCCTGCAGCAGAAAGTAGATGCTGGTCAGTCCGCAGCGACGTTCGCCGCGGCGGCTGACTTCCACGCCCGAGCGAAAAAACTCCCGGTAGTGGCCGCCTTCGGGATGCGGCATCAGGCCAAGCGACTTGATGAGGGAGCGCGGCATCGTGGCTCGTGTCAGGCGGTGCTGGCCCGGCGGCAGGCTACGGGAAAATGCCCAGCGTGCCCTGCACCACGACGAAGGTGCCGGCGTCGTTGGCTTCCCACGTCTGTTTCTTGCAGTAGTCGCCCGCTGACCGCACGCCTTCATCGCCACTGAAGCCAGGTGCACTCACCCGAGTTTCCTTGGAATTGCCGCCGGCGCCGCGCACGCGGAACCAGAGGTCGCTGCCGGACATGTTCGAGGCGCGCAGGAAGCCGGGGTTAATCGAGTCGTTGCGGGTGATTCGTGCGCCTACCCAGGCGACGTTCTGGGGGCTGTCCTTCGTGAAGCACGTCACTTCGCCTTCCAGGTCGATCG
>JBCAXP010000372.1:0-4884 GCA_038533995.1 Pseudomonadota bacterium
CCGGGTTACTCACCGTTGCGAAGAACGCCACCGCCGTGGCCGCGCCAAGCAGCTCGAAGACAATCGATACCGTGGTCGAGGTTGGCAGGCCAAGGGTGTTGAAGAGGTCCAGCAACAGCACGTCGGCGATCATGACGGCGAGAAAGATCACCATGACGTCGGCAAACACAAACATCTCGGGGTTGAAGATGCCCTTGCGCGCGACCTCCATGATGCCGGACGACAGCACCGAGCCAACGAGCACCCCAAAGCTCGCCACAATCAGAATTACTCGCCGGCTAGTGACGCGGCTGCCGATAGCGGAATTCAGAAAGTTCACGGCGTCGTTGCTGACGCCGATGCTAAGGTCAAGTAGGGCCAGCAAAAACAGCAGGCCTATGGCGAGTTCAAAGTATCCCATTATCGACAGATTCCAAGATCAGCGCTCGACCCTAGCTCGCCTGTGTTACCAAAACATGACAACGGCAAACTTTGCGTGCCTTACTGTAGCTGATGGGCAAAAAAAAGCCCCGCGAATGCGGGGCTTTCTTGGGTCGTGGTCAGCTCTGACTCATTTGCGTCGGCGCACCGCTCCGGCGAGTCCGACCGCGCTTAGCATCAGCCACAGGGCCGCCGGAACCGGCACGATGTGCACCGTTCCCGGGCCGTAGAGCACGAGCAGCTCGCTGGCGTCGACGCCAATGAAACCCTCATAGGGCGCATCATTGTTCGCCATCGTGACGACGGCAATACCGACGTCCAGGGTCTCGAAGGTCACGGTGCCCACCGTCAGTTCGCCGGTGATGCCGTCGAAGTTGCCGAACGAGATGCCGTTGAGCTCCGCGTCGCCAACGCTGCAGCCCGCGATCGCTGCGCCGTTGTTCAGGCAGTCGTCGGGCATCACCGTGAACGCCGGATCGATCAGCGCCAGGAAGTCCGAATCAAAGTCGAACGAGACGAAGGACAGCAGACCTGAATCGTAGAACAGGTCAAACGAACCGCCGACGGTTGTCTGCACAAAGTCCAGGCTGATGCTGAGTGATACCGTCTGTCCGACGCCGGCCGAAATCGCCGGATCAGCAAAATCGATCACGTTAGCGTTTGCGGTGGTGGCCGTCGCAGACAGCACCAGGGCCGCGGCGAGCGGCTTCATCCGTGTAATTAGCATTTGTTTAATAGCCATTTTCTTATCCCCAAACATTAGTCAGCGGTTCCACTGGGTCCCGGCTCTGTGCCGAACTGTTCCTTGAACAGCGCCAGGTCCTGCATGTTCACCATGCCATCGCAATCAAGGTCGAGCTCGTTGTAGTCCGGCGGCTCGCTGTCGCCGAAGAACCCAACCCGCAGCAGCCCAAGGTCACCGAAGTTGACGAAGCCACTGTTGTTGAAGTCGGCATCGCAGTGGTTGCCGAAGTTGTCGCCGTCACTGTCGCACTGCGACGGGTTCGGCGTCAGCAGGCAGTTGTCGGCAAAGTCTTCGACGCCGTCCCCGTCCATATCCAGGAAGGCGATCTCAGTCAGCGCGCTGGCGGTTTCGTCACCATCCGGGCCGGTTGAGTTGGCCGTGTTGAAGACGAGGTCGCCGGCGTTGCCGGACATTTCGGCTGTGAACGTCAGCGTGGCCGAGTTCGACGCTGCCTGCACGAGCAGTTCGTCGCCCGCTGCTGGCGCCGTGCCATCGCCGTTGAAGTAGACCGTCTGGCCGAGCAGCGCGTTGGCGTCTTCGGCGCCAACGCTGAGCGCTCCAGGAATCGGGCCGAGCTCGTCGTACACCATCCAGATGCTGCCGGCCTGCGCCGAGCCGTCGATTTCGATCCAGATCTGGAACGTGTAGGTCGGGCCCGGCTGGTTCCAGACTTCGGCCCCTTCGTACTCGATGATGATCCAGGTGCGACCACTCGCGCCTGCCACTGCCGAGTAGACAAAGCCGGCGCCGGTGTCATCCGGGGCGGTGCCGTCAAGGTCGAGGTCCGTCCAGAAGGCTGCGATGACGTTGTTGGGTGCCGTCGGGTCCGGCATGTTCTGGTTCGGACGGGTGCTGGCGTCTTCACCGCCGGCCACGATGTAGCCGTTGGTGCCGATGGAAATCGACGTGTACGTGTTGCCAGCAAACGTGAACTCCGGCAGGTCCTCGATAAGGATGTCGGTGTCGTCGCAGGACGCGCTGCATTCCAGCGGCGTTGAGCCAAGCGCACCGACCAGGCTCAGGTAGCCAAACGGTGAGCCGCCCGGATCCGGATTCACAGTCAGGAAGCCCGGGTCGATGGTGCCTTCCCAGTTGATCGTGTTGGTGCCTGCGTCGAAGTTGACCGGAACAATGTCAGCACCAGAGGTGATGGCCACACTGGCACTGCCGTCGACGTACGTGGCGCCGTCCGGAATCGGGTCACTCAGGGTGAACGGCCCGTCCGACGTGGTGCTGCCATTGTTCAGCGTGATGGTGTACTCCACCGGCTGGCCAACGCTCGCGATGGTTTCGCTGGCGCTCTTGCTCAGCGTCTGCGGGTTCGAGCCAGACGTGAAGAACGCGGCCACCGTCAGGTGCTGCTCGGGCAGATCGGAGGTGGACGGCGTAAGCAACACGCGCCCGAAGTTCCAGCCACCGAAAACGCCGCTCGAGGTGTCGGCGCTGATTTCCAGCACCTGCTCCGCGCCAGGATCGAGCGAGAAGCTCGACGGCGTCACGGAGATCGCCATGCCGCTGTCGGATTCGCCAGAGGCCGACCAGGACGTCGTCTCGCCGCTCACGTTGCGAACGGTGCGCGTCCAGGAGCAGCCGACGAAGCAGGACTCGTCAACGAGCCCCGGCAGGTTCAGGGACGACGGGTCACCGTCGAGCGCCGGGTCGGCAGCCTCGAGATTGTCGGCGCTTTCGTCCATAACGAGGCCAGCCGAGGCCGCAAGGTCTACCTGCACGCGGCCGCCGCCGTAGTCGAACGGATCAGCGGGTGCGCCGGTTTCCTTGAACATGTTGTACTGGCCGGTGGTCATGAGCGCGGAGCGAACCTCTGCCGGCGTCCAGTCGGGATGCAGCTGCTTGACCAGCGTAGCGGAGCCGGCTGCATGCGGGCTGGCCATGGAGGTACCGCTGATGATGCCCCACTCGGCGGCCACTGACGGGGCGTCGTTGCCCTGGCCAGGGTGGTCGAACTGCAGGTCTGCACCGGCGGCGTAGATGGCCGAGCCCGGTGCCGCAACGTGCGGTGCGAGGAGATCAAAGCCGGTGAACGGACCGCGCGAGCTGGAGCCCGAC
Organism: Pseudomonadota bacterium; assembly: GCA_038533995.1. GTDB lineage: Bacteria > Pseudomonadota > Gammaproteobacteria > Steroidobacterales > JBCAXP01 > JBCAXP01. The sequence goes on from JBCAXP010000372.1 coordinate 3,233, forward strand.
AGGAAGTCGCCTACAGCCGGGTCGGCCACCGGCGGGTCAGCCGCGTCGATGGTGCCGGTGTGATCGGCGCCACTACCAAGCCATGCGCGCAGCGAGTCACCATCGTCAGCGTTGACATGAATTGCCGGAATAACGTGCACGTCAGCGTTTGTGCTGGTGGCGCCGCCCTGGGTGTTGGCGAGAATCATGCCGCCGGCACCGCCGTCACGCACGTTCTGGCCCTTGCCGACGCGGGCAATGGAGCCGCGATCACAGAGCACGATTTCTCCGTTGAACGTGCCGGCCGGGAACGGCTCAAGGCACTGTTCCGGCTGGTCGAAGTTGGCATCACCCGGCGCGCCGACAGGGTAGTCGGCGGCGTAGACGACAGGGGCGGTGAGCTCGGCCGTGAAGCCGGCGCCGGTGATGTCGGCAGGCGGATTCTCGCCGCCTGCCAGGTCGCGCAGCTGCTTGTCCGGGAATGACCGGTCATGCGTGCTGTTGGCGACTGTTGTGTTCCACGGAGCGGAGTTGGTGCGCGCAGCGGTGCCGGCGCCCGGGCCGCTGTTACCCGCGGAGGTGTGGTTCATGATGCCGGCAACGCGGGCATTGAAGAATGCGATGTTCTGCGCCGTGTCAGTCCACGGGCTGGGGCCGGCGGAGCCGATCGATTGGTTGACGGCGTCGACGCCGTCGAGAATCGCCTGGTCAAGCGCGGCGCCAATGTCGCTGAAGAAGCAGCTCGGAGCACACACCTTGTAAGAGATGATGTGTGCGTGCGGTGCGACGCCCGACACGGTGCCCAGGGAAAGGCCGCTGTCGTTGCCATCAGCGTCCAGCAGGGGCGGGTTTTCGACGAAGCCACCGGCGGCGGTGCTGGCAACGTGCGTGCCGTGACCGTCGGTGTCTTTCGAAGTGGGGTCATCCGGCGGGGCGAACGGGTCAATGCCGCCGTCCTGCGCGTCGAGGAACGTGTAAGCGCCAATCAGCTTGTTGTTACAAAGGCCGACGAGCTCGGGATCGGGGCAGTCGTCGCGCTCACCGCCGGCAAAGCCGCCTGCGCCGAACGGGTTCGTCGCTGCGTATTCGCCTGCGCCGCCGTAGCCGTCAGCGCCTTCTTCGGCAAACGACGGGTGGCCGTGGTTGATGCCGCTGTCAATGATGCCGATCACCATGCCTTCGCCCTGTGCGGCGACGCCGGTGGCCGAACCGTCCCAGACGGCCGGTGCGCCGATGAAGGCGGGGCCGCGGTCGGTCTCAAGCTGCAACGCCGTGTCGGCTTCGACCAGGCGCACGCCGGGGAGCGTGGCGGCGATCCGGGCCTGGCTGTCGCTCATGCGCAGCGTCATGCCGTTCATCACGTGGAAATAGCGGTGGCCGACCGTGACCGAACCGCGGGACACACCGCGCAGGTCGTTCAGGAAACGGTCCTGCTGGTCGCGCAGATGCTTGACGTAGGCGCGCGACTGCGCGGAGCGCGCGTCGAGCTTGGCGGCACCGGTGGCCCGCAGGCTGGTGCCCGCGAGGCCGTTCTTGCCACCGTCGTAGGCGGCCAGCGCGGGCTCGTCGAGGGCTAGGTCTTGGATGGCCGCCTCGACGCGCTGGAGGCGCTGCTGGAGGCGGTCCTGCGTGGCCTGCCGGTTCTGCTCCACGATCACGCGCTGCCCCACCAA
>JBCAXP010000373.1:0-4867 GCA_038533995.1 Pseudomonadota bacterium
CGCGCGTCCAGCCGTGCGCCCTTTACAGCCTGGGCGTTATCCTTTTCGAGATGCTGACTGGTCAAAAACTGTACACCGCCGCGTCTCCCCTTGCGGTTATCTACAAACACTGTCACGCTCCCCTGCCGGCTCTGGACCCAGACTTGGGGCAGCTTGTTCCTGTTCTAGAGAGCCTTCTCGCAAAGAAGCCCGATGATCGACTGGGGTCTGCACGGGAACTGGTAGCAGTACTCAACAGTTGTAAAAATCTGTAAACTCTTTTTCAAGACACCATGCCAGGGTATAGGGGATGTGCATGTGTGAGCTGTATTCAAGTGACACGGGGTATGCCGGGTGAGGGTTGCACTACTTGAGGACGACGTCGATCAGGCCGCACTGGTCTGCGAATGGCTGCGCGACGCGGGCCATACCGTCAGCCATTTTTCCGCCAGCCGGGACTTTCTGCGCACTGCGCTGCGCGAGAGCTTCGACGTACTGATTCTTGACTGGCTGGTGCCGCGCATGAGCGGCCTCGAAGTGCTGCAGAAGATTCGCCAGAGCGGCAAGACCCTGACGCCGGTTATTTTCATCACAGTCAAACACGAGGAAGCGGACATCGTGCAGGCGCTGGAAGCCGGCGCGGATGACTACATGGGCAAACCGCTGCGCCGTCGCGAGCTCATGGCGCGTCTGACCGCGCTTGCGCGCCGCGCGGGCGGCGGCCAGGCGGCCGATGAAGCACCGTCAGTTGCTCCGTACGACTTCGACGTGGTTCGCAAGACGGTCTCACTGCACGGCGAAGTGGTCGAGCTGACGCATCGCGAGTTTGACCTGGCGCTCTTTATGTTCCGCCGCGTCGGCCGGGTAATTTCACGCACCCACATCCTGGAGTCGATCTGGGGCATGCACGGCACCGAGCTCAACACCCGTACTGTCGACACGCACATCAGTCGGCTGCGCAAGAAACTCAAGATCAACGAGGAGACCGGCTGGCAGCTGTCTGCCATCTACCAGCACGGCTACCGTCTCGAGCACGTTGGCGAAACCCCGGCGTCAGGAGGGGAGAAATCGTGAGCAAAAAGCGACCCGCAGTGGCTGAGAAAAAAGCCGCCGCCCCCGGCGGCGAAGACGACCCGAATGTAAACAAGATTCGCGACATCCTGTTCGGTGGCCAGATGCGCGACTACGATCGGCGCTTTGAGGAACTGGACAGCCGGCTCGCGGCCGACGTTGAGCGACTGTCCAAGGACCTGTCGTCGCGTATGGACAACCTCGAGTCGTACATTGCCCGGGAGCTTGCCACGCTGACCGAGCGGCTTACCCAGGAAAAGACCGAGCGCAGCGCGGATCGGGAAGCCAGCCAGGAGGAAATTCGCGAACTCGCGAAGCAGTCCACTCAAGCGCTGTCCGCACTCGACGAGCAGACTGCCTCGGAAGCGCGCAGTATTCGCGCGGCGCTGCTGCAGCAGGCCAACGAAATGTCCGACATGCTGCGCGAGGCGCGCGATGCCCTGGCTGCCGAAACGAAGAAGCAGTCGCAATCGCTGGAAGACCGCAAGGTGGCGCGCGAGGAGCTGGCAGCCATGCTGTCGGAGGTCGCGCTGCGCCTCAATGGCGAACTCGACCTGCCCGACGGGGGATAAGGCCCTGGCCGTCATGGCGGGGGGATTCGGCGGCTGTGTTCACACTGTCTGACGAGGCGGCAATGACGTGAGCCAGATCGACGACATCAAGGACCTGCTTTTCGGTCACGAGAAGAAGGCCCTGGATGCACTCACGCGCCGGCTGGATACGCCGGAAAGCCGCGCCGCCGACGTTGCCGATGTGCTGCCGCAGTCGGTGCGCCGCAGTCACGCCCGCGATACCTCCCTGGCCGATGCCATGGCGGCGCCCGTCACCGACAGTATCCGGCTGGCAGTACGCAAACATCCCAAGGCCATCGCCGACAGCCTGTTCCCCATCATTGGCCCCGCCATTCGCAAGGCGATTGCCGAGGCGCTCAAGGGGCTGATCCAGTCGATCAACGAAACCCTCGACACGCGCCTGTCGCCCAGCATGCGCTTCAAAGCGTGGCGCGCCGGCGTGCCGCTGCCGGAATACATCGTGCAGCGCAGCCTGCTGTACCAGGTCGAGCAGGTGTTTCTCATTCACAGGGAAACCGGCATGCTCATCCGCCATGCGTCAGACGTGCCGGCGGCCAAGGACCAGGATGCGGTGTCTGCGATGTTCACCGCAATCCAGGACTTCGTGAAAGACTCCTTTGCGCAGGACGGCAGCGGCGCGCTGGAAACCGCGGACATGGGGGAATACACGCTGTGGGCCGTGCATGGCCCGGCAGCTATGTTGACCTGCCTGATTCGCGGCACGCCGCCGCGCGCGCTGCGCAACGAGCTGGCGGAAATCCTCGAGAACATTCACCGCGATTACAGCGAGCTGCTGCTGGACTTTGCCGGCGACACCGACGGCACCGAGGTGTTGCAGCCAGACATCGAGCGCTGCCTTCAAATGGAAAAGGTCGCGCCGGAGGAAAGGCGCGGCGCCGGCGTTCCCGGTGCGGCGCTCTGGTTGCTGCTGGCCGTGGCGGCGGTGGTTATCGGCTACCTGGCAGTGACAGACTGGAACGAGCGGCGTGAGATGGAGCGTGTCAGGCAGGTGCTGCAGGCACAGCCCGGCATCATGCCCTTTGAGCTTGAGCGCGACGATGGCGTTATAACCGCGCGGGGGCTGCGCGATCCGCTGGCCGAGCTGCCGCTCGCCGACGAAGTCGCGGCTGGCCGCGTGCGCCTGGCGTTTGCGCCGTTTCATTCGCTGGAGCCGGCTATCGTGGAGCGGCGCGCGCGAGCGGCACTGTCTCCGCCCGACGACGTGTCGCTTTCGCTTGAGGGGGCTACGCTCGTGGTCAGTGGTACACCGGATGCGAGCTTTCGCCAGCGCGTGCAAACGCTGGCGCCTGTTCTCGCAGGCGTGGAAGCGGTCGAGTTCCGGCAGGCGCCGCCCACTGACGACGATATTCTGCGCGCGGCGCGCGAAGCCGCAGGGCAACCCGATACGGCGCAGATGACGGTTGCCGGTGGTGTGCTGACCGTCACCGGCAGCGCGCCGGCGGCCTGGCGGGACAGCCTCGAGGACAAGCTGGCGAACGTTCCTGGATTGAACGGCATTCGCACCGACGGCCTGCAGACGCTGGAGGCCGTCCGGCTGCGGCAGCTGGCTGACGAGATTGCATCGCTGCCGCTGTACTTCAGTCGCGACAACGTGCTGGTAGAAGAGCAGGCGGCCGTCGAGACGCTGGCAAACCGTATCCAGGCGTTTATCCAGGTCGCGCTTGCCGCCGACCTCAAACCGGCCGTTGTGCTGACAGGCTACACCGACGGCAGCGGCGAGAGCGGCCTGAATGAAACGCTTCGGCGCAGCCGCGCGACAACCGCTCGCGATGCGCTGGTGGCGATGGGTGTCGCGGAACGGTTTATCGCGGTTGACGCCGGCCCGCCCGCCGGCGGCGAGCGCGTTGTTGATCTCGCGCTTCGACGGGTTGCAGCTTCCGTGGCCGCCGTGGATGATGCCGGGCGCGACTGGACAGACAGGCAGCAAAAGCCATGATTCCCACACGCAAGATCTGCATTATCGGCGACTTCGGTGTCGGCAAGACGAGCACCGTTGCGCGCTTCGTGCATAACGTGTTTTCGGAGAAGTACCTGACGACAGTCGGCGTAAAGATCGACACGAAGACCATGAAAGCGGGCGACGCCGGCGGTGACCTCAAGCTGGTTATCTGGGATATCGCCGGTGCCGATCGCTTCTCCGCCGTGGAGTTTTCCTACCTTCGCGGCGCTGCCGGTTACCTGCTCGTTGCGGACGGTACGCGGCGTAACACCGTCGACATTGCCAGGCGCCTGTGTGCCGAGGCCGAGCAGCGCTTCGGCGCACTGCCGTTTGTGCTGATCATCAACAAGACCGACCTGACGGAGCAATGGGAAGTGCCGGACGGCACCGTCGATGAATTGCGCTCATCGGGCATGGACGTGTTCCTCACGAGCGCCAAGACCGGTGACGAGGTCGAGACCGCGCTGCAGGCCCTTGCTAACAAGCTGCTGGAATCCTCCGGGCCTTGAACGAGCGCAGCGATTCCAGCGTCAGTAGCGAGCGGGGCGACGGCCAGCCAGGCACTGCGCCACCCGCTGCCTACGCCGATTTTCCGGACAACGCCGGCGAGTTCCTGCAGGCGTTGCTGACCGCGAGTTTTCATCCGCTGTGCGTGAGGTTCGATCGCGAGTACCGGGTGCAGGACTGGTGGGGCGAGCCGGCCACGTACGGGCTGGAGGCGATTTCGCGCGGTAGCGATGTGCGTGACCTCGCGCCTTGCCTGCATGACATGGAATGGGACAGCCAGGTAACCCTGCCTCTCGTTCACACGGCGGAGCAGCGCGCGGCGCACGTACACATTCTGCCGTCCAGCGATCACTGCCTGGTGATCTACATCCAGGCTACCCGCGAGCTCTTGCAGCGCCAGGAACTGCAGCAGGCCGCCAACGAGGTGCGCCTGCTCAACCACGACCAGCATCGCCTGCTGGCACGCCTCATCGAAGCTCGCACGGAACTGGAAAACCGCCGGCGTGAGGCAGAGCAGTCGGCACGGGTGAAGAGCCGTTTCATCGCCAGCATGTCACACGAGTTCCGTACGCCGCTGACGTCGGTAATCGGGTACGCCAACCTGCTGCTCGACGAATTGCCCGTGGCGCACGCCGGCGCCAAGCATGCCGGCGCCATCGGCCGGGCCTCCCAGCACCTGCTGTCGCTTGTCGATAACATCCTCGAGCAGGCCAGGCTGGAGGAGGGCGGCATGGTCGCTCACCTGTCGCCGCAGATCGAAAATGCGTGGGTGGGCGAC
>JBCAXP010000374.1:0-4867 GCA_038533995.1 Pseudomonadota bacterium
CTGCGGAACTCGCGGCGATGATCGGACTCAAGATTTATACGATCGGCATCGGCGCCGAACGCATGCAGATCCAGTCGGGGATGATCCCGCGCCTGGTCAATCCGTCCTCGGACCTCGATGAGGAAACGCTCACGCGCATTGCGGAAATCACGGGCGGTCGCTACTTCCGCGCCCGGGACACGGCGGGCCTGGCGGGCATCTACCGGGAACTGGACGCGCTCGAGCCGGCGGCCGACGAGGAGTCGGGGCTGCGGCCTCGGGATGAGGTATTCCATCTGCCACTGGCCCTGGGCTTGTTGCTGCTGGGCGCGTTGGCGCTGCCGCGAATGGTGATGACGGTGACGGCACGATGATGGCGGAACTGCACTTCTTGCGACCCTGGTGGCTTGTGGCCATCCCGGTCGTACTGGCGCTTGGCGCCTGGTACTGGCTTCGCGGTGCCGGTGTCAGTCATGCCTGGCGTGCGCTCGTCGCGCCCGATCTGCGCGACGCCGTTTTGATTGAGGCGGGACCGGCCGAGCGTAGTGTCTGGACGCCCGTGCTGCTCACGCTGGCCGTGATCACCGGTGCGCTCGCACTGGCGGGGCCGGCCTGGGAGCGCCAGTCGGTACCTGTCACGCGCGATGGTGACGCCATGGTGATTGCCCTGGACCTGTCGCGGTCTATGGAAGCCACGGATGTGGGACCTTCGCGACTGGCGCGCGCGCGGCTCAAGCTCAAGGACATCCTGCGCGAGCGACAGGGCGGTGAGACCGCGCTCGTCGTGTTCAGTGCGAATGCTTTTGTGGTCACGCCGCTCACCGACGACATCGATACCATCGACGCAATCGTGCCCACGCTGACACCGAGCCTGATGCCCAGTCGGGGCAGCTACCCCGAAGCGGGCCTCGACAAGGCCCGCCAGCTGCTCGAGCAGGCGGGCGTCAAGACGGGCCGTATTTTGCTCATCACTGACGGCGGCAATCTGCCACCGGCACTGACATCGGCGCGCGCCATTCGCGATGCCGGGCACACGGTGTCCGTGCTGGCTGTCGGCACCGAGGCCGGCGGTCCCATACCCGCTGAGGATTCGGGCTTTGTGACGGACGGACGCGGCAACATCGCGTTGCCCAAAGTGCCCATTGCGGGACTGCGCCGGCTCGCCGACGCCGGTGATGGGGCGTTCGCGCGACTCAGTGCCGACGAGAGCGATCTGGCGGCCCTCTCGCTGACATCACAGCCTGGCGGAATCTCTCGCGACAGCGACGCGTCATCGCAGTCCATCGAGCGCTGGCTTGATCGCGGGCCCTGGATCACGTTGTTGTTACTGCCGCTTGTGGCCATTGCATTTCGTCGCGGAGGCTACGTGGTGGCGGGCTGCCTGGCACTCATGATGATCACGCCTGTGCCTGCCCAGGCCAGCACCTGGGATGCGCTGTGGAAGAACCGGGACCAGCGCGGGGCTGAGGCGCTCGAAGCCGGCAAGGCCTACGAAGCCGCCGAGCTGTTTAAAGATCCCGCCTGGCAGGCCAGTGCCGCCTATCGCGCCGGCGACTTCGGTGAAAGCGCAGCGCAGTTTGAGGGACTTGAGGGCGCAACCGCGCGCTACAACCACGCCACGGCGCTGGCCCGGTCCGGTGAGATCGCGGATGCGATAACGGCTTACGAGAATCTTCTCGCGGACGAACCTGACCACGAAGACGCACAACACAATCTCGACGTGCTGCGCGAGCTTCAGGGTAATCAGCAGCAGGGCGGCGAGAACGGCGGCGAAGGCGACTCGGGCGAGGGCGATCCGCAGGACGGTGGCCAGCAACAGGACGGCTCGGGGTCCGCGCAGGGTGGTGATGCGCAAGACGGTCAGTCGGGCGACGATCAGCCCACGGAACGCAATCGTCAGACGAGCAGCGCGGACGAGGAGGCTGAGCGCGAGGCGATTGAAGAAATCCAACGCCAGCTGCGTGAGGCGCAGGCGGATCCCAATGGTGAGCTGTCGCCGGTCCAGGTGCCGACCGCCGAAGAGCGCACCGCGGCCGAACAACAACAGGCGCTCGAGCAGTGGCTGCGTCGGATTCCCGACGATCCGGGCGGGCTATTGCGCCGCAAATTCCGCTACCAGTACCAGCGCCGGCAGACCGATCAGGATGGTATCCGGCTCTGGCCAGACGACAGGACCGAACCATGGTAAAGCGATGGGGGCTGTGCGTGATGTTGGGGTGGTTGGTGTCGGCGACGGCCAGTGCGGCTGTCACGACGGTGGTCGACCGCTCGAGCGTGCAAGTCAATGAGTCGTTTTCGCTGACGCTCACGGCTGACGGCGGCGAGGAGGGCGAGCCTGACGTCTCGGGCCTCGATAAGGACTTCGACGTCCTTGGCCGCAGCCAGAACACGAGCATCAGCATTATCAAGGGGCAACGTCAGGCCAGCCGCCGCTGGACCTACGTGCTACTGCCGCGCGAGGTCGGGCAGTTTGAGATTCCCCCGCTGTCCGTGGACGGCGTTGCCAGCGACCCGATCCCGATGCTCGTGCGTGCAGCCACACAGGCGCCGCCCGGGGAGGCGGACGTATTTCTCGAAGTGTCGCTGGACCGGGAGCAGTCCTGGGTGCAGGCGCAGGTCGTCTACACCGTGAAGCTCTACATCGGCGTTGCCGTGCGCCAGATGAGCTGGGAAGAACCCCGTGTTGAGGGCGGCGAGATCATCATCGAGCGTCTGGCCGATGACCGGCGCTACGAGGCGCAAATTGGTGACCGGCTCTACGGCGTCACGGAACGCAACTACGCGTTGTACCCGCAGGCCAGTGGCAGCTTTACCATTGAGCCCGTGCGGTTCCAGGCGAGCATCTGGGAGCGCGGCCGCATCTCGTCGCCGCGCGTTTATGCGTCGGACCCGTTGACCCTGGCTGTCGAGCCCGTGGTGTTGCCGCCTGCCGAGTTTGCGGGTGCCGACTGGCTGCCGGCGCGCGACATTCGATTGCGTGCAAGCGTTCGACCCGAGGACGGCATTCTCGAAGCGGGCGAGCCCGCCAACGTGCGGCTTCGGCTCGAGGCCGATGGGCTCATGTCTAGCCAGCTGCCCGAGCTCGGGTTTCCGAACCAGTCGGGGTTGCGGATTTATCCGGACCAGCCCGATCTGGAGACTCGGGCGCAGCAGAGCACGATGCGCTCGGCGCGCGAACAGGGCTTTGCCATCATCGCCTCGCAGGGCGGCATCTTTGCGTTGCCGTCCGTCGAGGTGCCCTGGTTCAACACCGAGACCGGTGCGTGGACGTCAACCACCGTCAGCCTGCCGATCCTGCAAGCGGCCGGGGTCACACCGCCGCCGGAGCCGGCTGCGGCGACTGAGACGCCGGTGCAGACCGAGACGGCGCCGGCAGCGGCAGCCGAGACGGCACCGGCGCCACAGAGTGTCGAGCTGCGCCAGCGCCTGTTCCGTCTCAAGACGATCAATTACGGCCTGTTGGCGTTGTGGTTGATTACCCTGTGGCTGGTTTGGCGCGGCAATAACCGCAACCGGCGACAACGACGCCGTCAGCGCCGGACGCGAAACGATGAGGCGCCGTTTCGCGCCACGCAAAAGGCGTTTAAGGCTGTGCAGCGCGCCTGCGAGGCCAACCAGCCTGGCGAGGCGGCCAAGGCGCTCGTGGCCTGGGCCAGTCACTTTTGGTCCGACGATCCGCCGAGGGCACTCGGTGACATTGCGGCGCGCCTGCCCAACGACGCGGCGGCTGCGGTCGAGGGGCTGAACCGGCACCTCTGGGGCAACGGCGACGACGGTGCCTGGCGCGGCGATGCCTTGAAACGGGCGCTGCGCAGCGCGCATGAGCCTGGCGCTGCGGCGCGTCTTGCGAATCAGCCCGATCTGCCACCGCTGTTTCCATCCAGCTAGCGCCCGTCACTCAGCAGGATTCGGGTGGTGCGCGTCCCCACCCGCGCGCACACTGCGCGCATGGATACGACAGCCGTGACACACCGCGATTATGACCGCATCGCTGACGCCATCACGTGGATCGCCGAGCACCGGCGCGCGCGCCCGGAGGTGGCCGATATGTCCCGCGCTGCGGGCTTGTCGCCGTCACAGTTTTCGCGGCTGTTCCGGCGATGGGCGGGCATCTCACCGCAACGCTACCTCGCACACCTGACGCTGGCCGACGCGCGAGACGCGCTGCGCCGCGACGCCACCGTCGAAGCCGCGGCCTGGGAAACCGGATTGTCGGGCCCGGGTCGACTGCATGACCTGTTCGTATCGATAGACGCGGTAACTCCTGGCGAATTTCGGCGCGGCGGCACAGGGCTTACGCTCGAGTGGGCGTTTGGTCCGACGCCATTTGGCGATGCCTTGCTCGCACGCAGCACGCGCGGCATCGTCGCGCTGCGTCTCGGTGCCCCCGAACATCGCGAGCAACGGCTCGGCGAACTTCGCGCCGAGTGGCCGGGGGCCGTTTTTGAGCCGATAGCCGATGGCGCGGCCGCTGTGGCCGATGTCTTTGCGCCCGACCCATCGCGTATTGATCTGTTGCTGGTGGGCACGCCGTTCCAACACAAAGTCTGGCAGGCCCTGGTGGCGCTCGAACCCGGCGAGACAGTCAGCTACGCGACGCTTGCAGAACGCATCGGTCAGCCCGGCGCCGCGCGCGCTGTCGGCGGTGCCGTCGGGGCCAATGCGGTTGCCGTCATCATTCCCTGCCACCGCGTGCTGCGCGCCGACGGCGGGCTCGGTGGCTATCGCTGGGGACCCGAGCGCAAACGCGTGGTGCTGGCCTGGGAGCACTGCCGCAGGCTCGCGGCTGCCGAATCCGGAGTGCTATCCTCGGCAACACCCTGAAGCCCCTGCGCTCGCCACGCGGCAACTCCGCCTGCGATGACTCCGTCTCACTGGCTGCTCATGC
>JBCAXP010000375.1:0-4866 GCA_038533995.1 Pseudomonadota bacterium
GTGTCGCTGATGGTGCACATCTACACCATCGGCTACATGCACGACGACCCGGGCTACCAGCGGTTTTTCAGCTACATTTCGCTCTTCACCTTCGCGATGCTCATGCTCGTGATGTCCAACAACTTCCTGCAGCTGTTCTTCGGCTGGGAAGCGGTGGGGCTGGTGTCGTACCTGCTGATCGGCTTCTGGTACAAGAAGCCGACCGCGATTTTCGCGAACCTCAAGGCGTTCCTGGTGAACCGTGTCGGCGACTTCGGCTTCCTGCTTGGCATCGCTGCGGTGGCCTACTACGCCGGTTCGCTCGACTATCAGGAAGTGTTTGCGGCTGCGCCGAAGATCAGCGGCCAGACGATCGAGATCTTCGCCGGCAGTTCCTGGTCGGTTGTCACCGTCATTTGCATTTGCCTCTTCATCGGCGCGATGGGCAAGTCGGCGCAGGTGCCGCTGCACGTGTGGCTCCCGGATTCGATGGAAGGCCCCACGCCGATTTCCGCGCTCATCCACGCGGCAACGATGGTGACGGCAGGCATCTTCCTGGTGGCCCGCATGTCGCCGCTCTTTGAACTGTCCGAAGCCGCGCTCAGCTTCGTGCTGGTGATCGGCGGGACCACGGCGTTCTTCATGGGGCTTCTCGGGCTCGTGCAAAATGACATCAAGCGCGTCGTGGCCTATTCGACGCTGTCGCAGCTCGGCTACATGACCGTGGCGCTCGGCGCCAGTGCCTACGCGGCCGGCATCTTCCACCTGATGACCCACGCGTTCTTCAAGGCGCTACTGTTCCTGGCGGCCGGCTCGGTGATCATCGCCATGCACCACGAGCAGGACATGCGCAAGATGGGTGGCCTGAAGAAGTACATGCCCATCACCTACTGGACAACCTTGATCGGGTCGCTGGCGCTGATCGGCTTCCCGGGCTTCAGTGGCTTCTACTCCAAGGACTTCATCATCGAGGCGGCGCACGCGAGCCAGCTGCCCGGTGCCGGTTACGCCTACCTCTGCGTGCTGCTCGGGGTGTTTGTTACCGCGCTTTACTCGTTCCGCATGTTCTTCATGGTGTTCCATGGTAAGGAGCGCATGGACGACCACACCCGTGAACACCTGAAGGAAAGCCCGCTGGTGGTCACCGTACCGCTGGTGCTGCTTGCAATTCCGTCGCTTGTGATCGGCGCGCTGACGGTGGGTCCAATGCTTTTCGGCGACTACTTCCGCAGCGCCATTCAGGTGCTGCCGCGCCACGACACGCTCGCGCGGGTGGCCGATCACTTCCACGGCGCAGCCAGCTTTGCGGCGCACGGCTTTGTCACCGTGCCCTTTATGCTGGCCATGGCCGGTGTGCTGGTCGCGGGATTCATCTATCTGAAGCGACCGGACATCGCCGACCGCGTGGCGAACACGCTGTCCGGGCCGAAAGCGCTGCTCGACAACAAGTACTTTTTCGACAACATCAACCAGGCGCTGTTTGCCGGTGGTGCCCGCCAGTTGGGCGGCGCGCTGTGGCGGGTCGGGGATGAAATCCTGATCGACGGCGCCATGGTCAACGGCACGGCGAAGAGCGTCGGCTGGTTCGCATCAATCATCCGGCATATCCAGTCCGGCTACCTGTACCACTACGCGTTTGCGATGATCATCGGCCTGGCCGCCCTGTTGGGCTGGCTGCTGATGGCCTGAGCTTAGGCACCAGAAGTTAAAGGATCGACATCGACCATGTCTGCTGATCTGCCACTGCTCAGTCTGCTGATCTGGCTGCCCATCGCTGGCGGCCTGCTCGTGCTGGGTACCGGCGCGAGTGCCAGCCTGTCTCGCTGGGTATCGATCGCGGTGTCGCTGGTTGTGTTCGCTTTGAGCCTGCCGCTATTCACGCAGTTCGACGGGTCCACATCGGCGATGCAGTTCGTCGAACTGGTTCCCTGGATAACCACGTACAACGTCAACTATCACCTTGGCGTCGACGGCATTTCCGCGCCGCTGATTCTCCTGACAACTTTTACAACTGTCATCGTTGTCGTTGCCGGCTGGGAGGTCATCAAGAAGGACGTCGGGCAATACATGGCCGCGTTCCTGATCATGGAAGGCGTCATGATCGGCGTGTTCGCCGCGCTGGATGCGATGCTGTTTTACGTGTTCTGGGAAGCGATGCTGGTGCCGATGTTCATCATTATCGGCGTCTGGGGCGGACCGCGGCGGGTATATGCCACGCTCAAGTTCTTCCTGTACACGTTTCTGGGCTCGGTGTTCATGCTGGTAGCGCTCATCTACATGTACACCCAGTCCGGCAGCTATGCGATAGCCGACTTCCAGGCGATGCCGCTCGGGATTACTGCGCAGACGCTGATCTTCTTCGCTTTCCTGGCGGCGTTCGCGGTGAAGGTGCCGATGTGGCCGGTGCACACCTGGTTGCCTGATGCGCACGTGGAAGCGCCGACGGGTGGTTCGGTGGTGCTGGCGGCGATCATGCTGAAGATGGGCGGCTACGGCTTCCTGCGCTTTAGCCTGCCGATCACGCCGGATGCGTCCCGCGAATTCGACTGGCTCGTTATCCTGCTGTCGCTTATTGCCGTCGTGTACATCGGTCTCGTGGCCATCGTGCAGCGGGACATGAAGAAGCTCATCGCGTACTCGTCGATTGCCCACATGGGCTTTGTGACGCTGGGTATTTTCGTGCCATACACGATCTTGAGTTCCACCGGCGGCACCGCTGGCGCCATTCTCGGCATCGAGGGTGCGATGGTGCAGATGATTTCGCATGGCCTCATTTCCGGTGCGATGTTCCTTTGCGTCGGCGTGCTGTACGACCGCATGCACAGCCGCCAGATCGCCGACTACGGCGGCGTGGTCAACACGATGCCGAAGTTCGCCGCTTTCATGGTTCTGTTTGCGATGGCCAATGCCGGCCTGCCTGGCACCAGTGGCTTCGTTGGCGAGTTCATGGTGATTCTGAGCAGCTTCCGGGCCAACTTCTGGTTCGCCTTCCTCGCTGGCACCACGCTGGTTCTCGGCGCTGCGTACACCCTGTGGATGGTGAAGCGGGTGGTGTTCGGCGATGTTGCCAACGACAACGTTGCGGCGTTGCAAGACGTGGGATCGCGCGAGTTCTGGATGCTCGCGGTACTCGCCTTTGCCGTACTGCTGCTCGGCGTCTGGCCGGCACCGCTCACTGACATGATGCACGGCACTGCCAGCGAACTGCTGCAGCAGATGCTGAGCTCGAAACTTTAACCGCGCGGACTTAAATACTGTGAGGAGCCGCTCGTGATACTTACCGCTGCTGGAGACTTCAGCCCCGCGAACGCCGAGGTGTTCGTTGCAGCCATGGCCTGCGCCGTCCTGCTGATCGACCTGTGGCTGAAAGACAGCAACCGTGTCGTGGTGCATGTGCTTTCCCTGCTAACCGTGGCCGGTGCCGCGGCCTTCACGCTCGCGGGCATGGAGGACACGCGGGTTGTCGCGTTGTCCGGGGCCTTTGTGAACGATGGCATTGGCAACCTGCTGAAGCTCGTTACCTACCTCGCGGTTGCCGTTACGCTGGTGTACTCGCGCAAATATCTGCGGGACCGTTCGCTGTTTCACGGTGAATACTACGTCCTCGCGCTGTTCGGCATGCTGGGCATCATGGTGATGGTGTCTGCCCACAGTTTCCTGTCGCTGTACCTTGGGCTCGAGCTTCTGTCGCTGTCGCTCTATGCGATGGTCGCGTTCAATCGGGACTCGCCGATTGCGGCGGAGGCAGCAATGAAGTACTTCGTGCTTGGCGCCATCGCCTCGGGCACGCTGCTTTACGGCATGTCTATGCTCTACGGCATTGCCGGCACGCTGGACCTGGACGAACTCGCCCTCGCGCTTGGCACCCAGGAAACGCCCGGCGTGGTACTGTTGTTTGCGCTGTCGTTCGTGCTAGTGGGGCTGGCATTCAAATTTGGTGCTGTCCCGTTCCACATGTGGATTCCCGACGTATACGACGGCGCACCGACGGCGGTAACGCTGTACATCGGCACGGCGGCAAAAATTGCCTCGTTCGCGCTCATGCTTCGCCTGCTGGTCGAGGGTCTCGGCGGTCTGCTGACGAGCTGGCAGGATATGCTGGTTGTGCTGTCGGTCCTGTCGATGGCGATCGGCAACCTGGCGGCCATCGCGCAAACAAACATCAAGCGCATGCTGGCGTACTCGGCCATTTCCCACGTTGGCTTCCTGCTGCTTGGCTTCCTCGCCGGCGGTGCGGCGGGCACCGAGGCGGCGCTGTTCTACACCATTGCCTACGTCATCATGGCGCTGGGCGCCTTTGGCATGGTGATTCTGCTGAGCCGGGCCGGCTTCGAGGCCGACCAGCTCGACGACTTCCGCGGGCTCAACGCCCGCAGCCCGTGGTTTGCCGGCATGATGCTGATCATCATGTTCGGGATGGCCGGCGTGCCCCCGTTCCTCGGGTTCTACGCAAAAGTGGCAGTGATCTCGGCGGTGGTGGATGCCGGCTACCTGTGGCTGGCGATTGCCGCCGTCGCATTCTCGGTGGTCGGTGCGTTCTACTACATCCGCGTCGTGAAGTTCATGTACTTCGATGAGCCGCAGGAGGCCGTGGAGCTCGAAGGCGATATGGCCCTGCGGGTGGTTCTGAGCGCGAACGGCCTTGCGGTGCTTGGCCTTGGGCTGTTTCCGGCCGGTCTGCTCGCGCTTTGCGCCGGAGTTCTGGCGTAACTGCCTGATTCGTGCGCCTTGCCGCCCCCCGATAGCGGCAGGGCCCTGCCGCGACTTTTATGTCTTGAAAACCTTTCCGGGTGTTAGTACACTTCGCGCCTGCGGATGCGGGGGCAGGATTTGAACCTGCGACCTTCGGGTTATGAGCCCGACGAGCTGCCAGACTGCTCCACCCCG
>JBCAXP010000376.1:0-4859 GCA_038533995.1 Pseudomonadota bacterium
CCCAGCGCGACCGCCAGGTTGATGAGCGTCCAGCCGTGCCCCCCAAGGCCGCTCATCGTGGCGTCGGCGTGCATCTCGCCCATCGTCATCATTTGCGACAGGCCGGTCTGTAGCCGGTCCAGGGGTGTGGCGCCGCTGACGCCGTCAACGTTCAGCAGCTGCGGCACTTCGCCGGTGAGGAACACGCTCAACGTCGTGCCAAGCGCCGGCGCGGCCACGCCTGCCTCCGGCATCGCCGCCGCTGGCCACTGCGCCATGTAGCCGGGAAACGCTACGAGCAGCACAACGTAGCCCGCCATGGCAGGGTTAAACGGGTTGTGCCCGAGACCGCCGTACAGGTGTTTGGCAAAGACGATGGCAAAGGTAATGCCGATTGCCGTGACCCACCATGGCGTAAGCGGAGGCAGTGCAAACGCGAGCAGCACCGCGGTGACCACAGCACTGTAATCACCGAGCGCGGTGGTTACCGGACGCCCTCGCCAGCGCAAAACCAGTGCCTCCAGGGCCAGCGCAAACACCACGGCTGTGAGCATGTTCAGCACAATCCCAAAGCCGAAGAACCAGGCGTGCGCGGCCGTAGCCGGCACCAGCGCGTAGAGCACATGGCGCATCACCTGGCCCACGGTGCGGGGCGGCTTCACGTGGGGCGCCGGCGCCCGGGAGAATTTCACTGGTCGCTGTCCGCCGGGCGGGTTGACGAGTTGGCGGCGGCCGTCTCGTTACTTGCAGCTTGTTCGCTGGTTTTTCGTTTGGCTTTGCGTTTGGCCCGCGCCCGCGCGACTGCCTGGCGCACAGCTTCCTGCGGATCTTCCGGCTGCGCGGCCCTGGCCGCCTTGCGAGCCTCGCGTCTGGCGGCGGCGTCGACCTTGGCCTGTGCCAGCCGCTGCTCGCGGGCATCATAACGCCGGCGCGCCACGTCTGCCTGGGCGCGCTGGGCGTCGTCCAGCCGAAGGCGTGCCTTGGCATGGCGGAACGTCTGCGTAAGCGGAATGTGGCTGGGGCATACCACGTCACAACAGCCGCACTCGATGCAGTCAAACAGGTTGTGCTGAAGCAGGGCGCTGCGCTTATGCGACTGCGCATGCCAGTGCAGCTGCTGCGGCAGCAGCGAAGCAGGGCATGCCGCGGCGCACTCCCCGCAGCGAATGCACGGCATCGCGTCAACGGCTGTTCTCAAGTTCTCGGGCTCAAGCGCGACAAGGCAGTCGGTGGACTTCACGACCGGCACGTTATCGTGAGGCAGCGCGATGCCCATCATTGAGCCACCCACGATGAGGCGGTCGGCCTTGTCCGTGTAACCGCCGCAGAACGCGACCAGCTGGTGCAGCGGTGTACCCAGCCGCACGAGCACGTTCTGTGGCGTGCGAATGCCGTTGCCGGTAACGGTGACCACCCGTGAAATGAGCGGTTCGCCACGCAGCACCGAATCGGCCGTTGCCGCGGCGGTGCCAACGTTGTGGCAGACAAAGCCGATGTCGAGCGGCAGTCCGTCCGAGGGCACTTCGCGGCCGCTCAGGCTCTGGATAAGCTGTTTTTCGCCGCCCTGGGGGTAGACCGCCGGTACCGGCTTCACTTTAAGGCGGTCATCGTCTGCCGCCTCCACGGCTTCGCGCATGGCGGCGAGCGCCTCGGGCTTGTCCTCCTCGATCGCGATCACGCAGTCGTGAATCTGGAGCACGTGAAGCATGATGCGCCCGCCCTCGACAACGGCCGCTGCGCGCTCGCGCATCAGCATGTCGTCGCAGCAGATGTGTGGATCGCATTCCGCTCCGTTCAGCAGCAGCGTCTGCACCTGCTGGTCGGCCTCGGCAGTTAGCTTGACCGACGCCGGAAAGCCGGCGCCGCCAAGGCCCACGATGCCTGCGTCCCTCACCCAGCTGCGCACGAGTGCCGGGTCGGTGTGCAAATAGTCACGCGGTCCCGATGCTGTTTCGCTCGCGGCGTCCGCACCGTCGCTGGCCAGCACGAAACAGGGACCCTCCAGGCCGCCGGGGTGTGGAACAGGGCGGGGCTCCAGCGCGGTAATCGTGCCGGAGGTCGGCGCGTGAATCGCGGCGCTGACGAAGCCGTCGGCGGCGGCGATCATCTGGCCGCGCAGCACGCGGTCGCCAACGGCGACTACCGGCTTTGCCGGGGCGCCGGCGTGCTGCGAGAGCGGCAACACCAGTTCGTCCGGCACCGGCATTGTCGCAATCGGTTGGGCCGTTGCTGCGGCGGTGTCGGGGTGCAGGGTGACGCCGCCCTGAAATGCGCCGGTGCCGCCTTTCGGCGCGCTGTCGAGTAGCGGATCGCTGGCGCTCATGACCAGGCGTCTTCCGGCGCCGGCCAGTGCCAGCGCTGCGCCGGTCGTGGATCGGGCATCATGTCGATGCAGTCTACGGGGCACGGCGCGACGCACAACTCACAGCCGGTGCATTCGTCCGCGATGACCGTGTGCATGCGCTTGCTCGCGCCAAGAATCGCGTCGACGGGGCATGCCTGGATGCAGATGGTGCAGCCGATGCAGACCGCCTCGTCGATAACCGCCAGCATGGGCGGTGTCGTCGTGCCGTGCTTCGGATTGAGCGGCTTGCCCTCGCGGCCCAGAAGCGCTGCGAGATTGGCGATTGTGGTGTCGCCGCCGGGCGGACACTGGTTGATGTCGGCCTCGCCCGCGGCGATGGCGCGCGCGTACGGGCGGCAGCCGGCGTAGTCGCACTGGCCACACTGGGTCTGTGGCAGCAGTGCATCGATCTTGCGCTCCACCGGGTCGCGTTGCAGGCGCAGCCGTGCCGCGGGAAGCCGGAGCAGCGCGGCGCCCGCCGCCGCGACAAGCGACAAGAATACAAGCGCCCCGATCACGACGCCATGCCCGCAAAGCCCATGAACGCAAGCGACATGAAGCCTGCCGTGACCAGCGCGATGGCCGCACCCTTGAACGGCTGCGGCACATCAGCGCTGTCCAGTCGCTCTCGCATCGCGCTGAAGGCAACAAGCACGAGCGAAAAACCCACCGCGGCGCCAAAGCCAAAGATCGTGGCGTGCAGCAGGCTGTCGCTTTCCTGCGTGCTCATCAGCGTGATTCCCAGGATTGCGCAATTCGAAGCGATAAGCGGCAGGAAGATGCCAAGCACCTGGTAAAGCAGCGGATTGAGTTTGCGCACGACCAGCTCGGTGAACTGCACGACCAGCGCAATCACCAGTATGAAACTTACGATGCGAAGGTAACCAAGTTCGAGCGGTACCAGCACATAGTGCTGCACGAGGTAGCTCACCATGCTCGTCAACGTCAGCACAAAGGTCGTGGCAAGCGCCATGCCGATGGCGCTTTCCACACTGCGCGACACGCCGATGAACGGGCACAGGCCCAGGAAGCGAACGAGCAGCACGTTGTTGACCAGCACGGTGCCGACGAGAATGGCTGCGATCTCAGTCATGCCAGCACTGCGTTAGCGCGCTCTGCAGCCCGCGTCACTTTACCTGCATGCCGGGTGTCGCGCCGTCGTCAGGACGCACGATGAAGATGTCGCTTCCGCCCGGGCCGGCGGCCAGCACCATGCCTTCGGACATGCCAAAGCGCATCTTGCGCGGCTTGAGGTTGGCTACCACAACGGTGAGCTGGCCTTCGAGTTGCTCCGGCGTGTAGGCCGATTTGATGCCGGCAAAAACCTGGCGGGTCTCCTCGCCGATGTCGACGGTGAGGCGAAGCAACTTGTCGGCGCCTTCAACATGTTCAGCCTTGACGATGCGGGCAACGCGCAGGTCGACCTGCTGGAAGGCGTCGATGTCTATTTCCGCAGGTTTGGCTGCGGTTTTGGCCGCGGGCTTGGCCGCCGCCTTCTTCGCCTTTGCTTCCTTGCTGGCCGGTTTGTCCTGCGCTTCGTCCGCGAGCATCGCCTTGACGGCCTTCGGGTCAACGCGCGTGATCAGCGGCTCGTACCGGTTGATGGTGTGATCGAGCAGCTCAGACTCGAGGTCCGACCAGGCGAGGGAAGGTACACCCAGGAATTTTTCGACGCCAGCGGCAATAGCCGGCAGGACCGGCTGCAGATAGATCATCAGTATGCGAAACAGGTTGATGCCCTGCGTGCACACTGCCTGCACGTCGCCATGCAACGCCGGGTCTTTCACCATCACCCAGGGCTTCTTGCTGTCGATGTACTGGTTAGCACTGTCGGCCAGCGCCATGACGCGGCGGATAACCCGCGCAAACTCCCGTTGCTCGTAGGCGTCGGCAATTTCGTCGGCGGCCGCGACGAACTGCGCCTGCAGGTCCGGCTCGGCCAGCGCCTGGGCGAGGCGCCCGTCAAAGTTGCGGGTGATAAAGCCCGCGCAGCGGCTCGCAATGTTCACCAGCTTGCCAACGATGTCGGCGTTTACCCGGGCGACAAAGTCGTCGAGGTTCAGATCGAGGTCATCAATGCCCGGACCGAGCTTTGCGGCATAGTAGTAGCGCAAATATTCGGGCTTAAGATGGTTCAGGTAGTTCGCTGCGCGAATGAACGTGCCGCGCGACTTTGACATCTTCTCACCGTTCACCTGGACGAAGCCGTGCACGTGCACCGCCGTGGGCTGGCGGAAACCTGATCCCCTCAGCACCGCCGGCCAGAACAGCGAGTGAAAATACATGATGTCCTTGCCGATGAAATGATGCAGCTCGGCGTTGGTGTCTGCGTTCCACCAGTCATCGAAGTTCAGGTCATCACGGCGCGCGCACAGGTTGGCAAAGCTCGCCATGTAGCCCACGGGGGCGTCGAGCCAGACGTAGAAGAACTTGTCCTTTTGGCCTGGAATCTCGAAACCGAAGTACGGCTTGTCGCGAGAGATGTCCCAGTCTTTCAGGCCGCTTTCGAACCATTCGCCGAGCTTGGCAGCGACCG
>JBCAXP010000377.1:0-4856 GCA_038533995.1 Pseudomonadota bacterium
GCCGTGAACCCTGAACGCGTTGCGATGTTCCTGCGCGCGAAGGGAAAGCTCGATGCGGTCGAGATCGAGGAAATCTCAATCATGAAGGGCGTGCACAAGCAGGACGACTATCGCGCGCTGTCGCCATTCAGCCAGGTGCCGACGCTGGTGCTGCATGCACGGGGCGATCGGCGCATTCCTTTCGAGACCGGCCGCGACATTGCGGCACGTATTCCGGGGGCCCAGTTCGTTGGCCTGGAGACGGACGGGCACCTGCTCCTCGGGCGTGAACCGGCGTCGCAGGAGTTCGTTTCTGCGGTGCGGCAATTCCTGCATACCTGAATTTTTGCACGCCGGGTCACGCGCGGATAACTGCGTGATATTTGTGTGGCACCCTAGCCACCATTCCATAACGACACGGAGTCCAGACCCATGAACCTGACCCGACTTTCACTGGCTGTGCCCGCGGCGCTGGCGATGTTCGCCACGGCACCGGCGTTTGGACAAGCCTGCGCGCCCGCGCAGGAGGCCTCCTACCAGCTCGTATTCGAGTCCGTTTGGACCGAGAACACGCATCCCCAGGATTTTCCGTTTAACAACCCGCACTTCTCGCAGATGGTGGGCGGCACGCACAATGACAGCGTGACCTTCTGGGAGGCCGGTCAACTCGCCAGCCAGGGCATCCAGTTCATGGCGGAGTTCGGCTCCAAGCCGCCGCTCGAGTTTGAAGTCCAGGAGGCTATCAACGCAGGCACGGCGTACCGCATTGTGTCGGCCACCTCCGGCATTGTGTCGCCGGGTTCCACATCGGTGGAAGTTGACGTCACCATCGACTATCCGCTGGCAACGGTGGTCAGCATGATCGCGCCGAGCCCGGACTGGTTTATCGGCACGTCCGGTACCAACCTTTTCGTTGACGGCGACTGGGTCGACGGCCTGGTGGTGGACCTTTATCCCTACGATGCCGGCACCGACAGCGGCCCCTCGTACCTGTCACCCAACCAGCCGACGCTGCCGCCCGAGCCGGCGTTCCGAATCAACGGTTTTCCGTTTCTCAATGGTGGCACCGTCCAGCCGCTCGGTACGTACACGTTCAACCTTGTCGACACCGTTTGCGTCGACTCCGATACGGATACCGTGTCCGACGCGGTGGACAACTGCCTGAGCGTCGCCAACGAAGATCAGCGTGACACCGACGGCGACGGCATCGGCAACGCGTGCGACGCCGACCTCGACAATAACTGCCAGGTGAGCTTCAACGACCTGGCGGCGTTCAAGTCAGTGGTGTTCACAACGAACGAAGACGCCGACTTCAACGGGGACGGCGCGGTGAACTTCAGTGATCTTGGCATTTTGAAGAGCCAGTTCTTCGCTGACTTCACGGTGGACAACCCGAGCGCCGCGCCCAACGTGTGCGCGCCGGCCAGACTCTAGTAGTCCTGGCGTCGGGCGATGCCGGCTTCCAGCACGGCGGCGGCGTCGAGAAGCCCGCCTTCGTTGCCCGGCGCCGCAACCAGCATGATGCCGGGCACCAGGCCGGTGGCGGCATCGCGGTGACGCCACGCCGGCACCGACACCGCCGGCAGGTCCATTGCGTTGGGAAACACCGTTGGCGTCATTAGCGGATTGAAGCCCGGCCGCATGGCGAGGCGGTTCATCGCACCGTGGCGCGGGGCGAGCATGGTGGTGGCGGGCAGCAATGCGACGCCGTCGTCTGACAGGATGCGTCGCGCGAGGGCCCGGCCCTGCTCGTAGCGCTGGGTGGCGGCAATCGCGGCGTTGCCTGTGCGCAGCCGGAACGGCTGGATCAGCGCGAGCGTTCGGAACAGGCCCGGATAAATGCGTGGCCGGCCAAGCAGCTGGCGCACGCTTTCGGTGAGCAGCGACAGCCCCTTGCCGTCGCTGTTGCGCAGGCACTCCCGCATGGGACCGTAGAGCTCAGCGGCCATCAGCGTCGGAATATCCAGGAAGTGCCGGCGTATGTCGCCGAAGTGCTCGCGACGCATCTCCATGCCGGCGTCCCGCAAAATCAGCTCGGCACGCACGAGCGCATCGCTGATGCACGGCTCGCGAACGTGGAAAGGGAATTGCTGCGGTATCACCAGCCGCCTGCCGGACACGCTCGCCGGCGCCGGCAGCTTGCGCGTTGCCAGTACGTTGTACGCAAGCCGGCAATCCCGGACGCTGCGGGCGAGTGGCCCGATGGCGAGCCATGAGCCGAGGTACCCTGCGGGTTCCGGCCATGTACCGTCGCGGGCAATGCTGGCTGATGACGGCTTGAACCCGACCACGCCGCAGAAGCTCGCCGGAATCCGGATGGACCCGAGGATGTCGGAGCCAATGCCGATTGCGCTGCCGCCAGCCGCCACGATGGCGCCTTCGCCACCTGAGGATCCGCCGCAGGTCCGTTGCACGTTCAACGGGTTATTCGTGCGGCCAAAGGGCACGTTGTCGGTCTCGGGGGTGATTGCAAGTTCCGGGACGTTGCTGCGGGCAACGATGACGGCGCCGGCATCCTTCAGCCGTTGCACAACGGTCGAGTCCTCGCGGCATTCGACCGGCGGCATGCGAGCGGAGCCGGCGGTGATGCGTTCCCCGGCGAGGCCGATTGTCTCCTTGACGCTGACCGGCAGGCCGCTGAGCGGGCCCGGCGCGGGCGCGGCGGCCTGCGCCATGGCTTCCGACTCGCGGATGGCAACCGCGCCGCCGAGCTGCACCTGGCGGTCGCGAAGCCTCACGAGGTGCTCGCGTACGACGGTCTCGGCGGTGGTTTCGCCACGCCGCATCCGTTCAAGCAGACTCGTGCCGTCGGGCAGGTGTCGGCGGTCAGACTCGC
This sequence comes from Pseudomonadota bacterium, assembly GCA_038533995.1. Taxonomy (GTDB): domain Bacteria; phylum Pseudomonadota; class Gammaproteobacteria; order Steroidobacterales; family JBCAXP01; genus JBCAXP01. Next base: position 2,816 of record JBCAXP010000377.1, read on the forward strand.
GGTTATGATTCATGGGGTGTCTAACATCATTGTAGTTATTCCTCTTATTCTAGCGCGCACGGCGTGGAACTGTCTGATGGATTTACCAATGTTGCGGACAGGCCGGTGGGCTGCGGTGCTCGCGGCGGCCGTGGCAATGGCAGCCCTGGCGCTTCCGCCGCCGGCATCGGCCGCCAGGAGTTGCTCGGAAGACTGGGTCTGCGTCAAGGCAGAAGCCAATGCCGGCGACTACGCGCTCGTTGCCAGTAACCTGCGCGATCTGCCGGTAACGGTTACCGTGGACGCGCGCCTGACCAACATGGCGCCGTCGGTCGCCCTGCCGGTAACCCGGACGCTGGACCCCGGTGACCGCCTCACCATCGTTACGCTGCGCCAGAAGGACGACAACAGGAGCACGCACTACCGCTACTGGTTCGACTGGGCCGCCGGCGATGCTGACGCACGGCACGACGACAGCTATCGCTATCGCCTGCCCTACGCGAAGGGCAAGCGTTTCGGGGTGTTGCAGGGCTACGGGTCGACCTTCAGTCATACCGGCAAGGAGTACTACACCGTCGACTTCAATATGCCGGAGGGCACTCCGGTGTACGCGGCTCGTGAGGGCGTGGTTGCGAGAGTGCAGGGGCGGCACAGCCGCGGCTGCTGGGAGAGCCACTGCGGCCGGTACGCAAACTTTATCGTCATCGCGCACAGCGATGGCACTACGGGCGAGTACTACCACCTGCAGCAGCATGGTGTGCTGGTAGAGCCCGGTGAGCGGGTAGAGCGCGGTCAGCACATCGGCTTTTCCGGCAATACCGGACACACCACGATGCCCCATCTGCACTTTGGCGTTTACCGGCCCATGACGTGGGCCGACACGCAATCCATCGAGGTAACGTTCGAAAGCGCGGACGGCGACGTAGCGAAGCCGCGGCGGGGCCGCGGTTACGTCGCCCGCTAGGGCTCTTTCGCGGGCAGCCCCCGGCTCGTTACGAGGTAGGTCGCGAAACTGCCGAGCCAGTGTCCGCCTTCGTAGTGTTCGCCGGTAACGCCGGCCATGCCGGCATTGCGATGCCTGAGTGCTGCCTGCATCAAAACGCGCTTGCGCGGATTGCCGGTGCTGCAGCCCGACGCCATGCCCTCCAGCATCCACGCCCTGCTTAAGTTCAACCCGTCGAGGTGCGCGAGCTTGGGGTCGGACCGGTCGCTTACCGTAGCCACCGGCAGCCACACCCGGTCAGTCTTGCCGGCGGGGATGCCGGGCATGAATTTCGCGAGCCACTGATCGTACTCCGGTCCGCTAATCACGCGGCGCACCAGGTCGGCTTCGGCAAGGCAGGGCGACAGAAAATCCTGGCCAGAGGGCTCGTAGGCCAGCGGGCAGTCGCGGTCATCCAGGTAGAAGCGCCGTGTCGCGTCCGTTAGCAGGGTCTCCAGCTGCTCGTCGCCACGTGACCGCGCCCAGTCGAGTATGAGTCCAAACGCGAACGCCGTCTGGGAGTGCTCGCCGGCGCGAATCGGGTAGGTCAGCTTCGCGAGCCAGGCAGAAATCCGGTCCGCGGCTTCGCGCTCCAGGGGCTCGAGGTTCCTGGACCAACGCCTGGCGTCAACGTCCTCCCATTGACCCAGCTCGGCGGCGAGCTGCAACAGCCAGGCTAGGCCATACGGGCGCTCAAAGGAGGCGCGCTGCGGATGGCGCAGGTAGCGCAGCTCGCCCTCGATATTCTTTGGCGACAGCGAAATGTCCAGTGCAGCCCGGGCGTCAGCGGCAAACGGGGCGGTCGGATGCATGCGGGCAAGGCGCACGAGCAGCCAGTGGCCGTGCACGGAGGAGTGCCAGTCGTAACAGCCGTAGAACGCCGGAGTGAGCTCACGCGGCGGCGCGAGGTCATCGTCGCCGTTCATGACATGGGCGATCTTGTTGGGGTACTCGGTGTGCAGGCAGTCGAGGGCCAGCTTTGCGAACTGCGCCGGGCCTGCGGTTATTTGTGCGCTGGCCGCGGAGCAGGCCAGCACGCCGATAATCAGAGACGCTCCTGCAAACCCTCTGGTGAGCGCT
>JBCAXP010000378.1:0-4852 GCA_038533995.1 Pseudomonadota bacterium
GTCTGCCTACGAAGGTATGCCTATGTGCGTGCTGGAGGCGCTGGGCTGCGGCGTGCCGGTGGTAACCACGCGCGTCGGCGAAGTAGCGCGGGTCGTGCATGACGGCGTCAGCGGCTACATTGTCGGCGATCGCAGCGCGGAGTCATTTGCCGATGCGGCGGAACGTGCGTTGGCGGCGCTGCCGGCCATGACCGGCGAAGCCAGCGTAACGGCGGCTTCTGACTACGTGCCTGCGCGGGTGCTGGAGCCGGTTTTCGACAACTATCGCCGGATCGCGAGCCACGGAAGGCAGCAGTCAAGACACATGAAGGAAGGTGAAGCGTGAGTGCCACGGACGCAAACACGGTGAATGTGCTGGGCTACGAGGTCAGCACGGCAGGCCTTGCCGGCGATGTGGATGCCGGGTGGCAGCTCATGCGTAGCGGCCAGGCGGGCGGCTACGTGGCCTGCGCCAACCCGCACTCGCTTGTGGTCGCGGCGCAGGACGCCGAGTTTGCCGAAGCGCTGCACGAGGCTGACGTTCTGCTGCCTGACGGCGCCGGCATCGTGCTGGCGGGCAAGGTGCTGCGGACGCCGGTGTCCGAGCGGGTTGCCGGCTTCGAGTACTTTTACGAAACGTCTCGCCGTGCCAATGCCGAGGGCGGCGTGCGCTACTTTTTCTTAGGGTCGACCCAGCAGGTGCTGGACCTTATTGCAGAGCGGCTGGCCCGGGAGTTTCCGAATATCGAGCTGGTTGGTACCTGGTCGCCCCCGTACAAGCCGGAGTTCTCGGAAGAGGACAACGCAGCGATGCATGCGGCAATCCAGGCCGCACAGCCCGATGTCGTGTGGGTGGGCATGACGGCGCCGAAGCAGGAAAAGTGGATTCACTTGAACGCGGTGGCCGGTGGCGCGCCGCTATATGCGGCCATTGGGGCCGTTTTTGATTTTTACGCCGGCACCGTCAAGCGGTCGCCGGAGTGGGCTGGCCGGCTGGGCCTGGAGTGGTTACCGCGCCTGCTGCGAGAGCCGCGGCGTCTGTGGCGCCGCAATTTCGTGTCAACGCCGCTGTTTCTCGGTAGAATCCTGCGCCAGGCGCTGTTCGGGAACTGACGGATGGCTCGCGCATCCAAACACTCCTCGCATAACGATAAAGACCCGCAGCGGCCTTACAAAATAACGGAAGTGACATCAAATGACTGAAACCGTGCACCCCACCGCAGATACCGATCAGCCTGCCAGCGGCAGCCGGATTATGCTCATCGCGCTGCTCGGCGCTGCAGCCCTGCTGGGCTTCGTCTTCTGGGACGGGCTCGTGCACATGGCGGAGGAGTGGGAGCGTGAGGAGTACAGCCACGGTTACCTGATTCCTGTCATCGCCATGTTCATGGTTTACCAGCACCGGCGTGAACTCCTTAACCTCGAGTGGACCGGGACCTGGCTTGCGATACCCCTGCTTTTGCTGACCAGCATCGTATTTTTCGTTGGTGAGCTCAGTTCGCTCTACATCGTTATCCAGTACGCATTCATCGGCACGCTCGCCGCGATTGTGCTGGCGGCGACCGGGCTGGGCAGCGTGCGCTGGTTGTGGGTGCCGATCGTGTACCTCGTGTTCATGATTCCGCTGCCCAACTTCCTGTACCTGGCGCTGTCGCAGGAACTGCAACTCATCTCGAGCCAGCTCGGCGTCGCCGTGATTCGCGCGTTCGGTATCAGCGTGTACCTCGAAGGCAACGTTATCGACCTTGGCGTCTACAAGCTGCAGGTGGTGGAAGCCTGCAGCGGCCTTCGCTACCTGTTCCCGCTGATGAGCTTCGGCTTTTTGTGTGCCTACCTGTACCGCGGCCCACTGTGGCAGCGTGCCGTTGTTTTCCTGTCGTCGATTCCGCTGACGGTGCTGATGAACAGCATCCGCATCGGCATGATCGGCGTGCTCGTGGAGCACTTCGGCATCGGCGCCGCCGAGGGTTTCCTGCACTACTTCGAAGGCTGGATCATCTTCATGACCTGCGTGGCGATCCTCTTCCTGGAGATGTGGCTGTTTGCCCGCTTCGGCAAGGACCACCGCAAGCTCAGCGAAGTGTTTGGCCTGGATTACGGTGAGCCTGCCGAGCGCGCGCTGACCGGCCGTCCGGTGCCCGCCACGCTTTGGACGTCCCTGGCTCTGCTGGCGGTGGTGGCCGTTGCCACGTCCTTCGTCGGCCAGCGCGCCGAGATTGTTCCTGATCGTGATCAGCTGACGACCTTCCCGCTGAAGCTGGGCTCGTGGGACGGCGTGGAGCGCGGCATCGAGCAACGCTTCATCAATCGCCTCAAGTTCGACGACTACATTCTCGCCGACTTCAGCAATCGCGACAGCGGTGAGGTGGCCAATCTGTACGTGGCCTGGTACGACTCGCAGCGCAAGGGTGCGTCGATTCACTCGCCGCGCACCTGCATTCCAGGTGACGGCTGGGAGATCGAGAACATCTCGGTGCGCAACGTGCCGAACGTCGGGCCAAACGGGGAGACCGTTCCGGTGAACCGGGTGCTCATTCGCAAGGGGCAGGCTTACCAGCTGGTCTACTACTACTTCCCGCAGCGCGGGCAGATTCTCACCAACGAGTACGCGGTGAAGTGGAACCTGCTTAAGGACGCGCTAACGCGCCAGCGCACAGACGGCGCACTGGTGCGGTTGACCATTGGCATTTCGCCGGGCGTAACGGTGGAAGACGCCGAGCGCGGGCTCACCGAATTTATTCGTGTCGTGCAGCCGGCGCTTCGGCCATACCTGCCAGACTGACGCCCTGACTGCTTCGATCGGGAGTTGCCGTGCAGGGTCAGGATTTGTTTTCGGGCTTTTTTGTTGCCCTGCTGGTCAGCATGCTGCTGGTGCCTCCGCTGATCCGGCTGGCCGGGCGACTGAAGCTGGTTGACGAGCCTGACTCGCGCAAGATTCACGAAGAGAACATTCCACGCACCGGCGGCATCGCCATTGTGCTTGGCGCGCTGGTGCCGCTGTCCATCTGGCTGTCGTTCGATCGGCAGACGTCCTTCGTTCTCGCGGGTGCCGCGATCATTGTGATCTTCGGGCTCCTCGACGATCGCAATAATCTCAACTACAAGTGGAAGTTCTTCGGTCAGATCCTCGCCGTCGCGGTGGCGATGTACGGTGGGCTGATGATCCGCTACCTGCCGTTTTTCGGCATCGACCCGGTGCCGATGTACGTGTCGATTCCGGTAACCACGCTGTTCCTGCTGGGTGTCACCAACGCGATCAACCTGTCAGACGGACTGGATGGCCTTGCCGCGGGAGCCTCACTGATAACGCTCAGCGCGATTGCCTGGTTGGCCTACCGGGCCGGCGGGCCGCAGCTGGCGCTTCTCGCGCTGTCCGTCATGGGCGGAATCTGCGGTTTCCTGCGGTACAACAATTACCCGGCGGTGGTGTTCATGGGCGACACCGGCAGCCAGTTCCTGGGTTTTCTCACCGCGTCCTTCGCGGTGCTTTTGACGCAGGACCTCAACATTGCGCTAAACCCGGCACTGTTGCTGCTGTTGCTCGGCCTGCCCATTCTCGACACGCTGGTGGTGATGGTCTGGCGCATGCGCAATGGGCGGTCGCCGTTTCTGCCGGACAAGAGCCACTTCCATCACCGGCTGCTCGAGATCGGCTTTCTGCACTACCAGGCAGTGTCGATGATCTACCTGGCGCAGGCGGCCCTCGTTGCCACGGCGATCTTTGTGCGCTACCAGAGTGACGTCATTGTGCTGTCGGTTTACGTGGTGTTCAGCGCCATCGTGATCGGCTTTTTCCGATGGTCGCGGGTGTCTGAGTTCGATCCCGGTGCGGGTGAGGCCGGTCGCGAGTACGAGCGGCGCAACACGTGGCTGCGCCGCGTCACCTGGCTGCCTGACGTTTCGACGCGGGGCGTCGCGCTGCTGATTGGCGCACTGCTCGTGGCGGCGGCGTTGTACCCGGCGAACGTGCCGTCTTCCTTCGGCGCGATGTCCGGCGTCATTTCCCTGCTGCTGGCGTTGTCACTGCTGATGCCGCTGGAATGGCGGCGCACGGCGATGCGCGTCGGCGTGTACCTGGCGAGCGTCTGTGCGGTGTACTCACTGTCGATGCCGGCCGCCGTGCACCACTTGCCCGCCTGGTTCCTGAACGGCTGGCTTGTGCTGATCGGCCTTTTCATAATCGTGGCGATCCGGGTGACACGCCGCACGGAATTTCGCACCACGCCCCTTGATCTCCTGATTTTGTTCTTCGTGATTGTGGTAGTGACGTCGTCGGTGTACGACGAGGTGCTGGCGCAGTACGACGCAGGCTCCGCGGCGATCCGCCTCGCGCTCCTGTTCTACGGCGGCGAGTTTTTGTACAACAAGGGCCGCGGTTACTACACGCCGCTACCGGTGGCGGCGTTCCTGGCGACAGCGGTGCTGGCCGCTCGCGGGCTGCTTATCGGCTGACGCGTTTATCGATATCTGGTTTAATTAAGGGTTTGCGCGGCGGCGCGCGAAACGGCGACAACTATTTGTAGTGGTGACGGAAAGCCACAAATGAGGAAAATCAATGAGTAACACGTTGCGAACTGGAATTTTGCTGCTTCTCGGCACTCTGCTGATTGCCTGCAGCAGCGCTGAGGACCGCGCCGTCGAGTACCTGGACCGGGCACAGGCTTCCTTCGATGAAGGCGACTGGGTGAAGGCGGAGCTGGACGTAAAGAACGCCCTGCAGATTGACCCGCGCAATGTCGATGCCCGGGTCATGATGTACCAGATTGCTGAAAAGCAGCAGAAGTGGCGCGAGATGTTCCGAAACCTGACCCGGGTTGTGAATCTCGACGAGAACAACGTCGACGCCCGCATCAAGCTCGGTCGTCTCCAGCTG